>DASSHM010000137.1:0-16925 GCA_035692885.1 Occallatibacter sp.
GTTCTTCAACTATGGGCGCAACTACTGGGCCATGCCGCTGGATGCCGCCAACCGCCAGCTCGGCAACGAGCAGGACGACCGCAACTACTACTACGCGCCGGAGATTCAGAACGGGCAGCTCGTCATCGTTCCCGACTCGGCACACACACTGAATGGACTGCCCAAGAGCACGGACCCCACCACCCTGGTGGTCTCCAACTTTGGCGGCCCGAACTTCTCCTCATCGACCGGCGAAGGCATCGTCCCGGGAACCAAGTCAGAGTACGAGGATGAGTACGTGCTTGGCATCGAACGCGAAGTCAAAGCCGGACTGGTGGCCAAGGCCCGCTATATCGACCGGCGCCTGGGACGGATTATTGAGGATATCGGCTCGCAATCGCCTGAAGCCTCTACAATTTCGGGCAACTACACCGGCGGCATCGCAAACCCGGGCCCCGGGACCGATATCGCGGTGAACGAGGATGAGATTACCTACACGCCGGCCCAGTTTGCGGCGGCAAACCCCAACGCGGGCCAGACCGGCTGGACCTATGCCGCGCCGGTTCCGGGTTGCACCAAGACCAATGACACCTACTTCTCGGCGGGCGGCATCTGGACCAACGGTGAAAACCAGCCTATCGGCGGCGCCTGCTTCCTGAATCTTGCAGCCATGGATGCGGGACCGGGCGATGGAAAGCCGGATGGTTTTGCCAAGCCGGTGCGCCGCTACCAGGCACTGGAACTGGAGTTTGACAAGCGCTACAGCAACCACTGGCTTGCCGTGATGAGCTATCGCTTTGCCAAGCTTTTCGGCAACTATGAAGGTGCATACCGCAACGACAACGGGCAGTCCGACCCCGGGATCAGCTCGCTGTTCGACTTCACGTCAGGCCAACTTGGCCTTTTGGGCGACCAGTTCAAGCCGGGCTTCCTGAGCACGGATCGCCGGAACGTCGGCAGCCTGTTCCTAAGCTATACGGTCGGCGCTGACAGTCCGTTTATCCACGGAGCCAAGGGCCTCACCGTGGGCATGGGCGTTCGCGGACAGTCGGGCGTGCCTCTCAGCCGCCTTGGCGACCACCCTGCCTATCTGAACCAGGGCGAGGTGCCGATTGGCGGACGTGGAGCCGGGGGACGCACACCCTCGACGGCGCAGCTTGACATGAAGGGCGAGTACGCGATTCCGCTGCATGAAAGCAAGGTGCTGAAGCTTTCGATGGATGCGTTCAATGTAACCAACTCCCAGTTCATCACGGGCAAGGTTCAATATCTGCAGCAGCCGGCATTAAGCTACCCGGTGGAGGGCTCGGCTCCCACGCTGAATGTGGACTATGGCCGTCCCACCAGCTTCCAGGGACCCTTCTATGCCCGGGCGTCGATTCGCTTCGAGTTCTAGGAGTGGTTAAAATTCAACCCGAGGGGGAGAGAGAATTCCTCTCTCCCCTTTGCCTTCCAAGTGGAGTTTTCTAACTTGAAATCTCATGTCTGCCGCGCGCTTGCCGGGATCCTGATCCTGCTCTCGCTTGGCCCGGCCGCCCTTGCGGCCGACCGCGCAAGGAATCTGCCTCCCCAGTACCGTCACTGGCTCAATGAGGAGGTGAACTACATTATCGGCAGCAATGAGAAGAAGGCCTTCCTTTCTCTCAAGACCGATTCACAGCGCGACACATTTATCGACAATTTCTGGGCAATCCGGAACCCCGATCCCAACTCGCAGGTCAACTCCTACAAGGAAGAGCACTATCGCAGGCTTGCCTATGCCAACGAGCATTTCGGCGGCATCGCGCGGCACGATGGATGGCGAACCGACATGGGGCGCATGTATATCGTCCTTGGCGCGCCCAAGCAGATTATGAGCTATCCGGCTGCGCGCAATGTGCGGCCGATGGAGATCTGGTTCTATCAGAGCCCGAGCCCCGCTCTGCCGCCTTATTTCTACGTTCTGTTCTACAAGCGCAGCACCGGCGAGGCATACACTCTCTACTCGCCTTATCAGGATGGGCCGGCGCGGCTGGTTTCAACCCTTGAAGCAATGAACGATCAAAAGCGGAGTCTTGAGACCCTGCGCAAGTCGCTTGGGGACCAGGTGGCGACGATTTCGCTCAGCCTGATTCCCGGAGAGCATGTCAACCTGGACGACTACTCGCCTACGCTCTCGTCCGATGTGCTGCTCAATACCATAGCGGGACTGCCGGATAATCCACTGACACTGGACAGGCTGAACATCAACCGCGCGCAGGAGCACGTGACGATGAGCGCGATGGTTGGCGAGCGGAACATGGCGATGAGCTACGAGGTCTTCCGCGACAACCAGGGCCGCGCGATCCTGAGTTACCTGCTCAGCTCCAGTGCTCCCAATCCGCAACTGATTGGCCAGCGGCCTGACAAGAGCTACTACTATGACCTCACGCTGCGCACGTCGGTGCTCACGCCCGGCGGCAAATCAGTATATGAGCAGGACGACCGGCTGACCGCAAACCTGACCGGGTTACAAGCTGACGTTGCCCGGCGGAAAAAGTTTGCCGCGGAGGCGCGCCTGCCGCTCTCGCCCGGCAAGTACACTCTGGTGGCCACGCTCACCAACAACATCAACACGGTGGCTTCGCGACAGCAGATCAGCGTAACCGTGCCCGCCGCGAGCGGAGACACGATTGGGATATCGAACCTGCTGGCCTATCGCGCGCCAGCGGCCATCCCCGACCCGCGCGGCGATCTCCCCTTCACCGCCTCGGGACTGCGCTTTACCCCCCGGGGGGCGCAGACGGTGTATCTGCAGGAAGGCCAGCGCCTGCCGCTGGTCTTTCAGCTCTGGCTCGGCCCAGGCACGGGCGCGCCGGATAGCGCGGACAAAATTGAGCTGCGCTACACATTCGGCCACGCCACCGGCACCGCAGGTGGACCGACGGTGGAGAGCGAAGTGATTGATGCTTCAAACCGCGACGGGGCAGGAAATCTACTCACCGGACACACACTCGACACCTCATCGCTCACACCCGGCACCTACATGCTGGTGGTGGGGGCAAATCATCTGAACACACGGCAGACCGCCTACGCGTCAATGACCCTGGTGGTGGAGGCGTTACCTGATTTTGTAGATACATGGACGGCCTACGGACCTGCCGATCCCGAAGGCGTGGCGGTGGATGATCTGAAGCGCGGCCTGTCGGCCGAGGCGCAGGGTGCCGATGACGACGCACAGCATTGGTATGCCCGGGCGCTCACTGAGAGCTCCGTTGACCTGCGGTCGCTCGATCGTCTTGCGGTCCTGCTGCAACGCCGCGGACAAACGCAGGAGCTTGCCGCGATGAGCCGGCAGCCTATTCTCGCGCAGGCTCCAGCCGCTCCCCGGACGCTGCTTGCAATCGCGCAGGCGTTGCAGTCTACCGGCGATCAAAAGGCCGAGGTGCAGATGCTGGAGGCCCAGATTAAGCTGCAGCCGCCCAATGCCGGCCTCTATCGCGCGCTGGCCGACGCCTGCGAAGCGACGGGTGACAAAACGAGAGCCCGCGAGATGCGATCGCTCGCGGCTGGCGTGGACGCCCGTTCGCAGTGAACCCGGCTACCGGGCCGGTTTTGGCTTTGCCGCAGACCGCGTCGCCTGTGAGGCAACTCTGCCGCGAGCCGGAGTGGCTGATGACTTTGGGGCCGGCTTTCTGCCCGCGGCGGCCTTCCCGCCCGCGGGGGATTTCTTCGCCGTCTTTCCCAGCTTGACAACAGCTTTTGAGGCCGTGGTTGTCGCCTTCGCGCCGGCTTTTCCGCGTGCCGCCAGCGTCCGAGCGGCCAGTGCGGCCTTCAGTTCGGCGTCAAATTCCGCCGGTGAAAGCGGACGGGCCGACTTGCGCAGGCGCTCAATATCGTAGAACCTGCGCCGCTCGGCAAGAAAGATATGTACAACGAAATCAACGTAGTCGAGCAGAATCCACTCGCCCACGCGGCGGCCTTCAACCGAGTTGGGCAGCACGCCGAACTGCCGCTTGAGTTTCAGCTCAATTTCGTCGGCGATGGCAATGGCCTGCCGGTCGCTGGTGGCAGAGGTAATCAGGAAGAAGTCGGCGAGTCCGGAGTCAATTGCGTCGAGCTCAAGGATCCGAGTGTCTTCGCCTTTCTTTTCTTCGCAGGTCCGGGCAGCGGCCTGGACCAGAATGCTGGTTTGTTCATGCGCTTGCGTTGGTGTCATGCGTCGGATCAAGGTCTCCACCGTCAATCGTAGACGCTGGCCGCGGCAGGGGCAAGTTCAGGCGGGCGGCGAAGGACTCTCGCGGTAAAGGCCGTGCGCGGCAATATATTCGGCGACGGCCGGCGCCAGCAGGCTGCGTTCGATCGTGAATTTCCCGTGCGCAGACCCTGCCGCGCGCCGGATTTCCGAAGCGCTGACATCCTCCTGCACCCCGGGAAGCAGGTAGAGGAGCGCCGATGCCCCGGCAGCATTGCGCAGCGTGAGAAGGCGCATCTCAACCGTCGATGAGTCCCGGGGTGCGGGCGGAACGCTGACGGTGAGACCTGCAGGCAGGATACGAGCGAGACCATCCAGGCTTTGCCCGGGCCGCGATGCAACGATCAGCGGGGCCACAAAGGGAATCTCTGCTCCGCGATGCCAGCGCCGCAGGGCGCGGAATGAGTCCGCGCCCATCAGGCAGAAAAGTGTGTCTTTGGCGGGCATGTCAGCGCGCAGGGCAAGCAGGGTGTCGATGGTGTAGTTCGGCTTTACCGATGTCTCCCGGCTCGCGCCGGAGTGTGCGGGGGCGTCGGCCAGGCAGATCTCAAAGCCCGGCTCTCCGGCAATCGCCAGCCGCGTCATGGCCAGCCGGTCTTCAAAGCCGGCCGTGGAGCCTCGCGGCTTAAGCGGCTGAGCGCCGACCGGAGCAAAGAGCACGGTGTCCAGCGCAAGCGCCGCGCGAGCCGCACGAGCCACGGCCAGATGGCCACGGTGAGGAGGGTCAAAGCTGCCGCCGAAGAACGCGATGCGCCGGGATTTTTCCGCCGGGCGGGACATGGGCTAATGTTAATGCTTTAGCATCAAAGGCAGGATGATGCGATATCTCATAGCCGTTCTCTCCCTGGCGGGGGCCGTGGTCTCGGTGTTGACGCTGCAACTGCATTACGCCACGGGAACCGCGCCCTGCGACATTAATGCACACTGGGATTGCGGCGTGGTCAACCACAGCCCGTTCGCCGTGATCGACCATGTTCCGGTTGCCGTCATCGGCATTGTGGGTTACCTGATACTGGCGGGGCTCGCGCTTGCGGGCCAGCGATTCTTTCTGGTGCTCGCGGCCTTCAGCGGGTTTGCGTTTGCGCTTCACCTGACCTTTATTGAGAAATACGTGCTGGAGGTCTACTGCCTCTACTGCGTGATTTCCCAGTGCCTGATCGCGCTGATTGTGCTGTTGAGCGTGATCTGGCTGGGCGCGGAGCACAGGCGGCTCAAACGGAATGCGCGGCATCGTATCACCCTGACTCCTTGATCACCGCAGGGTTTGTCACCGCCGAGTCCGCGACTACCGGGTTTGATTTGTGCCGTTCGCGGCTGCTGGCGGCAACGTGCGCGCTGATAAAATGATTCAGGTTCTGTGTTGAACGCTGATGCTGAAGAACGCCTACGCGCAGTGGATGTACAAGTGGGAGACGCGACTCACAACGCGCGATGAGAATCGCGTGGTGCGGCCATTGGAATGGGGCTTTGAGTGGGTGGAGCCGTTGCTTGAGGCGGGCGGTTTTCGCGATTCCATTCCGCGCCATGGTGACATCAGCAACGATGAAGCCGCTGAAGCATGCATGGTGCGCATCAACGAGCTGCTGATTCGCGACAGCGGCCAGTTCTTCGGGTATAAGCGCCCCGTCGACTTCAGGCTGGAAGAGCGCCATCCCGAGCTGTTTCCCACCAACGTACGCCCTGAGACACTGGCTCATGACGCGGAGATCCGGCGGCAGGCGGCGGAGGGCAGGCTGCCACGGGCGCGGTTTTTGCGCTTCACTTCGCCGGAGCGCACGCCCTACCCCGAAAATGACCTGGTGAACGCTCGCTGGTTTCCCGCGCCGCAGCATAAGGATCCCGCGCGGCCCCGTCAGGCCATTGTGGTGCTGCCGCAGTGGAATGCCGACGCCTTCAGTCACAATACGCTTTGCCGCCTGTTCAACCGCATGGGCATCGCAGCGTTGCGGCTCTCCATGCCCTATCACGACATTCGCCGGCCGCGCGAGCTGGAGCGCTCAGACTATGCCGTAAGCGCCAACATCGGCCGCACGCTCTCGGCATGCCGCCAGGCGGTGATGGACATTCGCTGCTGTATTGACTGGCTTGAAGAGCAGGGCTACGAGCAGTTCGGCGTGCTGGGCACGAGCCTGGGTTCGTGCTACGCCTTCCTGGCCAGCGCCCACGACCGGCGCATCCGCGTGAATGCGTTCAACCACGCATCCACGGCCTTTGGCGACGTGGTGTGGGCGGGGCAGAGCACGCGGCACATCCGGCGAGGGCTGGAAGAGGCCGGCCTGACGCAGGAGCGGCTGCGCGCGCTGTGGGCTGCCATCAGCCCCATCAGCTACTTTGACAAGATCGCCGGAGCCGGCGGACCGCTGAAAAAGGCCCTGCTCATCTATGCCGACTACGACCTGACGTTTCCGAAGGAGTATTCCCTGCGCGTGGTTGAGGCGTTCCGGCGCGTGGGACTCAACTTTGAGCGGCGGGTGCTGCCCTGCGGTCACTACACCACGGGCGAGACTCCCTTCAAGTACATCGACGGCTGGCACCTGGGCTGGTTTGTGTATCGCGCCTTCAAGGCCCTGCGCGATGAAAAGACCGCCGGTGCGCCGCGGCCGATGGGCTCCGCGGTGGACAAGGTTCAAACGACGGAAGAAGAGGCAGTGACGCACTGAGGCATTTCCTGAGAAACTGCGGTCTTGCCAGCAGAGTGCAGGGTCACTGCTCCCGGCTGACTGGATTCACTTCGAGCCATCGCATTGAGGATGCGGCAACGCAGGAACTGAGTTAGCGCGCGGCGCTCAGGTTCATGCGCAGTAATATGGCGGGGTCAAGATACGCGCCCTGCCAGCGGACCGCCCAGTGCAGGTGGGGCCCGGTGACGCGGCCGGTGGCGCCGCTCAGGCCCAGCAGTTGGCCCGTCTTTACGTGCTCGCCCTCGCGCACGCGAATGCGGCTGAGGTGCATGTCCATGGTGAAAAGGCCGAGCCCGTGGTCAATGACCACGATGTTGCCCTCGAAGTAGAGATGCCGCGCCAGCACCACCACGCCGCTGTTGTCAGCCCGCACCGGCGTTCCCATGCGCGCATGGAAGTCCATGCCCTTGTGCACGCTGGCAATTTCGCCGTTGAAGAGGCGGCGCGAGCCGAAGCTGTCAGTCGGCGCGGAGCGCACCGGCGCGCGGAAGTTGCCGCGCCACAATGGCTGGTCAGCGCTGGATGAGAAGATTCTGTTTTTCAGTTGCTTTTCAGCTTCGATGCGCCTGAGCTGCGCAGCGCTGGGCGTGGTAAAACGCGGTGCCACGGTCAGTCGCGTGGTGCGATAGTGCGCAGGCAGGATGTCAACGCTGAGGGACACAACGCGCGCGCCGCCGGGCTCGTGTGCCGTGACGGCCAGCGAGGACGGGCCTGTCGCGGCCTCAACGTCCACACCGGCCAGCGCAAACCAGTCGCGGCCCTCACGGCCGCGGAAAAACTCGAGCCTCTGCCCCAGCCACGCGCCCTCAACTGCGGTGGCCTCGGGCGCGTCCACGCGAATCAGCTCCGGCGAGCCCGCCAGAACCACTGCGGGCGTCAGGGTGACCCTGGCGGCCGCCCCGGCCGCAGGCTGCGCGTGGCCCGGCGATGATGCCAGCAAGGCGGCGAGCACATACACGACGACGGGCTGTAGCAGGCGAAAGCCGGTCATGAGTTCAGCATAACCGGCTTTCGTGACTGTACCGCCCGCCTGCGGATTGCCGCATTTTCTGAGTAAGTGTGGCCTTGCCGGCAGAGTGCGGGGCCGCCGCCCCCTGCCGGCCGCACTGACTTGAGGGTTTCAGCTTCGGGACACAGAGACTCAGAAAATGCGGTTAGCGCTGGACTCGGTTGTTGTGCTTGTCGCGGTAGATCTGGCGGCTGGTGCGATTCTGCTGCCGGTTGATGTGGCGTCGCTCCTGGGCGGTCAGATGGCCCCCATTGGCCCTGCGGTCACGGCGAGCCTCGCGATGAACGCGGACCTCGCGATTCTCAAGATGACGGGTTTCACCGGCCGTAAGCTGACCGGACTTTACCCCGTTTCCGATGCGCTTCTGCTGCCTGACGTCGCGGTGGTGGATGGTGCCGGGCGGCGGCGCGGGGGCGGCCTGCAGGGCGAATGCGGGGACCGCCGTAAGGAATGCGGCCAATGCAAATGTCGAAACGATGCGCTCCATATAGTCTCCAGAAGACCGGTAGAATCAACCTCCGGTCCATGCTCAGTCAAGACCCGCATCGCCCGGCGAAGTTGCGCATCTCCGCACTATTTTCATCCTTCCGAGTGCAGCCCATGCAACTCAAACTTCTGGCGTTGAGCGCGTTGCCGGTCCATCGCCGATTACTTTTAACTGCCCGCCGCGCCTTTCCCTTGTCGCGGCTGAGGGCGCAACGGATAAAATCGATTCATGATCGATCGCATGTCACTTCCGCTGGCTCAGGTTGACCCTGAGGTGGCCACAGCCGTGAAAAACGAGACCCAGCGCCAGCACGAAGGTCTGGAAATGATTGCCAGCGAGAACTTTGTGTCTGAGGCAGTGCTGGAGGCGGCCAGCTCCACTTTCACCAACAAGTATGCCGAGGGCTACCCGGGCCGCCGCTATTATGGCGGCTGCGAGTTTACCGACGTGGTGGAGAACCTGGCCCGCGAGCGCCTGACGGAGCTGTTTGGCGCCGAGCACGCAAACGTGCAGCCCCACTCCGGTTCACAGGCCAACGCGGCGGCGTACGCGGCGGTGCTGAACGTGGGCGACACGATTCTGGGACTTGACCTGTCCCACGGCGGTCACCTGACTCACGGACACAAGCTCAGCTTCAGCGGCAAACTCTACCGGCCCACGTTCTATCACGTCCGGCGCGACACCGAGGTCATCGACTACGACGAACTGGAGGCGATTGCCCTCCGCGAGAGACCCCGGGCCATTATCGGCGGGGCCAGCGCCTACCCGCGCCTGTGGGACTTTGCCCGCATGCGCGAAATTGCCGACAAGGTGGGCGCGATGTTTATTTTTGACATGGCCCACATCTCAGGGCTCGTGGCCGGCGGCGTGCATGCCTCACCCATTCCGCATGCGCAGATCACCACATCAACCACCCACAAAACCCTGCGCGGTCCGCGCGCGGGCCTGATACTGTGCACCAAAGAGCTGGCCACGGCCGTGGACAAGGCGGTGTTTCCCGGCCAGCAGGGCGGGCCGCTGGTTCACATCATGGCGGCCAAAGCGGTGGCATTTGGAGAGGCTCTGCGCCCCGAATTCAAAGACTACGCCCGGCAGATTGTGGCCAACGCCAAGGTGCTGGGCGAGAGCCTGCGCGAGGCTGGTTTTCGCCTCGTCTCCGGCGGCACGGATAACCACCTGCTGCTGGTGGATGTCTTCGAGAAGGGCATTCTGGGCTCGGAGGCGGAGCTGGCGCTGGGCAAGGCCGGCATCACCGTTAACAAGAATGCCATCCCTTACGACACAAATCCGCCGCTCAAGCCCTCCGGCATCCGCGTTGGGACACCCGCGCTCACCACGCGCGGCATGAAGGAGCCGGAGATGCGGCAGATCGCCGTGTGGATTGCCAAGGCCCTGGAGCAGCGCAACGACGATGCCGCTCTCGAAAAGATTCGCGGCGAAGTGGCTGAGCTGGCCAACAAGTTCCCGCTCTATGCCTGGCGCCGCCGTCACTGGTCGCGCTAGCACGCCGTCGGCATTGAGCCGCCTCAATTGCCGCGGAAGCAAAAATACCTATGGAACCAGCCCCGCGGCAGGCCGCGCGGATCCTCGCCGGTCTTCTCCATCCCGGTAGCGTGCCGCGTTGATGTACAGCATGCCTCGCTGAGCGATAAGATGGTCACCTCGCCCGAACCCGATGCCGCTTGAGATCTCGAATGGCAAAAGGCACGGGGCGCCATTCCCGGCTCAAGAGGTTCCCTCATGTTCTGCTCATCTTCACGCATGATTTCCTCCGCTTCCATGAAGAGATTGTTCACCGGCGTCATCGCATTTCTGTTTGCCCTTGGGCTGGCGATGCCGGTGGCAGAAGCGGAGTCTGCATCGATTGTGCTCACCGGAGCCGACCGCAGGCCCTCCATGTCGCTCAACGGTGAGTGGGGCTCCATCGTGGACCCATACTTCTCGGGACTGTTCAGCTTCCACCATCAGATCAGGAAGAATGGCTGGTTTCTCAACTACAAGGCCAAGCCCGGCGATCCGTTTCCCACCGAATATAACTTCAGCAACGCGCCAAAGCTAAGGGTGCCGGGCGATTGGAATACCCAGCGGGCGTCGTTGCTTTACTATGAGGGGCCCATCTGGTATGAACGCGACTTCACTTACCAGCCGAAGCAGCATACGCACGTCTATCTGCATGTCGGCGCGGCAAATTACCGGTCGTGGTTCTGGGTAAACGGACAAAAAGTATGCGAGCACGAGGGCGGCTTTACTGCCATCAATTGCGATATGACTGCCGCAATTCACCCGGGCAATAACTTTGTGGTTGCGGCCGTGGATAACACACGCATCGAGGACGGCGTGCCAGGCCTGGAGACCGATTGGTGGAACTATGGCGGACTTACCCGGGAAGTTTCATTGATTGAGGTGCCGGAGACCTTCATCGACCAATATGATCTGCATCTCGACCGCGGCGAAGGCTCCGTCATCGAGGGCTGGGTTCATTTGATGGACGGTCACGCCGGAGACCGGGTCGAGGTTGAGATTCCGGAACTGGGTGCGAAGACTTCAGCGTCGACGAACGGGAGCGGTCGCGCGACTTTTCGACTGAGCGTGAAGGGATTGGAGCGCTGGTCGCCGCAGACGCCGAAGCTCTACCAGGTTGTTCTCCGTGCCGGGCAGGATTCCATCCACGAACTGATGGGCTTTCGCACCATCGAGACGCGCGGCACCGAGATCCTGCTGAATGGGAAGCCGATTTTTCTGCGCGGGATTTCAATCCATGCCGAGGCGCCTTACCGCACCGGCCGCGCCTACTCCGCCAAAGATGCTGAGACCCTGCTCGGATGGGCGAAGGAACTCGGCTGCAACTACGTGCGGCTGGCGCACTATCCGCATGACGAAACCATGCTGCGGGCCGCGGACCGGATGGGCGTGCTGGTGTGGTCGGAGAATCCGGTGTACTGGGCGCTGGATTTTGATCGTCCCTCGGTGCTGGCCAAGGCCGAGCAGCAGCTCGATGAGGAGATCAACACCTCGCGCAATCACGCCGCCATCATCCTGTGGTCCATGGCCAATGAGACGCCCGACACTCCGGCACGAACAAAGTTCATTGAGACGCTTGCCGCCCGCGCCCGCTCTCTCGACCCCAGCCGCCTGATTACTGCCGCGCTGCTGGTGCGCGCTGAAGGGAACACCAAGATCATTGATGATCCCCTGGGCAGCGCGCTGGATGTCATCGGTTTCAATGAATATATCGGATGGTATGAAGGGCACCCGGATTCACCGGACATAACTCAGTGGAAAATCGCCTACCAGAAGCCGCTGATCGTAAGTGAATTTGGCGCGGGCGCCAAGGCCGGCCGTCATGGCGGCGAGAATGAACGCTGGACTGAGGAGTATCAGGCCAACGTTTACCGGCACCAGTTAAAGATGCTCAACCGCATAACCCAGCTACGGGGCATGAGTCCCTGGGTGCTCATGGATTTTCGCTCGCCGAACCGTCCGCTCACCGGCATCGAGGATGAGTTCAACCGCAAGGGTCTTATTTCGGATCAGGGACAGAAGAAGCTGGCCTTCCATGTGCTGCAGACGGCATATAAGAACGGAACTATTGGAAAGGCCAAGTAATCCTGGGACCATCATGCGCGTGTCCTGGATGGACGAGCCCCGGGATGGGAATATCCTTCAAATTGAGTTATCCTCATGTTATGTCGATTGAATCCATTGTTTCTCAAATTGACGCGGAGATAGAGGTTCTTACCCGCGCGCGCTCCTTGCTGGCCGGCGCCGGCAAGCTATCCGGAAGCATGAACGGACGAATCCCGGGCCAGATTTCACCACGGCGCAAACGACGGGTGCTGAGCGCCGATGCACGCAAGCGGATTGCCGACGCACAACGCAGGCGCTGGGCAGCGCAGCGGGCCCGCAGCAAGTAGGCGAACCCGGTGGTTGTGCTGCTGCCGCTCAGACTGCGCTCGCGGGGTTCGGTTGGGGCAGCTACCATGTCTCCACCGCCACAACGTGGGGCGGTCCGGAGTGCCCCTCGATCACCTGGGTTTCAATCACGGCTTCCAGGTTCTTGTGCTCCCAGTCCGGCGCGGCCCGGGCCACCAGCGAGTCAAGGTACATGGGGTTATAGAGTAGCTCACCGGCAGCCTGAGTCCCCTCGTCAGAGATGCCGGCTGCGATGATGACCGGCTGACCGGTGGTGCGGTCGTGTATGCGCGCCACGATGGCATAGTCGCGCGATTGCACCTGATGCTGCGAATCCCAGTCGGTGGCCCATGAGGTGGGCCTGTCTCCCTTGCGGTCAACCAGCCGGTTCACGCCGTTCAGGGTCTCAAAGCCGTAGCGCAGATCCCGGGTCAGGCGCAGCGTCCATAGATTGTCAAAAGCTCCAATCAGCACAATGGGCCCCTCGCGCAGTTGTGAGAATGTCGCCTGGGACGCTGGCAGCACGCGGAATGTCCTGTGGCGGGCCTCAAGTGCGGCAGCAGCGCGCGTGAGTGTGATTACGTCAGAGAGGGCCAGATTTCCGCGATTGCGCAGACTGAATTCAACGGGAGGGTTGATGCTGCCGGAATCACCGGGAGTGACGGGAGTTCCGGCATCGGCACTCCTCGCAGGTTCGCCCAGGCAGAAGGTGGTGGGATTCGTTCCGGCGGTGATCGGCTCCCAGAAGCGGTCCATATTGGTGACTGGAGCAGCCGGAGCATAATGCCTGCCGATTCCCAAACCCACAACCAGCGATAGGGCCACCAGCCCCGCAACGCGCAGCCAGCGCCAAACTGGGTGACGGCTCGCGGGATGCGCATTTTCGGCCGGGGCTGCGGCCGGCGGCGTCTGCACTGGCGCAATGGCGTCTGCAGCGGCGCCATTCGGCTGCCCCGGCTGTCGGAATGCGGGGACGTAGGAGCCCGTCGGCAGCTCAATCACCAGTTCCCGGCTGTGCGCGGGATCGTAGTAATACTGCGAGAGCCGCTTGCGAACCTCGCCGGCCGTGATGCGCACCACGGGGTCGGCATTGGAATCATAGCTTGGCACGCGGCCGAAGACCTCGATGCCGATGCTCCGTTCCTTCAGCTCCGAGGAGTTCCCCAGCAGGGTCTGCTCAACGGTATAGGCCAGCAGCGCCGGATAACGCCTGCTGTTGGCGAAAAGCGGATGGGCCAGAAGCCGGCCAAGTTGTTCACGGATGCTCAAGGAGTCCAGCGGAACGCCGGACTGGTCGGCCTCCCGCGGCAATCTGGGCGTGAGCGACATTCGATCTCCTCTGCTCCTGCTCGAGAACCCAAACGGGCCAGACTATCCCGGGGCCACCTGGCGTCTACCGGTCAGGGCGGCTGTCGCTCGTCAGAACCGGTTTACCCCATATGGCGGTGAGATTCAGGCCAGTCAAGCCGCGGGTGAAGGGAAATGGACCCTGCCTCCAGCACGAATCTCCACGATTACGGAGATGAATCTGCCCTTCTCCCTAGCCGTAGTGCGTATAATACGTCCCTCTCGAAGGGCTGTCTACGGAAGAATAAACTGTTATAGCTAATCGGCTTATGCTGAAAATCCAAATTCTGCTACGCGATGGAACCTATCAGCGATGTTGAGGGAGAAATATATTCGGTCCAGGTCCGGAAGACGTGGATCGGTGTATCTCATCTGGAGGGAGCAATCCGTTCAGTAGGATACAACACGTATACAACGTCTTCTTGTGATTGCGGCTCCTCGCCCCTCCGGTTCGCCAAGCAGGGATTATGTCCATGCCGGCTGACCCGGGGGGCGCCTTTTTCTGCGGCGGCGGAGCACCCGTAAGCTTCCACCCAGCTGCGGAACTGAACCGGACGGTTTATCGCCCGGCTTACGTCAATGCACGGTCCAGGTGGACGTATCCGCCATCGACAATGAGGTGCTGCCCGGTGGTATGACCAGATTGCGTGCCGGACAGCAGAAAAACGGTGGCGGCCGCGATCTCGGCCGCGGTCGTCATGCGGCGTCCCAGGGGAATCTTGCCTGTAATCTGCTTGAGGCGCGCATCGGGATCGCCGAGCGAGTCGAGCCAGCGGCGGTAAAGGGGAGTCATCACCTCGGCGGGCAGCACGGCGTTGACGCGGATGCCATAAGGCAGCAGTTCCGCGGCCCACTCGCGGGTGAGCGCCAACTGCGCGCCCTTTGACGCGGCGTACCCCGAAGTGTTTCCCTGCCCGGTGAGCGCAACCTTCGAGCTGATGTTCACGATTGAGCCGTGCGTGCGCTTGAGCGACGGCAGGGCATGGTGCGCGAGCGCGAAGTAGTGGATAAGATTTTTCCGCAGACTCTCGACGAAGCGCTCCACGCTGCCGGATTCAAGCCCCGCGCCGTCGTTGACGCCGGCATTGTTGACCAGTCCATAGATGTCGCCGAACCGCCGCTCAATCTCCGCGATGGCATCCCGGCAGCGCTGGGTATCCTCAAGATGGGCCTCAACCAGCGTACAGTGGGCGCGGGCCGCCTCCATCTCCGCCATGAAATTTTCCACGTTCTGCGACCGGCGCCCCAGAACCACCACGCGCGCACCCTCATCGAGGCACGCGCGCGAAATACCCGCGCCGATGCCCGCGCCTCCCCCCGTCACCACAATCAGCTTGTCCCGCAGCCCCAGGTCCATGGGCACGACCTCTCGTAAGAACTTTTTTTGCCGTCCTGCTAAGTGATGCCGGCCATCACCAGCAGGCGCGGCTCGGTCATCTCCTCCATCGCCGAGCGCAGCCCTTCACGGCCCAGTCCGGAGTCCTTTACGCCGCCATACGGCATGGGATCGAGCCGCCACGTGGGCATGTCTCCCACGATGAGCGCGCCCACCTCCAGCTCGCGATATGCGGTGAGAATGCGGCCGGCGTCGCGGGTCAAGAGACCGGCCTGCAGGCCGTAGTTTGAGTGATTCACGTCGGCCAGCGCCTGCTCAAAGTCATCGTAGGGCTCAACCACGACGACGGGTCCGAACACCTCCTCGTCGCGCACCTTCATCCCGGTCCGGGTTCCGGTAAGGATGATGGGATTCATCACCGGGCCGTTGCGCTCGCCGCCGGCAATCAGCTTTGCGCCGCCGTCCACGGCCTCCTTGACCCATGCCTCCACGCGGTCGGCCTCGCCGGGACGAATCATGGGCCCCACGTCGGTTGCCTCATCGGCGGGATTGCCGGAGACCAGCTTGGCGGTATGCTCCACCATCTTCCACAGATAGGTGTGAAAGACGCTGCGATCGACAAAGACGCGCTGCACGCTGATGCAGGATTGGCCGGCGTAGCCGAAGGCGGCATGCGCGGTACGCAGCGCCGCGTCCTCCATGTGGGGCCAGTCGCCATGCACGATGAGCGCGGCGTTGCCTCCCAGCTCCAGCAGGACGCGCTTGCGTCCGGAGCGGGCCTTGAGCGCCCAGCCCACCTTCGCTGATCCGGTGAAGCTGACCAGCTTCACGCGGTGCTCCTTTTCCGTCAGCCACGCCGTATCAGTGTTGTTCAGCGTGAGCACGGCCAGCGCCTCCTCCGGCCAGCCCGCCTTGAGGATGAGTTCGCCGAGAGCCAATGCCGTAAAAGGTGTCTGCGGAGCCGGCTTGAGGATGAGCGGACACCCGGCAGCGAGCGCGGGCGCCACCTTATGCGCCACCAGGTTCAGCGGAAAATTAAACGGCGTGATTGCCAGCACCGGCCCCACCGGAAAGCGCTGCACCACTCCCCAGCGGCTTTCGTTGCCCTGGGTCACGTCCAGCGGAATCGTTTCGCCACCCAGTCGCACCGCTTCCTCCGCCGCAGTTTTGAAGGTCAGCACGGCCCGGTCGACCTCGGCGCGCGCCAGGCGCACCGGCTTGCCGGCCTCGGCCACAATCAACTGTGCAAAGCGTTCCTTCTGCGCGATGAGCGCCGCGGCGATATCCTCAAGAATTTCACGGCGCTTCCAGCGCGGCAGGGCCCGCGTGCGGCGCAGGCTGGCCACGGCGTGGTGCACGGCCTCGCGTGCGTCGGCGCGGGCGGCGACGGTGACGTGCCCAATCACTCCGTGGTCCCACGGCGAGCGCACCTCCAGCGCCTCGCCCTCAATCCACTCCTTGCCGCAGAGCAGGAATCCAGTCTGCGTTCCCGGTCGCATCTTCATGGCGCGCACTCCCAACCCGTGCTTTGCTCTTCATGGTACTAGGCGTGGGGCCAAGCCTGAGGGCAGAGGCAAGCTTAAAAGGGAGAGGATGTGTTGTCGGACGTTACCGGGTCCAGGTGATGATCCAGCCGGCCATGCGCTCTTCAGGGGGAGCAACTGAAGCCGCGCATGACAGTCAGGCATCCTGAGCCGAAGTGTCAGTCCAGCGCGGCCAGGCTGTCGTCACGACAACTGTCGATGGCGAGAAAGGAGTCAGTCCTGGTGAGCTTGAGGAGTGATAACACCCGCTGGTTCACTCCGCATAGGCGAAATATCCCGTTCTTCTCATTCAGAGCGCCAAAGAAGTAGACCAGCATACCGAGGCCGGCGCTGTCCACATAGTCAACGCTCGATAGATCGAACACCATCCGGGTTACGCCATTCGAAATGGCCGCCTGCACCTGCGCATCGGCCATC
>DASSHM010000138.1:0-5557 GCA_035692885.1 Occallatibacter sp.
GTGGACGCGGGACTTCGCGGTTCCGCTGGTGGAGCGGCAACTGAACGCGCGCTCCCTCGAGGGATATGGGCTGGCCGGTCACGAGGCGGCGGCCATTGCCGCGGGCGTGGTGCTGCATTATGTGCGGACGACCCAGAAGAACGAGGCGCTGCATATTGATTCCCTGAAATTCGAGGAGCACTCGACAGCGCTGGCGCTGGACCAGGTGACGGTGCGGAACCTGGAACTGGTAGAGCCGCTGTTCGCGGGGCAGGATGAGCGGGCTACGCTTTACCACACGCTGGACGAGTGCCGCACAGCGATGGGAAAGCGGCTTCTGCGGGCGACAATCCTGCGGCCGCTGGTGGATAAGGCGGCACTGGAGGAGCGCTATGAGGCGGTGGCCGAGGCGGGTGGCGACCTGCTGCGGCGCGAGGAGATTCGCCGGGCGTTTGAGGGATTGCTGGATCTGGAGCGGCTGTTGGCACGCCTGAGCCTGGACTCCGCCGGGCCAAGGGATGTGCGCGCGCTGGCGTCGAGCCTGGCGCGTCTGCCGGGCGTGAAGACGGCAATCGAGGCCATGACGGCCGACCTGTGGCAAGCACTGGCGAGCCAACTGGACACGCTGGAGGAGGTGACCGGACGGATTGTAGCCACGCTGGTGGCGGAGCCTCCGCTGACGATGGCCGATGGTGGAGTAATTGCGGAGGGCGTGGATGGAGAGCTGGACGAACTGCGGTCAATCTCCCGGCATGGTCGCCAGCAGATATCGGAGATTGAAGAGCGGGAACGGAGACGGACCGGCATCGGGTCGCTGAAAGTTCGCTACAACTCGGTATTCGGCTACTACATCGAGATCACCAAGGCGAATCTGAGCCTGGCGCCCGCGGACTATGAGCGCAAGCAGACGCTGGTGAGCGCGGAACGATTCACGACGCCTGAATTGAAGGAGTACGAGCGCAAGATTCTGACGGCACATGACCGGTCAATCGAGATTGAGAAGAAGATATTCGCCGCATTGCGCGTTTCGGTTCTGGAGGCGGCGGGCCGAATCCGGCGAAGCTCGGCGGCCGTGGCCGAGACGGACCTGCTGGCGGCCTTTGCCCATCTAGCGGCGCTGCGGAGATATGCGCGGCCGGTGCTGACCGAAGAACCGGTGCTGGAGGCTGTCGCGGCGCGTCATCCCGTAATTGAACAGTGGATGGAGGAGACGCGCGAGGGGCGATTTATTGCGAACGATGTATATCTGAATGCGGGAGATGCCGGGCCGGGCCTGCTGTTGATCACGGGGCCGAACATGGGCGGCAAGAGCACCTATCTGCGCCAGGCCGCCCTGCTGGTGCTGATGGCGCAGATGGGCTGCTTTGTGCCGGCAGAGAGCCTGCGCCTGGGGCTTGTGGACCGCATCTATACGCGCATCGGGGCCAGCGACAACGTTGCGCGCGGCCGCTCCACCTTTATGGTGGAGATGACCGAGACCGCCACCATTCTGAATACGGCGACGCGGCGGTCGCTGATACTGCTGGACGAGATGGGCCGCGGCACGGCAACCTTTGATGGATTGAGCCTGGCCTGGGCGACGGTCGAATATCTGCACGCTGCGACACGGGCCCGCGCCCTGTTTGCGACGCATTATCACGAGCTGACGATGCTGGCGGAGAAGTTGGAGCGGGCACGGAATCTCCGCGTGGGCGTGAAGGAGACGGCCGGGGGCATCGTATTTCTGCACAAGATTGAGCCGGGCGCGGCCAGCAAGAGCTACGGCATTGAAGTGGCAAGACTGGCGGGGCTTCCGGCGGCGGTGATTGAGCGCGCGCGCCAGGTTCTGCGGCAGCATGAGAGGCAGGAGCGGCAGAGCGTGCGGGAGGAGACCACCCCTGAGCCGATGCAACTGACGATTTTTACGCCGCTGTCGCAGCGGATTGTGGATCGCATCGCGGCGGTGGACGTGAACCAACTGACGCCTCTGCGGGCATTGAATCTGCTCGAGGAGCTGCAGCAGGAGCTGAAGGAGAGGGGATGAAGCAGACGCTGCGGCACGCGGCTGGAAGCCTGCTGGTGGTGGGCCTGAGCGGCACGGCGCTGACTGAGCTTGAGCGCGCGTGGATGCGGATGGTGCAACCCGGAGGCGTGGTGCTCTTTCGGCGCAACATCGCCGGAGCGGCGCAGACCCGCGCGCTGCTGGATGAGGCGATGAGGCTTTGCGCCACGCGCTGCATGCGGTGCGTGGATGTGGAAGGCGGGCTGGTGGACCGCCTGCGCGAAGTGCTGGCTGCCACGCCGTCTGCACAGGCGGTGGCGCGAGCCGCGCGGCAGACAGGGCGCGCGGGGCTGGCGCGTGAACATGGCGAGCTGATTGCGCGGGGCGTGAAGGCGTTTGGATTCAATACCACCTTTGCGCCGGTGCTGGACCTGGGATTGCCGGCCTCTGCCGCGGTAATGGGAACGCGCACGGCGGGGGCGAGCGCGGCGGAGGTGACAGATTTTGCCCGGGCGTTTCTGGCAGGGCTGGCGGCACAGGGAGTGGCGGGGTGCGGCAAGCATTTTCCAGGCCTGGGAGGCGGCGCGCTGGACTCGCATGTGGCAACTCCGCAAATTGACCGGAGCTGGCGTGAGCTGCGGGACGAGGACCTGGCTCCCTACCGGGCATTGCGCGACGCGCTTCCAATGGTGATGACGAGTCACGCGGCGTATCCGAAGACCAGAAGCGGCGTGCGGCCGGCGAGCGTGTCGTCCTTCTGGATGCGGACCGTCCTGCGCCAGCGGATTGGCTACCGCGGGCTGATCGTAAGCGATGACCTGGAGATGGGCGGAATCGCGAAGTACATGCCCATTGAAGCGGCGGCGGTGACGGCGGCGCGGGCGGGCGCGGACCTGTTCCTGATCTGCCACAACGCGGAGGTTATTCTGCGCACCCATGAGGCTCTTATTTCAGAGGGCGAGCGGTCGGCGGCGTTTGCGAGGCTGCTGCTGGAGCGGGCGCGGCAGACGGCCAGCAAGCGAGCGGCCCTGTTTCAGCCTGCGATGGGGCCTGAACCCGGAGCACGAAGGCTGGATCAACTGCGCGGACGGATGGAGCGGTTCCGCGAGGAGATCGACGCCATCGCGGAAGAGTCCAAAATCAGGCGCACGCTGACGCCGGCGGAGACCACGTGATGGCCCGGGCGATGAATGTTGCGGGGGTGATGAGCGGAACCTCGGCTGACGGAGTGGACGTGGCCGTGGTGCGGATTGTGCCGGGCAGAGGACGCCCCGGACTCAAGCTGCTGGCTCACGAGGGATTCCCTTACGCATCTTCACTGCGTCGCGCGGTGCTGGCGGCAATGAATGCGGCCTCCACCTCGACCGCGGAGCTGGCGCGGCTGAACTGGCGGCTGGGACTGGCGTATGCTGAGGCCGTGAAGGCGACACTGCAAAGGCACAAGCTGGCCGTGGACCTGATTGGATGCCATGGACAAACGCTCTATCACCAGCCCCGCGCGGCAGTGTATGCGGGGCGCAGGTTTGGATGCACCTGGCAGGCGGGCGAGGCCACGGCGATTGCGGCCGCAACGGGCGTGCCGGTGGTGTGGAATTTTCGCCCGGCAGACATGCTGGCCGGCGGCCATGGCGCGCCGCTGGTTCCGCTGCTCGACTTTGTGGTTTTTGCCGACCCAAGGCGAGGACGGGTGCTGCAGAACATTGGCGGCATTGCCAACATGACGGTGATTTCCGCGGGCTGCAAACGCAGTGAGGTAACAGCGTTCGACACCGGCCCGGGCAACATGGTGATCGACGCACTGGCGAAGGAGCTGTTCGGCAGAGAATTCGATCGCAACGGAGCCATCGCGGCGCGGGGCGCGGTGCTGCGGCCGGTGATGAACCGGATGCTGCGCGATGCCTACTTCCGCAGGGAGCCTCCGCGCACGGCGGGGCGGGAGCAGTTTGGGCGCGAGTATGCAGCCAGCTTTCTCGCGGCATGCCGGGCGCAGAGCAGCAAGCCAGAGGATGCGCTGGCCACGGCGACGGCGCTCACGGCGGAGAGCATTGCGCAGAGCTACGCGCGGTTTGCGCAGCCAAGGATGAAGCGGAGCGGCGTGGATTACATTGTGTCGGGCGGCGGCGTCCGCAACGCCACGCTGATGGGGATGCTGGCGCTGCGGCTGAGGCCGATGGGCTGCACGATGGCGGCAAGCGAGGCATTCGGGCTGCCCGCGGAGGCGAAGGAGGCAGTGGCGTTTGCGCTGCTGGCCTGGCAGACGTGGCACCGGCTGCCCGGCAACGTGCCCGCCGCAACAGGAGCCGCGCGGGCCACGATTCTGGGCCAGGTGACCTATGCATAAGCTGCTGGCGCTTGCGGCCCTGCTGCTGCTGGTGGGCTGCCGAAGCGCGCACAGGGATCCTCGAACCCTGGTCTTCCTCATCGAAAGCAGCCCCTCGAATCTCGACCCCCGCGTTGGGGCCGATGCGCAGTCGCAGCGGATTGACGCCCTGCTGTTTGACGGTCTGGTGGAGCGCGACGCGCATTTCCACTTCACTCCGGCGCTGGCTTCGAGCTGGGAGGAGCCGGATCCGCGCACGCTGGTGTTTCATCTGCGCCGGGATGTGTATTTTCACGACGGTCGCCTGCTCACGGCGCAAGACGTAAAGTGGACGATTGACTCGATGCGCAACGGCACGGTGATTTCGCCCAAGGCGGCTGCATTCGCCTCAGTGGAGCAGGTGGAGGCCCGCGACGCGCAGACGGTGGTCTTTCATCTCAAGCGGCCGGACAATTTTCTGCTGACCAATTTGTCCACCGGGGCCATCGGGATTGTGCCTGCAGAAAGCGGCCGCGACTTCTGGCGGCATCCAGTGGGCACGGGGCCATTTCGCTTTGTGAGTCAGCAGACGGATCAGGACGTGGTGGTGGAGCGCAACACGCGGAGCTGGAGCGTGGAGCCGAAAATCGAACGGGTGCGGTTCGCGGTGGTGCCCGACGCAATCACCGCATCACTGGAGCTGGAGAAAGGCTCGGGGGATGTGGCCATCAATTCCCTGCCCGTGGATGCGCTGAAGGAGCTTGCCAGCCGGCCGAACCTGCGGGTGGAGGAGACGGAGGGGACCGAGATCCAGTATCTGGCATTCAATCTGCGCGATCCGCTTTTGAGCGACGTGCGGGTCCGGCGGGCCATTGCCTGTGCCATCAACCGCCGGCTGATCATCGACACGCTGCTCCGCGGCCATGCTCGGCCCGCCCTGAGCCTGCTGCCCGCCAGTCACTGGGCGTGGACGGGCGACGTGGACCGCTACGATTACGATCCGGCGCGCGCCAACCGATTGCTGGATGAGGCGGGACATCCGCGCGGGGCGGACGGGATGCGCTTTCACTTGACGATGAAGACCAGCAACTCAGAAGACGTGCGGCTGCTGGCGGCCGTGTTGCAGCAGGAACTGGCGCAGGTCGGCATTCAGCTCGAGATTCGGAGCTTTGAGTTCGCAACGTTTTACTCCGACGTGACCCGCGGCGCGTTTCAGATGTATTCGCTGCGCTGGATTGGCGGCAATGAGCAGCCGGACATCTTCAGCTACGTGTTTGCGACGAAGAGCTTTTCTCCGC
>DASSHM010000139.1:0-10459 GCA_035692885.1 Occallatibacter sp.
GCACAACCCGCGTCACATGCGCCGTGCCCTGCGCGTCAATATAACTCGTATCGCTGTTGGGCGCTTCGGCGGCAGTGGTCGGCTTGGGGGTGGCCTGCTGCGCAGAAGCCATCGCCGCCATCAGCGCGACGGCACAGCACGCTGCAAATATTCTGGTGTGCATGGAATGGATTGCCTCCGGTGGATTCGCGCCAGCCTGGCCTTCAACCTCGCGAAGACGCGACTCGACCACCATACCAGAACACGTGTCCCTCTCCCGAATTTCATCAGCCAAATCCTCCGGCTTTACCTTCGACCACGCTCCAACATTCACTGATCATGCCGGGAGGAGAAGCGCGCATCGGCCGCTCTTCTCCCGGAATGGCTCTGTGCCCTATGTGTTCGGCAGCACCAGCAGACCCATCTCCAGCAGCTTTTCCGTCAGGCGATCCAGCGCCAGCGGAAACTTGTAGGAGAGTGTGCGCGGACTGATGCCCAGCAGCGCCGCGGCCTCTGTCTGCGTGTACTCCTGGAGCACAATCCTGCTCAGCATCAGCCGGTCGAGCGCTCCAATCCGGCTCAGGCACTTCTCCACATCCAGCACGAAGATAACGGCATCCTCAAACGTGCGTACCGGCCTGCTCGACACCCATCCGCGGCCCACCGGATCGCCCAGGATTGACGGCGCCCGGCCCACCTGCATCGATGCGTAGAGATAGCGCCGCAGCATGCTCTCCGTATGCTTGCGATAGAAGGCCAGGCTGACAATGGGCTCCGCATCGCGCTCCGTTCGCGGTTTCTTTGGAACGGATCGCGCGCTGCCAGTGGCCGGTTCAGACAGCCAGCTTCTGCGGGCGTTGCCGGCGCCCCACACCACGGGCAGTTGCAGCACCGCGCTCATTGCACACCCCCCGCAACCTGCGCAGGCGCAAGGCCGCTGTGAGGCATTTTGCAACTCGGACGCCCGCGACGCTTCCGCGTCTCAGGCTGCGGAAAGTCTCTCAGCTTATCGTCGCAATCCCGGCAATAAACACCCTCATGAGTCTGTATCCGATACCAAAGGCAGCCGCAGCTCTCGCAAACCTTCAATTGCACGCTCAATTCCATGACGGATTCTCCGTGGAAAAGCCTGATTCCGCGCGCGCGCTCCATGCAGAGTGAACGCGCGGTGCAGGAGAGTGCCGGAAAGACAGCTCAGGCTTCTGATGTCCTGATTGGAGCAGCTTCCGGGCGTCTCTCGTTCTCGTGTCATGCCTTTAGCGCGCAGATCTGGGAAATCCGGCACTGATTCCACTGAAGTCATTCACTTGACCCGCTCTCCGAGGCCTTGTCCTGCGCAGCCGCTCGCCTCTGCCCGCGCTAACACCCGAACATGGTTCAATGCAAGGCACACATGGTTACGGATGGGGCAGACTACCACCCCGGTAAGGTTGCGCAGAGAGTTGGGTTCTTTGAAAATTCTCAGAAAACCAGTACGAGACAAAGTAAAGCCAATCTAGTTGTCCGTTTCCTCCCAGTCAACGCAGCGGCCGGCCTTTGCTCGCCACAGACATCCATCTCTCCCGATAAGTCGCGAAAATACGCGATAACGCCAGCAAATTACTTTTCTCACAGCAAACGAGGACTCTCCCACTCCATTGCTGGTGGCGGATTCTCCACAGATGAACTTCACCCAGATGCACGAGCACCTGCGCCTTGAGCTGCTGCGCAGAATTCAACGGGGGACACTCAGCGTCTCGCTCCTCGCCCGCCAGACGGGTTTTGGGCAGTCGCACCTCTCCAATTTTCTTCATAATCGACGCCATCTTTCGCTCGACGCGCTGGATCGCATTCTTACCGCGCAGCACCTGGGCGCTGACGACCTGATGGCCGGCAAGGTGCAATTCACTGATTCGCCCATTGAAGATGAAGGCGGCCGCGTGCCCGTCGTCTCCCATTCCTCAGCGCTCTTTGAGCCGTTCATCCGTCCGTCGGCCGTGCACGCCCAACTGCATCTGCCACAGGGGGCGCTTCACTCCATCCGCGCCCGCGCCACCAATCAGCGCCGCCGGTGGGAGCGCTTTGTCGCCGTCCGCATCGCGCCAGCCGACGCGCTACCCATGGATCCGCTCATCCTGCCGGAGGCATTCGCGGTCATTGACCGCCACTACAACTCGCTCGCGCCCTACCGGCCCAGCCGACCCAATCTCTACGCGGTGCGCAGCGGCTCCCACCTCGCTCTGCGCTATGTGGATTTTCTTGCCGCGCGGCTTGTGCTGCGGCCGCACAATCTGGCATTCCCCATTGATCTCATCGATGCGGGGCAGGAGGGACCGCCTTCAGAGCTGATCGCCGGGCGCATCGCCTTCATCCTCAACGAGGCCTAGCGCGAACCCGGCCTGTCGCGCATCAGACCGGGGCGCGAACAAGACCAGGCGCGTGCTACATGCCCGCATCATCCGCCGGGGTCGAAAATTGTGTGTACTTTGAGATGAAGTTCAGGCGGACAGTCCCGGTGGGCCCGTTGCGCTGCTTCGCGATGATAATCTCCGACTTGGCCCGTTCCTCCTCTGACATGTCGTCATCGCGGTTGTAGTAGGACTCGCGATGGATGAACATCACCACGTCCGCGTCCTGCTCAATGGAGCCTGACTCGCGCAGATCGCTCAGCATGGGCCGCTTGTCGTCCCCGCGCCGCTCGCTCGCGCGCGACAGTTGCGACAGCGCGACCACCGGCACGTTCAGCTCCTTGGCCAGCGCCTTCAGGCCCCGGCTGATGGCAGAGACCTCCTGGGTGCGGTTCTCGTAGCGCCTGCCGCCGGCCGAGGGCAGCGTGGCCGACATCAGTTGCAGATAATCCACCACCACCAGGTCCAGCACTCCCGCGTTCTGCCTGAGCCTGCGGGCCTTGGCCCGCATCTCCGCCAGCGAGATGCCCGCGGTGTCGTCGAGATACAGGCGCGCGTCGACCAGTTGCTCCAGCGCCCGATGCAGCTTTCCCTGGTCTTCTCTCGAAATGTACCCCGTCTGCAGATGCCTTTGATCCACCTGCGCCTGCGACGACAGCATGCGGCGCAGCAGGGATTCCTTGTTCATCTCCAGGCTGAAGATCGCCACCGACGCGCCATTTCTGGTGGCCGCGTTCTGCGCTATGTTGATGGCCAGCGCCGTCTTGCCCATCGACGGCCGGGCGGCGATGATGATGAGTTCGCCCTTCTGCAGTCCGCTGGTCATCTGGTCCAGCCGCGTAAAGTCCGTGGCCAGACCCGTAACTTCGCGGCTCTCCTTGAACAGGTTGTCGATGGTGCCAAAGGAGTTGGCCACAATCTGGTCGATGCTCTGAAATCCCTGCGTGACCCCCTTCTCGCTCACCTCCAGCAATTGCGACTCCGCCGCGCCCAGCACCTCCAGCGCCGTCTCGCTCTGGTCCGCCGCCCGCGCGATCGCCGCTGAGCAGATGGCCATCAGCCGCCGCAGCAGGCTTTTGTCCTTCACGATCCTGACGTAGTCGTCAATCACCGGCCGCAGCGGCAAACCCTCTGTCAGCGACGCCAGATAGGCTACGCCGCCCACCGTCTCAATCTCCTTGTAGCGGGCCAGCTCGTTGGCCAGCGTCACAATGTCCACGGCGCGCTGCGTATTCATCAACTCGCTCATGCGCAAAAAGATGCGCCGGTGCGAGTCCAGGGAAAAGTCGTCCGGCTCAAGCTTTTCAGCCGCCTCGGCGTGCGCCGCGTTGTCCAGCAGAATGGCGCCGAGAATCGTCTTCTCGGCATCCACGTTTGCCGGGAGCCCGGCATCGTTCAGGTTGAGGTTGGGAATCGTGGCCATACCAACGAGTGTAGGCCGATTGGGCCCTGAGCGGGCCCTGTGAATCATCCAGAACCTGTGTGGGAAACCAACTCTTGAAACTCACCCTGGATGCGCACAAGGCTGCGCGCTCAGCACAGGGTTTATTTCTGGACACTCTCTTGTGCGGCTATTGTATCCAAATTTCTGCTAATTCATGATGATCCCGGAGGAAGTGCTCCTCACATTCAACGTTGTGGCTCTCCAGAACGGGATACTCAAAGGAAAGGCGTAATTCACCACAACGGTCACCTTGTTCCCGGGGTTATTGCATGGATAGTTGTTCGCATCCACTGCGCCGGGGCAGGCCGATGTCCATACCGTGGAGGTACCGCTGAAGCTCGCAGTCCACCACGTGGCCGTCACGGTGATCTGGTTGCCATTAATCCCCGGATAGCCCAAGCCTCGTACGTAAGCCTGAATCGGGTTGCCGGTCGAGGTGGGAAGGATATCGCAGTTCGTCAGACCATTCGATGACGAGGTGCAGGAATTCGAACCCCGCACAATCGCATAGCGCGTCGCCTCCCGCGCCGCCTCGGAGATGAAATGATAACTGTAGAACGCAAGCGACATCTCGATCACGCCGAAAAGGATCGCGAGCAAAATCACCGAGGACAGGGCAATCTCCACCAGCGTAGCGCCTTCCTCGCCCACACGATCGTGGCCGTGTTGCTTGTCATGATGCAGCTGATGATCCGCTGCCCGCGACGCTGATTGTGAGCCGCACGAATCCCTGTCTGCATCGAGCTTTCGCAGACCAATCATCCTGAATGAGGAAATCGTTCTGCTCACCTAAGCACCTCGTGGACAGCATAGCCGCGCAGTGTATAGGTATTAGGAAGCCCCGGAAGATGAACCAGCGGACTGACGTTCGCGGATGTGGTGATCACCAGATTCGTGACCACATAACCTCCCCCTGTTGTGCAGGTGTCACTGGCTGCCTGCGTGCATGCAATGGAGGTGCCCACACCTGCTGCGGCGCATTTACACGCGTATGCAACCGTTGTGTTTACATTCGCAAGGTTGCCCGCATCCGCTGAAGCTACCGCCTGCATGGCGGTCGGGTCCAGGGCAGTTGACCCGTTCTGGCAACCGTATTGCGCCGCCGACCGGGCAGCATTTGAAACCTCGATAGCGGCGTAGGCCACGCGCACCAACTCGGCCGCTCCAACCAGCATGATGATGAAGACTGGCATCACCAGCGCCAGCTCAATTAATGCCTGCCCGGCTTCTCCGGTATGTGTCTTTCTCATCAGTCTCCGCTGCTGCAATCTCTCCTCCGTCATCCCGGATTCCTCACTCCACAAGCGTAACGGTGTTCAGCGGTGAAGTGACATGGGCCACGTTGTAGTTATTCACAATCACAGTGCCCGTTTGCATGGTCAGGCTGCCCACCACCAGGCCCGTCGTCATCACGCTTCCGCCCTGGTCGTTCAGGTAGAGATTTACGCCTTGTGCCACAATGAGCCCATCCCAGTCGCCGTTAGCCGATCCCCACTGCACGTTCCATGTGTTGATATTTGAGGGGGGGGCAATCAGTACCGCGCCGTTATAGGCGCCGCTCGTCGGCGCCTGCAGAAATACGCTGGTCGTGGGGTTCACATTCATGACCCCGTTGTTGATGTCCAGGGTCACGGTTGGAATATGGCCGGCTGAGCCCACATAATTGCCCAGATCGACATAATTCCCGCTGAACACATAGAGAACGTTGTCAGTCATCGTCAACGGAGCGCTCGACGTGCCCTGCAGCATCACATTGCCGCTATAGCAAATCACCTGCTGGTTGTAGGTTGAGCCGTTGTAATTCACCGCTATCGTCTGTGGAGTCTCGGTCACAGCACTCAGAACAGTGTATGTGATTGATTTGGCGCCGTTTCCTCCAATCGTGACCGTCTTGCCACCGCTCGGCGGGGCACAGCTCAAAGACGCAGGGCTGGGAAAGGCATAGTTCACGCCCGCTGGCGGACTCTGCAAGCTGCCGAGGTTGGTAGTCGTGGGCGTCGGCGTCGTGTTGCTGTTGCCCGCGCCGCACAGGCCGCCCATCGTCGCCACATAGGAGGTATTGATCGTGTTGCCCTGGCCGGTCACATTCACGGAGCAATTACCGGTGGAGTTCGAATAGACTCCGCACGTCATCTGTCCATTCGGCCCTGTGATCGTTGACGAACCCTGGATGCTCAGGTCCGTGCCGGTCTCGTTCATCAGGTAAATACACGACTTGGTCCCCACCGGTGCGGCTACTGCCCGCGTAGCCACATTCACAGACGCGAGATTGAAAATCTTCATGAACACCGTTGGATTCGGCTTGATGACAATTGCCTCCGCAGCGCCATTCATGCCTGCATATGGCCCCGTGGAGGGTGGCATGTGAATCGCGACGGTTGCGCCATTGGTTCCGTTGGTCACGCCGTTCGCAGTGCCGGCGGCTGCGCCCATGGTCAGTGAACTGGTGGTCGAACCGGTGTGATAGTAATCAAGCGCTGCCGCCATGGCAGCTGCGTCGGTGCCAATCTGCTGATTGCGCTTGGCCCGGAACAACAGGCCCACGTCCAGCGCCAGCGCCATGAACCCAAGCAGCACGACCATGCTCAGCACGGTCATCACCAATACCTGTCCACTCTCATCCTTCCGGATTCTCATGATTTCCGCTCCTTCATCACGCACCCGACGCTCTCCAGTTGATCACCCCGCCCTTGCGCGCGGCCTCCCGGCCTTTCCGGCATTCCCGCGGCGTAAATATGCCTCGGTGTTCGCCGTCCCCGCCGTCCTTATCGTGGCCCAGATACCTTCGCTTTCTATCACTTTTCAAATTTACCCCCGAGTCCGGACGCCCCCGCCCGGCCGTGCATACACCATCCTCGGGTCCCTCATTATCCCGTTGATTTCACCGCAAATCAACTGGAAACCCCGCCTCACCGTCCTGTGTGACCGTGACCAAGGTACACACCACCGTACCCACCGGCCTCTCCGGCGGCGAATTACCCCTCCTGTAACCTGCCGGCGGCCGCGGTTCCGGGTGCCGGGGTGCTGCCGGGGCGGCCCACCCTCATTACTCTACCGCCGCGCCGGGAGCGCCGCGCCAAAATGCATGAGAAATGTGCCACTTCCGGCAAGCTCTGCCGCCTGGTGGACGGCTTTTTCCGTCTTGGACGGCCTACTGCTGCCGCCAGCGCAGCACCGGCTTGCGGGCCGCCGCCACCTCGTCCAGCCGGCTCACCCGCGTGGAGTGGGGTGCGGACTTGACCACCTCCGGCGTCACCTCCACCTCGCGCGCGATTGAGCGCATGGCATCCACAAACAGGTCAAGCTCCTCGACCGACTCACTCTCAGTGGGCTCAATCATCAAGGCCCCGCTCACAATCAGCGGAAAACTCACCGTATAGGGATGGAACCCGTAGTCGATGAGCCGCTTGGCGATATCGCCGGTCTTTACGCCCCGGGCCGCCTGCCGCCGGTCACTGAAGACCACCTCGTGCATCGAGGGCGTTTTGTAGGGCAGTTCGTACACGTCCTCCAGCTTTTTGCGCAGGTAGTTCGCATTCAGCACCGCATCCTCGGTGGTCTGCCGCAGGCCGTCAGGCCCGTTGGCCAGAATGTAGGCCAGCGCCCGGATGAACATGCCCGTGTTGCCGTAAAACGCGCGCACCCGGCCCACGCTCCGCGGGCGGTCATACTCCCAGCGTCTGCTGCCGTCCCGGGCCGTGGCCAGCACCGGCGTGGGCAGAAAGGGCTCAAGAAAGGCCTTGCAGGCCACCGGACCCGACCCCGGCCCGCCGCCGCCGTGCGGCGTGGAGAAGGTCTTATGCAGGTTCAGGTGCATCACATCCACGCCAAAGTCGCCGGGTCTCGCCTTGCCCACCAGCGCGTTCATGTTCGCGCCGTCCATATAGAGCAGCGCGCCGCGGGCGTGCAAGATGTCGGCAATCCTGTGAATCTGGCTCTCGAAGACCCCAATGGTCGAGGGGTTGGTCAGCATCAGCGCCGCCGTTTCCGGGTCCACCTGCCGCTCCAGCGCGTCCAGATCAATGCCGCCCTCGGCGTTCGACTTCAGATTCTCGACGGCATAGCCGCAGATGGCCGCCGTGGCCGGGTTGGTTCCGTGCGCCGAGTCGGGAATGAGGATCTTCCGGCGCGGATTGCCCTGCGACTCATGCCACGCCCGCACCAGCAGAATCCCCGTGAACTCGCCGTGCGCCCCCGCCGCCGGCTGCAGCGTAATCGCGTCCATGCCGGTAATCTCAAGCAGGCACCGCTGCAGCAGATCAATCACCTCGAGCACGCCCTGCGCCTCGGAGTCGGGCCGGTAGGGATGCGCCTCGGCCAGCCCCTCAATCCGCGCCACAAACTCGTTCACCCGAGGGTTGTACTTCATGGTGCATGAGCCCAGCGGATACATGCCCAGATCAATGGCGTAGTTCCACGTGGAGAGCCGCGTAAAGTGACGCACGATTTCAATCTCGCTGAGCTCCGGCAGCGCCGCGCACTGCGTGCGGCAGGCCTCTCCCAGCAGCTTGGCGGGGTCGACGGCGGGTACGTCAAGAGGCGGCAGCTTGTAGCCGCGCTTGCCCGGCGCGGACTTCTCAAATACCAGGCGCTCATTCTGCGTCTGATGCGGCCTGACCTTGCCAACTCCCTGAATCGCCATGGAATCCTCTTACACCTCCACCAGCCCAGCCGACAGCACCCTTGCCGCGGCGTCAATCCTCTCGCGCGGCATCACTTCAGTGGCGCACCACAAGGTGGCATTCTCCAGTTCCGGATACCATCGGGACAGCTCCACGCCGCCAATGATTCGCTCCTCCAGAAGCCGGTGGTTCATCGCCGCCGCCGGCTCCTGCGTCTCCAGAACAAACTCGTTCAAGCGCGGCGAGCCCGCAAAGCGGAGCTTGACCCCCGGTTGCGCGCTCAGCAGTTTTGCCGCGTAGTCGGCCTTGGCCAGGTTGTGCACGGCCAGCTCGCGCATGCCCTCTCTGCCGTAGACCGTCAGGAAGATGGTCGCCATCAGCGCCACCAGCGCCTGGTTAGTGCAGATGTTCGACGTGGCCTTCTCGCGACGGATGTGCTGCTCGCGCGTGGACAGCGTCAGTACAAAGCCGCGGTTTCCATCCTTATCCACCGTCTGCCCGGCAAGCCGCCCGGGCATCTGGCGCAGATAGGCTTCCCGGGCCGCAATCACGCCGCAGAATGGGCCGCCGTAGCTCAGCGCCACGCCAAATGACTGCGCTTCCAGGCTCACGATGTCCGCCTCAAGCGGCGGGCGCACCACGCCCAGGCTCACCGCCTCGGCGATGGACACAATCAGCAGCGCGCCCTTGCGGTGCGCAATCTCCGCAAGCGCGGGGATGTCCTCAACAACCCCGAAGAAATTCGGGCTCTGCACAAGAACGCATGCCGTCTCCCCGGTCACCGCTGCTTCCAGCGCTTCCAGCTCGACGCGACCCGTCCCGGCCACATAGTCCACCTCGGTCACCGGCATCTCGCGATGACGCAGGTAGGTGGCCATCACCTCTCGATACTCCGGATGCACGGAGCGCGCCACCACCGCGCGGTGGCGGCCGGTCACGCGCATCGCCATCAGCACGGCCTCGGCAGCGCCTGTCGAGCCGTCATACATGCTGGCGTTGGCCACGTCCATGCCGGTCAGCTCGGCAATCATGGTCTGGAATTCGAAGATGGCCTGCAGCGTGCCCTGCGTAATCTCGGCCTGATACGGTGTATAGCTGGTCAAAAACTCGCCGCGCTGCGCGAGCGAGTCAATGACCACCGGCCGGTAATGCTGGTACGCGCCAGCACCCAGAAAGCTCGTGTAGCCGGTGGTATTCCTGGCTCCAGCCTCGCGAAAATAGCGGATAATCTCGCTCTCCGCCTGCTGCCTTGGCACGTTCAAATCGCGCGCCAGCCTGTACTCGGCGGGAATCACCGCGAATAAGTCGTCAATCGAGCCCGCGCCAATCTCGGCCAGCATCTGCTGCCGCTCAGCGGGCGACTTGGGTAGGTAGCGCATCTGGGCCGCCTCTTCTCATTTGCCGGTTTCCTCGGTTACAAACGCCTCATACGCCGCGGCATCCAGCAGCTTGTCCCATTCGGCGGGGTCCTTCAGCTCCACCTTGATAATCCACGTGTCATGCGGAGCCTCGTTAATCTTGTCCGGCGCAACTTTGAGCTCCTCGTTCACCGCGGTCACCGTTCCCGTGACCGGCGAGTACAGGTCGCTCACCGCCTTTACGCTCTCCACTGATCCAAAGGTTGCGTTGGCCGTTACCGCGTCACCCACCTTCGGCACATCCACATACACAATGTCGCCCAGCGAGTTCTGCGCATAGTCCGTAATTCCGATGGTGCCAATCGCGCCGTCCAGAACAATCCACTCATGCTCGCGCGTGTAGCGGTATTTGGTGGGATATGCCATGAAAACCATGTCTCCTCGATACGGGATGGCGAAGCTCCAGTGTACGACCAGAGCTTGGCCGTCCGGCTGAGGAAAAGCGCGCCGTTACACGGCCAATCCCGCCGGTCCGCTACCGGGCCGGCCCGAAGCCGGGGTACGGTTTGAGCGGCGTCAGCGCCACGATCTCCAGCATTCCCGCCTTGACGATGGGCAGGCTCTCGATTGCCGCGCGAACCTCGGCCTCGCTCTCCGCCTCCCAGAGGA
>DASSHM010000140.1:0-7451 GCA_035692885.1 Occallatibacter sp.
AAGGGCAAGTTCTATTACGTTGCGCCAGCTTATCCCATCATCTTCGCGGCCGGCGGCGTCATGTTTGAGCGTCTCACGCGCCTTCAGCGCGCGCGCTGGATTCGTCCCGCCTACGCCGCCGTTCTGTTCGCCTTCTGCGCGCTCCTCGCCCCCACCGTGATTCCGGTTCTTTCGGTTCCTCACTACATCGCTTACACTCACGTGCTCGGCATTCAGCAGCCGAAGTTTGAAAATCAGCCCCAAAGCGAGCTGCCGCAGATTTATGCCGACATGATGGGCTGGGAAAATCGCGTGAAGATCAAGGCCGCCTATTACCACTCGCTGCCGCCGGCCCTGCAGAAGGTCACAGCCATCGGCGCGCCGAACTATGGCGAAGCCGGCGCAGTTGATCTCTTCGGGCCCCGGTATGGATTGCCTCCGGCCATCAGCGACGCAAACAACTACTGGATATGGGGTCCGCGCCAGTACACCGGCGAAAGCATCATTCTCATGGATGAGGACTCGCCCGAAAAATATCAGCGGATGTGCAGGTCGCTCACCCTCGTCGCGCATCCCGTCGATCCCTACTCGCGCCCGGATGAAACCTGGCCCATCTACCACTGCGTCGGCCTCAGCCCCGGCCTGCAGCAACTGTGGCCGCTCCTGAAGCCGTGGAAATAACCGGCCTCCGGTGTGACTCCTGTCACGGCGCCGGCACGGTATCATCAAGGTACAAGTGCATATGAGCCTTCTCTCTGCATCGGGTGCCGCCGTGGTTTTCTCCGTGTGTCTCGCGCTTGGCGCGTCCGGGTGCCGGCAACTGCCTCCTTCCAAGCCCGCCTCCCAGTGGACGCCTCAGGAGGCGCGCGGCGCGGCCGTCTTCCAGCAGAATTGTGCCCAGTGCCACATTCCCAACTCCACCCAGGGTCTCCATGGGCCTGGCCTGCAGGCTCTCACCCGGCTCAAGTCCATGCCCTCCGGCGCGCCGCCCACTGACGAGCGCCTCACCGCAACCATCCTTCACGGCCACGGAACCATGCCCGCCACCAGCTTGACTGATGACCAGCTCCACGACCTGCTGGCCTACCTGCACACGCTATGACCAACCCAGAACGCACCCCCGGCGGCGAACCGCGGCAGCGCAATTCCGGCGAGTCCATCCGTCCGCAGGGCCGCACCATGCCGCCGCCCGGGCTGGCGGCCATCAGCCTTTATCTGCTCGTTCTTGCGGCGGTCATCATCATCGGCGTCGCCGGCGGCCACTACCCGCCCCTGTTTCTGGTCTTCTCGGCGGGATTCATCGCCGCCAGCGCCGGCATGTTTCTGCTGCTGCGCTGGGCGTGGGCCGGCGCGCTCGCAGCGGTCTTTCTGCTCGCCTGTTACAACCTCTGGATCTTCTCCACCCGGCATCAGGCGCCGGCCGTCGTGCAGGGACTGCTCAACCTGGTGTTCTTCCTCTACCTCATCCGCACCGAGGTACGCGGCAAACTTCGCTAGCGCATTTTCTGACTCGCGGTGTCATTGACCCGCTGCACTGACGTCACTGCAACCAGCGGGGAATGGTAACCCGGCACTCCGCAGGCAAGCCCGCACCAGCGTAGAAGATGACCTGATCCGCCGCGCCATCCATCCCTGCGCAAACCCGCCCCGGGGTGTTACCCTCTCGCCATGCCGCGAAAAGCCGTCTTCTCCCTTCTCTGTTTCGGATTGCTTGCCCTGGTTCTCAAGCCGGCTCACGCCGAAGATACTCAGACAAAGCGCGCCATCAATCTCGATGACCTCGCCCGGCTGCAATACGTGGGCTCGCCGGTCGTCTCGCCCGACGGCGCGTGGGTCGTCTACACCGTCCGGCAGGTTGACACCAAGGAGGACAAGACCGTCACCCACCTGTGGATGGTCAACTGGGACGGCTCCGTTCACCTGCAGTTGACCTACGGCAAGGAGGGCGCATCGGACCCCGGATTCAGCCCGGACGGCCGCTACATCAGCTTCATGTCCTCGCGGCCCGGCCCCGCCAAAGGCGATCAGATCTGGCTGCTCGACCGGCGCGGCGGCGAGGCGCGGCAGTTGACCGCCATCAAGAACCAGAACATCAAGGACTACATCTGGTCGCCCGATTCAAAGAGTCTGCTGCTCACGCTGCACCCCCGTCACGAGCCCGAGCCGGAGGAGGGCCAGAAGCCCAAGCCGCCCAGGCCCATCGTGATTGACCGGTATCACTTCAAGCAGGACCGCGTGGGCTACCTGCGCGACAACGACTGGGACTCGCTGTACCTCTACGACATCGCCACCAAAAAGGAATCGAAGCTCACCACGGACAAAAACGTCAACGAGGAGCATCCCGCCTGGTCGCCCGACGGCAAGTGGATTGCCTATGTGAGCAACCACGACGCCGACCCTGACCGCACCATCAACACGGATGTTTTTGTGGTCGAGCCAAAGGCCGGCTCAACGCCGCGCCAGCTCACCACCCGAAGGGGCCCCGACGGCGGTCAGCTTGCCTGGTCGCCCGACTCCCGTTCCATTGCCTACGCCCAGGGTCTGCCGGTCGCCTACGTTGAGTACTCCGAGGACAAGCCTGCGGTGGTCACCCTGGACGGAAAAGTCAGCTATCCAGCGGCGAAGATGGACCGGGCCGTGAGCGATCCGATCTTTCTCGCGGATGGCAAGCTCGGCTACCTGGTGGCTGATGACCGCAACCAGTATCCGGCCAGCGTTGACCTCAACGGCGACTCTGACAAGCGCCTCCTCGATCATCAGGGAGCCGTCTACGGCTGGGATTCTCACGCCGGCCACACCGCTGTTCTGTTCACGGATGACGAGGCGCCCGGCGAAATCTACGCGCTCGAGGGCGGCGCGCTGCGCAAGCTCACCACGCAGAATGACGCGCTGGTGGCCGAGCTGAACCTGGTGCCCACCGAGAACGTCGAGTTCACCAGCAGCGATGGCAATGACGCGCACGGCCTGCTCACCCGCCCCTCCGGCTTCAAGGCAGGTTCGCCCGTGCCCATGATTCTCTTCATCCACGGCGGCCCCAACGGGCAGGATGACCACAGCTTCGACTTCCTGCGCCAGTGGCTGGCCACAAAGGGCTACGCCGAACTCAACGTGAACTATCGCGGAAGCTCGGGCCGCGGTCAGGCGTACACCAAGGCCATCTTCGCCAACTGGGGCGACCTTGAGGTCAAGGACCTACTCGCCGGCGTGGATAAGGCCGTCGCCATGGGTGTGGCCGACCCCAATCGTCTCTGCCTCACCGGCTGGAGTTACGGCGGCATCCTCACCGACTACACCACCGCCAGCACGGACCGCTTCAAGTGCGCCATCAGCGGCGCGGGCGTGGCCAATACGCTGGCCTTCTATGGCGTCGATCAATACATTCTGCAGTACGACAACGAGATTGGTCCGCCCTGGAAGAGTCTGCAGACCTACCTCAAGATCAGCTACCCGTTCTTCCAGATTGACAAGCGCATCCACACACCCATGCTCTTCATGGGCGGCACGGCTGACATGAATGTGCCCCTGATTGGCGGCGAGCAGATGTACGAGGCCCTCAAGTCGCTCAACCGCCCCGCCGAGCTGGTTGTCTATCCCGACCAGTTTCACGGCTTCACGCGGCCCAGCTACATCCGCGACCGCTATGAGCGCTGGCTGGCCTGGTGGGACAAGTATCTGAAACCGGCCAACGAGTCAAAGAACTGAAGCGCGGCAGTGGAGAGGCGTCGCCGTTGCGGTCCTCTCCCATTCCCGCAATTTCCGGCCGCGTGGCCTCGCGCGCGACTTACCGGCACAGCTTGTCCAGCTTCGCCTCAGGCAGCGGCGTCAGCGGGGGATAAGCAAGACGGTGTGCGTTGAGGAACTGGTCGGGCAGCGATCCGCCCAGCCTGGATGCATACCCCACATCCTTCGCGTACACCGGATTGCGCTCCACGCTCCGTAGCGATTTAAATCGGAATCCCTGCTGCTTTAGAACCTTGAATAGCTCCGGCATCATCAGGGTTGTGAACGGGTTCTCATGCAGCAGCAGCACGTTGGGAACCTCGTGGCCGAAGGCGATGATCTCCTCCTCGCGGCCCACGCGCAGATACTCGGCTGCATCTTCCAGATAGCTCTGCTTCAGCCAGGCAATCGCCGTCTCGTTGTGCACGGCCATGCAGCGGCCGTAGGGATCGTCCCACGCGTCGTCGTCAAAGTTCAGAGTCACCTGCGCAATGCGATATCCGTGCTCCCGCAGCCAGCCGCGCACCGCCTCCCGCTTTACCTGCGTGTCTCCTTCGTAGAGATACGGATAGCGGAACCAGTGCCAGTTGCGCTTCCCGGCAAACTGCGCCAGCACAGGCTCGTTGCGGGCAATTTCGCTCTCAAAGGCCTCAGCGGTCAGGTCGTTCAGCGAGGGGTGCGACCAGGTGTGGCTGCCCAGATTCATGCCCGCGCCGACCCAGATGCGCAGCGCATGCTGCATGTCGGGGTCGTCGTCCACGTCAATCGCGTTCACAAATCCATACACGCCCTTCAGGTGATGCGCCTTCAGCTCGCTCACCAGCGATGTTGCGATGCGCGTGCGCGAGTCGCCGGGCGCCAGTCCGCCACCTGCCGGCAGATCGTCAAACGTCAGCGCCACCACCGGATGACGGCGCAGGCGGAACGTCGTACCTGCCGTACCGCTCTTCCCCTGCCGCCTGATGGTCCAGCGATGGCCTTCGGCTCTCGCCGCGCAGGAACTCAATACAGCGATCACGGCGACCGCCGCCCACAATTGCTTCATTCTCAATCTGCCCCTGTCCCGCAAGTCTACGGCATCTTCCAAGTCAGTGTAGCCCGGCCTGTTGAGCGCGGGAGCAGCGCTCCCGGCTCGCCGCTGCCTGCTCGCCGCATGGCCTGTAGATTACCGGATCTGGGGCAATGCAACTCAGAAGATGCCGGCGCCCGGCGGCGTGCCGGGCATCGCCCGCAATCGCCGGTGGGCCACATCTCATTAGACGGGCCTCCGCGCTCTCCGCTCCCGCTACAATAGATCGCGATGGAGCTGGTGCAAATCTCGCCCATGAGCCGTGTTCCCGCTCCCAAGCCGGAGTGGCTCAAGGCCCGCGCGCCGGTGGGCGAAAATTACCACGAGCTTAAGCGGCTGGCCCGCTCCCTTGATCTGCATACCGTTTGCGAAAGCGCCCATTGCCCCAACATCGGTGAGTGCTGGCATCATAAAACTGCCACGTTCATGATGCTGGGCAACCTCTGCACCCGCCGCTGCGGTTTTTGCGCGGTGCCCAAGGGGCGTCCGGGGCCCATCGACTACGATGAGCCCCGCCGCGTGGCCGAGGCGGTGGCCGCGCTCGGGCTGCGGCATGCCGTCATCACCAGCGTCAACCGCGACGATGATCTGCTGGGTGGCGCGCGCGTCTTCGCCATGGTCATCCAGGAGGTCCGCAAGCAGGCGCCCGGATGCCGCGTCGAGGTCCTTATCCCCGACTTCCAGGGCGACCGCGAATCCATCCGTATCGTCGTTGAGGCGCGCCCCGAGGTGCTCAATCACAACACTGAATCGGTGCCGCGCCTCTACCGCACCGTCCGCTCCGGCGCGCGGTATGAGCGCACCCTTGAGCTGCTGCGCTACTCCAAAGAGCTGAACCCCTCCGCAGTCACCAAGTCCGGCGTCATGGTTGGCCTCGGCGAAGAGACCCATGAGCTGCTTCGGGTTTTCCAGGACCTTGCCTCCGTCCACTGCGACATCCTCACCATCGGCCAGTATCTGCGCCCTTCGCGCGATCACCTGCCGATAGCGCGTCTCTACACGCCGCGTGAGTTTGCCGACCTCAAGGCCGAGGCTCTCAAGATGGGGTTCCGCCACGTCGAGTCCGGTCCCCTGGTCCGCTCCAGTTACCACGCCCATGAGCAGGCGGTTTCCACCGGCCTCGCGCTCCCGGCCTGAGGCGCCGCCGCCCACCGCGCAACGGGTTGTAAAATAGCCGTTGGCAACCGGTTTAGCGAGGATTAACCGCCATGGCAGTTTCGATTATGGCCGGAATTCCGGCACTCAGAGAGCTCTCCGCCGAACTCAAGCGCCGCATGGACAAGGCGGTCTCTGACTTTCAGACCAACCTGGCCTCCACCCGTACCGGCCGTGCCAGCGTTCACATGCTCGACCAGATTAAGGTGGACTACTACGGCACCCATACGCCCGTCACGCAGCTTGCCCAGGTCTCCACTCCCGAACCGCACCTGATCCTCATCCAGCCCTGGGACCCCACGGTTCTCAAGGAGATTGAGAAGGCCATCCTCAGCTCCGACCTTGGCTTTACCCCCCAGTCCGACGGCAAGATTATCCGCCTGCCAGTCCCTCCCATGACCGAGGAGCGCCGCCGCGAGGTCGTCAAGCACCTCAACCGGGTGCTTGAGGAACATCGCACCGCCGTGCGCAACATCCGCCGCGACGGCAATGAAGCCCTCAAAAAGCTTGCCAAAGAGAAGAAAATCAGCGAGGACGAGGAGAAGCGCTCCCTCGACGAGGTGCAGAAGCTCACCGACGAGGAGATTCGACGCATGGAAGACCTGTCCCGCCGGAAAGAAGTCGAAGTCATGCAGGTCTGACTCCCGGCCGCCATCTCCCAGGCCCCAGCCGCCCACCGCCTGGTCTCCCACCCCGGGCACGGCAGCCGCCTGCTGCCCCCACAATTCGGGATTTTCCAGCCCTCCTCCGGCACCGGGCCACGATGGAATTTTCTGCCTCCCGTTACATCTATCCTGTTTTACGTCAGCGCCTTATCGTCACATAGCACTGAAGTGACATTGTGATTTCGCCGTTTCTCGCTAAATTCCCAATTGGAGGGAGTTAATATGGGTGCGAGTCTCTTACAGGAACGGCCCGGCATGCAGGAAGAAACACGAGAATCGATGAAGAGCGTGGATTATTACGAGTTTCTTCAGATTAGCCCCAATGCGGACATGGACACCATCCATCGTGTTTTCAGGTTCCTGGCCACTCGTTACCACCCGGACCATCCGGAGACGGGCGACGCCGAAAAGTTCCACCTGCTCAAAACCGCCTACGATGTGCTCTCTGATCCCGAGCGCCGCGCCCGCTATGACGATGCCCGCCGTCAGCACGAGCCTGAGCCTGTGCCCCTCTCATCGAGCATAGATTTTATGGACACGCTCGAAGGTGAAGTCAACCGGCGTCTCGCGGTGCTGGCGGTGCTCTACTTTCGCCGCCGTAACAACCCGTATGCGCCGGAGGTATCGCTGGCTGAGATCGAGAAGCGCATGGGCTTCCCGCGCGACTACCTTGAATTCACCATGTGGTATCTGCAGAAGAAGAACTACGTCACCCGCGCGGACAACTCCGACTTTACCCTGACCGCCTCAGGCGTGGATTTTGTGGAGCATGAGCGCGCCAGCATTCCCGTGTTGAACAAACTGCTGACCACCGGGGCGCAACCCGCCGTAACCATGTTCAGTGCGGACGATTTCGCCAGCAA
>DASSHM010000141.1:0-41425 GCA_035692885.1 Occallatibacter sp.
GCCTCGGTGATGCCGTGCATGAGCAGGCGGTCGCGGATGAGGCGCTTGTTGACGAAGATGTAGATGGAGTTTCGATTGAGCTTCTGCAACTCGGGCCTGGAATAGAAGCCGCTGAGGCGAAGCACGCCGGGATTGCGGGCGGGCTGATCGGGGTTGCGTTTCCACGGGGGCGGCTCGGGCAGCCCCGTGCGCTCGAGCGGAGTTTCAGCAGCGACGGGGAGGAGTTGGGCAAGGGTGTCCTTGCCGAAGACCTGGTAAATGCGCTCCGCGGTGCGGGTAACGGGCGGCGCCGAGACGATGGTGTGGGTGGCGGAGACCAGCTCGAAGTGCTTTTGCGGGTGAACCAGCGCGTAGTGGGTGACGAGTGCGGTGACGTGAGCGAGCTCAGTGCTTTCAGCACGCAGAAATTTGCGGCGGGCGGGCGTATTGAAGAACAAATCGGCGACGGCAACGACGGTGCCCCTCGGCTGTGCGGCGTCGTCAACGCGGAGGATTTTGCCGCCTGCAATCTCAAGCCGGGTGCCGGCGGGAGCATCGCCGGTGGCCGTTTCAAGGGTGACGCGCGCGACGGAGGCAATGGAGGGCAGCGCTTCGCCTCGGAAGCCGAGAGTCGAAATGGAGAGCAGATCGTCGACGGTGCGGAGCTTGGAGGTGGCGTGACGCTCGAAGGCCAGCAGGGCATCGTCGCGGGACATTCCATGCCCGTCGTCCGCAATGCGGATGAGTTTGCGGCCGCCCGCTTCCACTTCAACGCGGATGCGCCTGGCTCCGGCGTCGAGGGCGTTTTCAAGCAGTTCCTTGACCACGGAGGCAGGCCGGTCAACGACCTCACCGGCGGCGATCTGGTTGGCGACCTGGTCAGACAGTACGCGGATACGGCCCATCAGGGACTAGGGTAACGCAGGCATGGATTGGCGTGGGCGGTTGAAAACACGGCAGAGATGCAAAATGCCGCCTGAAGGCGGCATTTTGCAAAGAGGAACCCAAGGCAGCGGCAGGGCCTAGATGCCCATGCCGAATTCGCTGGTGGAGCGCTCACCGGCGCTGGAATAGAAGTCGTACGGGGTGCGATGGCTGAACTTATACCGGCTGCGGAGCTCGCGGCCCACCATGATGCTGAGCGCGGCTACGGCCATGCCGGCGGAAAACCAGCCGATCACCTGCATCGTGCTGCCGCAGGCTTCGTCTTGAACGTGTGCGGGAGTTTCGGTTTCGGGGGACATTGTTACACCGCCTCCTGATTGAATCATACAGTAGTTTGGACGCAGCAGATGGCGGGTGGGAAGAGGCCCCTACAACTTTCGTGTAGCTTTTGTTTACTCGATTGAGTCGATGCGGGCGAGCCAGCGTTGTTTGTCCCCTTCGGCAAGAAAGCTGGCGCGCATGGAGTTGGCGGCAAGCCTGCGGAGCTCGTCACGGGTGAAGTTCTGGACGGTGTGGGCGAGCAGGAATTCGCCCTCAAGATCAGAGCCGAAGAAGGCCGGGTCGTCGGAGTTGAGGGTGACGAGCAGGCCGGCGTCGAAGTAGCGGCGGAGCGGGTGCGCGGCGAAGGAGGCGCAGACACCGGTGCGGACGTTGGAGGTGGGGTTGAGCTCGAGGCCGATGCTTCGCGCATTCAATTCTTCAACGAGCGCCGGATCGTCCGCGGCGGAGAGAACATGGCCGAGACGTTCGGAACCGATGGCAAGAGCCTCGCGGATGGCCTCCGGTCCGGTGGTTTCTCCGGCGTGGTTGGTAAGGCGCAGTCCGGCTTCGCGGGCCCCAGCATAGAGGTGGCGGAAGGGAGCCGAACCCGTTCTTCGCTCGTCGCCGCCGAGGCCGATGCCGATGATGGAGGGATGAGCGGGCCGCATCTCGGCGGCTTTGCGAAAGACGCGGGCAGCCTCCTCCACGCTGAAGTGGCGAACGGCGTCGAAGATCCAGAAGAGGGTGATGCCGAGCTCGCTTTCCGCGCGGAGGCGGGCACGCTCGAGGCCGGCGAAGATGGGCTCGAAGACGTGCGGATCATGGTTGCGCCACATGTAGATGACGCCGACGGAGACGTACACCTCGGCATGGACGACGCCCTGCGCGGCCAGCCGCTCAAGCATGCGCCAGGCGGCGAGCTCGTAGTCGCCGGGATCGCGGAGAAGCCGGGTGACGGTTTTGAAAGCCTCCATGAAGGCGCTGAAGTCAGCAAAGCGATAGAGCGCCTCGGCCTGGGCAAGCGTGAGCGGAGCAGCGTCATGGCGGGCGCTGAGCTCGACGAGGGTGGCGGGCAGGATGGTGCCTTCAAGATGGAGATGCAGTTCGGCCTTGGGAAGGCGGCGGATGAAATCGGCGATGTCGGTCACTGCTTCAGTTTAGCGACTGGAGCGAATTCAGAGCGGAACCGGCTGTAGAGGAAGTAGATGAGCAGGCCGATGACGAGCCAGATGAAGAAGGCCATCCAGGTGAGGATTTCGAGGCCCATCATGAGCAGCACGCAGAAGATGATGCTGAGGATGGGAAAGAGTGGTCCGAGCGGGGCGCGGAATCCGCGGTGACGGTTGGGCTCGCGGTAGCGCAGGATGATGACGGCGATGGAGACGAGGACAAAGGCGAAGAGGGTGCCGATGTTGGAGAGGTTGGCGACGGTGCCGATGTCGAGCAGGCCGGCGGGGACGCCGACGACGAATCCCGCGACCCAGGTGGAGACGGCGGGGGTGCGGAAGCGGGGGTGAATGCGGCTGAAGGCGTCGGGGAGCAGGCGGTCGCGCGACATGGCGAACCACACGCGCGCCTGGCCGAGCTGGAAGACAAGGATGGAGGAGATCATGCCCAGCATGGCGCCGATGAGCACGAAGAGATGAATCAGGTGGAGGCGGTGGCCGCCGGGCAGCATGGAAAGGCGCTTGAGGGCGTTGACGACCGGCGCCGCGTCGCCCATGACGGACTGCCAGGGCACGATGCCGCTGAGGCAGATGGCGACGCCGCCGTAGAGCAGCGTGCATGCGATGAGGGTGGCGAGGATGCCGAAGGGCAGGTCGCGCTGGGGATTGCGGCACTCCTCGGCGGCGGTGGAGACGGAGTCAAAGCCGATGTAGGTGAAAAAGATGATCGAGCCGCCGGTGAGGACGCCGGACCAGCCATTGGGCATGAAGGGATGCCAGTAATGCGGCTTGATGAAGCTGGCAGTGGCGAAGATGAAGACGAGGATGGCGCAGAGTTTGACCAGTACGAGGATGTTGTTGGTGCGGGCTGACTCACGGATGCCGCGGACGAGAATGACCGTGAGAATCATGACAATGAGAAAGGCGGGAATGTTGAAGCCGAAGTGCCAGCCGGGCGCATAGAGCTCATGACCGGCAAAATCCTGTAGGCCGGTGGGGAGATAGGCGGGCGAGATCCACTTGAGCGGCGGATGGAAGCCGAACCAGTCGAGCAGGTCGAGGGTGTGGGCGGCGAAGCCGACGCTGACGCTCATGTTGGAGAAGGCATATTCGAGGATGAGGTCCCAGCCGATGATCCAGGCAACGAGTTCGCCGAGCGTGGCGTAGGTGTAGGTGTAGGCCGAGCCGGCGATGGGAATCATGGAGGCAAGCTCGGCGTAGCACAGGCCGGTGAAGACGCACACGATGGCGACGAAGACAAGCGAGAGAGCCAGTGCGGGACCCGCGCCGGGACGTCCAGCCATGGCGGTTTGGGTGAGGAGATAGTGGAGCAGGGGCGTGTTGGCGATGGCGGGAGTCTGGAATCTCTGGCCGGCCATGGCGGTGCCGATGACGGTGAAGATGCCGGAGCCGATCACGGCGCCAATGCCCAGCGCGGTCAGCGACCAGGGGCCGAGCGACTTGCGCAGCGCGTGCTCGGGCTCCTCCGACTCGCGGATGAGCTTGTCGATGGACTTGCGGGCAAGCAGTTGACTGGGCAGGGCGATTCTCCCGGAGTTGCAGGTTGACGGCGACGCTGCTTCAGGTTGCCTGCATGGCAGTGTACAGGCTGGAGATTGGCGAGTGGAAGACCGCAGGCGGAGCAGGGAGGGGCGGGGGCTGGTGTGCGAAGCGGGGTGAAAGACAGCGCGGGCCGGCAGCAAGGGCCAGCCCGCACAGGGGGTTGAATAATCAGAGAAGCTAGCGCTTTGACTGGCCGCGAACCAGCTTCCTGACTTTCTTTTTGTTGGAACCGCGCGGAGTGGTGCGCCTGGCCTTGGGAGCGGCTTTCTTACGGGCGGTCCGCTTGGCCTTTTTGCGTTCGAGCTTGTCTTCAACTTTCCTGGTGTCCACTACAGAATCCTCATTTCGCTTGAATCGATGCGGGTGCCGGGCAAATGCCGATGCGACTTTTATGGTATCAGGGCGGGCGATGACGCGAAAGCGCAAGACACACGCAATGGCGAGGCCAACTGCGGTTCACACGGCTAAATCTTCTGCAGATTGGCGAATTTTTCCATCAGCTTCTTCATGCCGTGGCGCATGAACAGGACAGTCACCTTGGCGTCATCGCCATCCCCCTCGCGATAGAGCACCGTGCCCTCGCCGTATTTGGAGTGGCGCACGCGCTGGCCCTTGATCAGGCCGATGGAGCCCCGCGGCCGCTGCGGCTTCGGGGTGACGCCGGTTCCGGCGGAGGAGACAGCCTCCTTGCCGCCGAAGAAGCTGGCAATGTTGTTGATGGAGTGCCCGCCGGGCGTGTCTGCCGCTTGATCGGCGGAGGCGGAATCGGCGTCAGACGCGGAGGATTTCCCGCGCGGGGTCATCCAGGGGGCGACAAAGGGCCTGACAGCGCCGCGGCGCGATGGGTATCCACGGTCATTGCCGGGCATGCCGGGGCGGACCAGCGGGGCCTCCTGGCTCTCATCCTCATAGTTGTAATGGCGATCGGCGTAATCAGAGGAGTGCGCGGGTTGCCGGTCTGCAGGACGGTAGGCGGGAGTGGACCAGGCGGGGCCGCCGCTCCCCCACGAACGAAGACCTGCCCTTGAGGACTCCGGACTGACGCCGAGGGTTTCGACGAGCCGTCCGGGCACCTCTTCGAGGAAGCGGGAGGGAACAGACATTTCGGGCGCATCGTTGCCATAGCGGCGGCGATAACGGGCGCGGGTGAAGATGAGGGTGTCCTTGGCGCGTGTCATGCCGACGTAACAAAGGCGGCGCTCCTCCTCAAGCTCGTCGGGGTTGAGCAGAGTTCGTGAGTGGGGGAAGAGTCCTTCTTCGAGGCCGGCGAGGAAGACCAGGGGAAACTCAAGGCCCTTGGCTGCGTGGAGGGTCATGAGGGTGACCCGGGCTTCAGGGTCGAACTGGTCAGTGTCGCTGGCCAGGGCGGCATGGTCGAGGAACTCGGCGAGGGTCTCTCCGCGCTGCTCGGCGTCGTGGGCGGCGTTGGCGAGCTCCTTGAGGTTTTCAATGCGGCTGAAGGCCTCGGGGGAGCCCTCGGCCTCGAGCGCCTTGATGTAGCCGGTGCGGTCAATGAGGAAGCGAATGAGCTCGGGCAGCGTGGCGGCGTCGCCGGGGCTGCGGAAACCGCTTCCACGGTCCTCCGCTTCGGCCGACGGAGATCCTGCGGCTGGCGCAGTGACCGGGTGCTGCCGATTCAGACGATCACTCCCGGACAGATCAGGCGGCTCCTGGTCCGGCATGCTGAGGAAAGGACGCCGGGGCTCCCGGACAAACGGCGAGAAGTGGGTGGCGTCGAGGAGGGGAATCTGGTTCTCACCGGCGCCGGACTCGAAATCGGTGGCGGGGCCATCGGGAATGGACTCAGTTGCGACGCCGAAGGCGAAATCAGTGCCGGTGGAGTCGCCGGCGGTGGCAGCAATGTCGGCGGCGAGTTTGCCCGCGAAGTCGGGGTCCAGCATGGCCTGCGCATCGAGGATGAGGCGGCGGAAGGAGTCGAGGGCCATGAGGGCGCGCGAGGAAACAAGCTTGTCGCCGAGTGCCGCGGCAATGGCGTCCCAGGTGGAGGAGCCGGTCTCAAGAGCGAGGCGCTCGAGCGTTTCGAGGGTGGTTTTGCCGATGCCGCGGGCAGGCGTATTGATGATGCGCTGCAGCGCCATGGAGTCGTGAGGATTGCGGACGAGCCGCAGATAGGCGAGCAGGTCTTTGATCTCGGCGCGCTCATAAAAGCTGAAGCCGCCCACCATGGTGTAGCTGATGTTGTAGCGGCGGAGCGCCTCTTCAATGAGGCGCGATTGAGAATTGGTGCGGTAGAGGACGGCACATTGAGCTGCCTGGGCTTCGTCCGGGGCTTCGCGCATAAACTTTTGAATGCGGTCGGCGATAAAGAGCGCCTCATTTTCGCCGTCTGGCGCCTCATAGTAGCCGATGAGGGAGCCGCCCTGGCGGTCAGTCCACAGCTTCTTGCCTTTACGGCGCAGATTGTTCTGGACGACAGCTCCCGCGGCTTCAAGGATGATCTGGGTGGAGCGGTAGTTCTGCTCAAGGCGGATGATGCGGGCGTTGGGGAAGTCCTGCTCGAACTCGAGGATGTTCCGAATGTCAGCGCCGCGCCAGGAGTAGATGCTCTGGTCCTCGTCACCCACGGCGCAGACGTTCTTGTGCTCGCCGGCAAGCAGCTTCATCAATTCGTACTGTGGACGGTTGGTGTCCTGGTACTCATCGACGAGCAGGTAGCGGTAGCGGCGCTGGTAGCGCTCTCGAACGCCCGCGTCGGCCTTGAGCAGGCGAACGGCCTCAAGCAGCAGGTCGTCAAAGTCGAGGGCGTTGTTCTTCATCAGCTCGTCGCGGTAGCCCTTGTAGATGTGGGCGATGCGCTCGCTGTTGGGGTCGCGGGAGCCGAGATAGTGGTCCTGTGGATCGACCATGTGATTCTTGGCCCATGAGATGCGGCCGAGGACCGTGCGCGGGGTGAGCTGTTTGGTGTCGAACCCGTGGCGGCGCATGATCTGCTTGACGATTCCCTGCTGGTCGTTCTCGTCATAGATGGCGAAGTTGCGGGTGAGACCCCTGCCGTTGATCTGGAGGGCCTCGATGTCGCGGCGGAGGATGCGCACGCAGAGGGAGTGAAAGGTGGAGATGAGCGGCTGGGCGACGGAGGAGCGATCGAGCAGGCGGCTGACGCGCTCGGCCATCTCGGCGGCGGCCTTGTTGGTGAAGGTGACGGCGAGGATGGAGTCAGGGGCGATGTTTTTCTGGCGGATGAGCCAGGCAATGCGGCTGGTGATGACGCGGGTTTTGCCCGAGCCCGCTCCGGCAAGGATGAGCAGGGGGCCCTCAGTGGCCTCAACGGCAGCGCGCTGTTCGGGATTGAGCTTGTCGATGAACGGATGCACGGCGAGAGTCCACGCGGGAAGGGTCCTGGGACCAGTGTATCGTTCCGGCAGTCCGCGGAGCCGGGCGGCGTGACTTTGGGGTGGCCTGAGGGGTGGGTGAGAGGCGCTGAATGGACCCGCAGGAGGGGTATTCTGGAGTCGTTATGGCCGGTTTGAACGGTAATGGTGTGGTGAAGCGCGTGGCAGTTTACTGCGGGTCATCGCGGGGCAACGATCCCACGTTTCTTGCCGAGGCTCTGGCGCTCGGGCAGGGACTGGCCGCGGCCGGGATGGGCCTGGTGTATGGCGGCGCCAACATCGGCCTGATGGGCGCCGTGGCCGATGCGGCGCTGGCCGGCGGGGCCGAGGTGATTGGAGTGCTGCCCAGGGCCCTGAGTGAAGTCGAGATCGCCTACGAAGGACTGACACGGCTGGAACGGGTGGAGACCATGCACGAGCGCAAGGCGCGCATGGCGGAACTGGCCGACGCATTTGTGATTCTGCCGGGTGGATACGGCACGATGGACGAGTTGATGGAAGCAGTGACCTGGGCTCAGCTTCGTCTGCACGATAAGCCCTGCATCCTGATCAACACGCTTGGTTACTGGGACGGCCTGCTCTCGTTTCTTGATTCGACGGTCAACGCCGGATTTATCAAGTTACAGAATCGAAAGCTGTTACAGGTGACAGGGTGCGCGGAAGAGGCCTTGGGCAGGCTGGCTGCTCTGAACGAATGGCGCTGACGCTGACCATTGGGTGAGCCGCATTACCGAAAAGGGGTATTTTCGCATTCTTGGAATCGCCTTAGGATTCGAAGTGCGCTGAGTTGATGGACTTCAGTCCGGTGGTGGCGGAGGGCGTCAGCGATGGCTTAACTAGAGCAAGGTTATGAGCCGCGCCAGCTAGAAGCGGACTGAAAATGTTCATCTCAGAGCATTTATTTGAAAGATGCCTGCGCAACTGGAGGATAAAGTGACCCAAGAAGTCCGAATGACGAACTATCGTGCCGCTCTTGATTCGGCGTGTGGTGAACTGGAAGAAATTCAGCTAGAGCTCACTCAAATCTCCCTTCGCAAGACCAAGATTGAGTCTTTGGCTCGTGAACTTCAGCAACTGGCCGAGGAACCTGTCCTGTTGGGTGGTTCGGCGTCGCGGGGCAAGGTGCAGCCATTCCCAGTGCAGGCTTCGGAAGTCCCGAGCGCACCAGCACCGAGCCCAAGTACCGCACTGCCTTCGGATTTTGACCCACTGCGTGTTCCGGAGCGGATTGAGGCGACCAACAACCGGGTTGTGGCGAACGGTTGGCACCGCTAAACCCATCCGGTGTGACAGGCGCGGCAGAGTGATCTGCCGCCAGGCGCGGCAGGAGGGCGGCCAACTTTGGCGGCCTTCATGGGCCGCGAAGAAATACCTGATGCGATGTGTAGAGTGTGGCCGCGGGAGTGGTGAAACCTACCCGCGGCGTGCACGTTCCCGCTGAAGTTCCCGATACAAATCACTCTTGGATTGACCCAGTTCGCGGGCGAGGCGCTTGAGCGCCTCTTTTTCATCAAGGCCAAGTTCCGCCTTCAAGCGTTCGACGCGCCCGGTGAGAGATTTGCGGTCCTGCATTGCCAAGGTGTTTTGGGTGTGCGGCGGTGCCTCGACGACCAGGGTAAATTCGCCCCGGACGCGGTCATGCTGACCGAGGGCGAGGCGGACTTCAGAGACGGTCCCGCGGAGGAACTCCTCGTGGAGCTTGGTGAGCTCGCGCGCGGCGACGAGGCGCAGTGCGGGACCCCATACAGCTTCGAGATCCGCCAGTGTTTCGCTGATGCGATGTGGCGCCTCATAAAAAATGAGCGAGCGCGGGTGCTCACGCGGTTCGGCGGCAAGAGCTTCAAGGCGCGTGCGGCGGGCTCCGGCTTTTTCCGGCAGGAATCCGATGAAGTGGAACTCGGGAGTACTCAGTCCGGAGGCCACAAGGGCGGTGAGGGCGGCGTTGGCGCCGGGGATGGGAATGACAGTGACGCGGGCGGCGATGGCCTCGGCAATGAGCCAGCCGCCGGGGTCGCTGATGCCGGGGAAGCCCGCGTCTGAGACGAGGGCGATGCGCGCGCCGGAGGTGAGCGCCTGGACCAGCTCGGATGCGCGGCGGCGCTCATTGTGCTGGTGGCAACTGACGGTGGGCGTGACGATGGCGAAGTGGTTCAGCAGCTTTTGCGTCTGGCGGGTGTCTTCACATGCGATGCGGTCCACGCCTCTGAGCACGTCGAGGGCGCGCAGGGTGATGTCGCCGAGGTTGCCGATGGGCGTTGCCACCAGATACAAGCCGGGGGAGAGGCGCGCGTGGGCTGGCTGCTGAGATGCGTCGCCGGGCATCAGCAGGCTACTCCCCGGCCGCAATCCGTTCAATGCGCCGTTGCTCGGCAAGGAGCGTCATGGAACTCATCAGGTTCTGCACGCTGACGATGCCGACGACGCGGCCACTGTCAGTGACCGGGATGAGCGAGAGTCCGCGGCCCGCTGTGAGGCGGCGGATGGTGGCGCCGAGTGTGTCTTCAGGGCGGGCCACCTGAAAGGCGCGCGACATGACCGACTGGATGTAACCGTTGCCATCGTTGCGCAGTGCGTCGACGATGCGCTGGCGCGATACGATGCCGACGAGCTGTGCTCCGCGCACGACGGGGAAATCCTCCTGAAGGGAGTGAACGCAGCGGACGAGCGCGTCGGTGAGTGTGTCGGACGGGGACAGGGTGGCGAAGTCAGTGAGCATCACCTCACGCATGCGGACCGTGTCAACCACGGACTGGAAGAAGACTCCCTGATCCTCAATCTGCGCGCCGATCATGATGAAGAAGCCTGCGATGACGAGCCAGGGGGCGTGGAGCAGCATACCGGCAATCATGGCGACGAGGGCAAGAAGCTGGCCAAGGCCCGTGGCGGCGCGTCCGGCGGGCGATAGGCCGTGCTGGCGCGCGAAACTTCCCCTGAGCAGCCGGCCGGCGTCGAGCGGATAGGCGGGCAGCAGATGGAGCAAGCCGAGGCCGGCCTGCATCCAAACCATGCTGCGGAGCAGATAGGCCGAGGTAATCCACGGCGTCCTGAACATCTGGAGGTCGCCTCCGCCCGCGCCGAGGAATGCGGCGGCCAGTGCAATCGCTGTGGCGATGTTGGCGATGGGTCCGGCCAGCGCAATCGCGAACTGCCCCGCGCCGCGGTTGGCATTCTCCTGGCTTTCGGGGTTGGCGTAGGCGAAGAGTCCCCCGATGGGCAGCAGAAGGACGGCCCGCAGGCTGAGGTTGAACCAGGCGGCAACGACGAGGCGGGCGGTTTCGCGCACGACAACTGCAGCGACGAGAACAAGAAACAGACCAATACCCCGCAACAGGCCGTCACTGGCCGCCAGGCCGAGACACACAACAGCGAGAAGAAGGAAGAAGGCATGGACGCGAATTTCAACGCCCATCCAGCGGCCCATCGGGATTGACCAGCCCCGCATAGATGAATTGTAGAAGGTCGGGGAGGGAAAAGGGCTTCGTTTATGCTGAATCGCAATGCGCGTCATTGCCGGAACACTTCGCTCACGCACCTTGCAGGCCCCGGCGGGGCTGAGCACGCGGCCCACCAGCGACAGGCTGCGGGAGACACTTTTCAATGTGCTGACACCGCAGATTGCGCGCGCGCGATTTCTTGATCTTTATGCGGGATCGGGCGCGGTGGGGATTGAGGCGCTAAGCCGCGGGGCAACGCAGGTAACGTTTGTGGAGCGCGCTCCAACGGCCCTGAAGATACTGCGCAAGAACCTGTTCCAACTGGACCTGCGGTCTGGATTCCAGATTCAACCGGGCAGCGTGGACGCGTATTTGCAAAGAGCGCGGCCTGAGGTCGGATTTGACGTGGTGTTTCTGGACCCGCCGTATGAGGACGAAAGGGAGTATGACGGCACACTGGGACTGCTGGGCCGGACGGAGTGTGCGCTCTTGGCCACGGGGGCAGTGGTAATTGCCGAGCATAGTAAGAAACGAAAACCGCGGGGCCGCTATGGGGCGCTGCGACGCACGCGGCTGCTGGAACAGGGCGACGCGGCCCTGAGCTTCTATTGCGCCGAGCCCCACGATGAGGCCGCGGGATAGCGACGGGCTGCATGAGGCAACGCCGCCATGCACCGGGCGGTACCGGTGGGCATGGATGGCATGGCTGAGCCGTGCTCGAAGGCAAAGCTTAAGCGAAGTGTTGGTTATAATCCAGACGAGCGCGATGCAGCCCTATGGCGCGCTTTGTGGAGCTGGAGCATGACGTTCGACATCCAGGAGATTCTGGACCTACTTCCTCACCGCTACCCGTTCCTGCTGATTGACAGGATCGTGGAGTTTGAACGCACCAAGCGCCTGGTAGCCATCAAGAACGTGACCATCAACGAGCCATTTTTTCAGGGTCATTTCCCGGGATATCCCATCATGCCGGGGGTGCTGGTTGTCGAGGCGATGGCGCAGGCGGGTGGCATCCTGATGATGCACGAGATTGAGGACCGGCAGGAAAAGCTGGTGGTGTTCACGGGGATTGAGCGGGCGAAGTTTCGCCGGCCGGTGACCCCCGGCGACCAGTTGCGGATTGAAGTGAATGTGCTTTCATTTCGAACGCGGGCGGGGCGCATCGAAGGCCGCGCGACGGTGGACGGCAAGCTGGCGTGCGAGGCGACGCTGACCTGCCAGGTGGTGACGCGGGCGCGTGAGCAACGCGCGCACGGTGACGGGCACGCAGGCGCGCCACTGGCTGTGGAGACCGAGTGAGCATCCATCCCAGCGCGGTGATAGCCGAGGGGGCGGTGGTTCCGGCGTCGTGCTCGGTGGGACCGTTTTGCACCATCGGACCTGAGGTGGAACTGGGCGAACAGTGCGAGCTGATTTCGCACGTGGTGCTGGATGGCCGCACGCGCATCGGTGCACGGAACAAGTTTTATCCCTTCGGGTCAATTGGGGTGGCGCCGCAGGATCTGAAGTACAACGGCGAGCCGACCCGGACGGAGATTGGCGACGACAATACGCTTCGCGAGTGCGTAACCATCAGCCGCGGCACCGAGAAGGGCGGCGGCGTGACGCGCATCGGATCAAACAACCTGTTGATGGCGTATGTGCACATCGGGCACGACAGCGTTGTGGGCAGCCACTGCATACTTGCCAACTGCGCCACGCTGGCAGGGCACGTGACGATTCAGGATTTTGCCAGCGTGGGCGCGTTTTGCCCGGTGCACCAGTTCTGCACGGTGGGGCAGTACGCGTTTATCGGCGGCGGAACGATTGTGACGCAGGACGTGCTGCCGTTCTCATTGACATCGGCCCACCGCGAGAACAAGGCATTCGGCATCAACAAGGTGGGGCTGACGCGGCGGGGTTTCACGCCGGAGCGGCTGCAGACGCTGCAGAAGGCCTTTCGGCTGCTGCTGGCAGCCAGGCTGAATACGTCACAGGCGCTCGAGAAGATGCGCGCGCTTGAGGGCGGGGATGTGACAATTCTCGCGGAATTTATTGAGCGCAGCCAGCGCGGAGTGATCAAGTAGCATGAAGCTCGGGCTGATCGCCGGTAACGGACGCTTTCCTTTTCTGCTGCTGGAGGCGGCGAGGGCGCAGGGTCTCGCCGTGACGGTGGCGGCGATTCGGGAAGAGACCAGCCCGGAGATGGATGCGCGTGCTAGCGAGGACCCGGGCGTGACCGTGCACTGGCTTTCGCTGGGCGAACTTTCGCGGCTGATTGAGACCTTCCACAAGGAAGGCGTGCAGCGGGCGGTGATGGCCGGACAGGTGAAGCACAAGCAGATTTTTTCGAGCATCCGGCCTGACTGGCGGCTGGCTAAGCTGCTGCTGAACCTGCGCACCCGCAATACCGACATGCTGCTGGGCGCGGTGGCGAAGGTGCTGGGAGACGAGGGGATTGAGCTGGTGAGTTCGACTGCCTTTCTGGAGCCGCTGCTGGCCGAAGCGGGCGTACTGACTGAGCGCGCGCCAGACGAGGAAGAGAGAAGGAATATTGAGTACGGACTGGGCGTGGCCCGGGCAGTGGCCGGATATGACATTGGCCAGACGGTGGTGGTGGCGGCGCAGGCGTGCGTGGCGGTGGAGGCCATGGAAGGCACGGATGCCGCAATTGAGCGGGCCGCAAGGTTGATGCAGACCATGGAGGAGGAAGCCCGGACGCCCGGCCCCGGCGGGGAAGTCAGGACATCCTCAGGGCCGACACTGGAGCGGCGGCTGACGGTGGTGAAGGTGGCCAAACCCAACCAGGACATGCGCTTTGACGTGCCGGTGATTGGGATTCGCACGGTGGAAACGATGATCAGGGCGGGCGCCAGTTGCCTTTCAGTCGAAGCGGGGCGCACACTGTTATTTGACCGCGATGCTTTGCTGACCCGGGCCTCTGAAGCCGAGATCGCGATTGTCGCCGTTGCGCGCGATCGTTAAATCCGCGCGATGTATCTGAAACCAGTAGGTTAGTTCCCCGTCAAATGCACAGGAGGTTTCACGTGAGAAAGGTATTCTTCCCCGTACTTGCCGCTGCTCTTGTTTTGAGCGGCGCGCTGTTTGTGGCGCATGCCGACAGCAATACGATGCCCACGGTCGGCCAGGCTGCTCCCACTTTTACACTTCCATCGCAGACCGGCGCGCCGGTGTCACTGGCGAGCTACCACGGTAAGTGGGTGGTTCTCTATTTCTATCCCAAAGACATGACTACGGGCTGTACGATCGAAGCGCACAACTTCCAACAGGATCTGCCCAATTTTGAGAAGGACAACGCGGTGGTTCTGGGTGTGAGCGTTGACACCGTGGACAGCCACAAGCAGTTTTGCACCAAGGATGGACTGACCTTCCACCTGCTGGCCGATCCTCAGCACAAGGTGGTGGACGAATACGGCTCGCTGGGTCACTTCGGGCAATGGACGATTGCCAACCGCAACACCTTCCTCATCAATCCCCAGGGCAAGATTGTGAAGATCTGGACGAAGGTGGATCCGTCGCATCACTCGAAGGAAGTGCTGGCCGCGCTGAACGAATTGAAGAAGTAAGACCTGACTGAACCCAGACGCAAAAGAGCCCGGCATGTTGCCGGGCTCTTTTGCTTGCCTTGAGTTGATTGTTGCCTGTTGTGTTGGTTGCCTACTTCTTCTTGGCGGCCTTCTTCTTTGCTGCCTTCTTTGCAACCTTCTTCTTCGCCGGAGCCTTCTTTGCAGCCTTCTTCTTTGCTGCCTTCTTGGCTGGCGACTTCTTTGCTGCTTTCTTAACGGCCAACTTTTTACCTCGTTTGGTGGTTTTGCTGGCGCGCTTTGAAGCCGCAGCCTTCTTGACCACGACCCTTCCGCCCTTAGCGCCAGGGGTGCGTTTTCTTGCGGCGGATTTCCTTGCGGCCCTGCGGGCCACAATCTTTTTGGCGGCGGTCTTCTTCTTTGCTGCCTTCTTTGCAACCTTCTTCCGGGCTGGAGCCTTCTTCTTTGCCGCCTTCCTGGCAGGCTTCTTCTTCGCTGGCTTCCTGGCGGCCGCCTTTCGTGAAGACTTTGTGACAGACTTTTTCGCAGCCTTCTTTTTGCCTGCCGGGGCCTTGCGTGCGGCCTTCCTTACCGGCTCCAATGCCGCGAGAAGAGCAGCTTCGTCAGAGGGCACTTCAGAGACGACGATGATGGTTTCCTCAACTACGTCATCATCATCCGAGGAGGTGAGCAGGTGCGAAGTTTCAAACTCCGCGTCGTCCTCGTAGTCCTCTTCATGATCGGTGTCTAACTCTTCGCGCTCAGCGTCAAAGTTACCGTCGCTCGTTGCGTACATCTTGAACACTTCTTCCATCCCATCGCCTCCAGCGGCCGAGCCGCTGCCCGAATAGAAGCTTTCAACCTCAGCACAGCAGCCAATCTCAATTGCCCGCTGAAACATTCTAGCAATAGCTTGCACGCAAAAGCCATCAAAAGACAAGTATGTATTTTGCTTCCTCATGACTTTTGGTCCGCGGCGATATTACACATGCATGGTCGGCACAGGCGCGATGAGGAAATTGATCGAGCTGTTCACGCACTTTTCCAGGGTTCTTCGCATGTTCATTTTGGAAGTGATGATCATGCGACGCGCTGTGAATGCACGGTGCCGGTCAGAACCGAATTAGCGGCAGACTCAGCGTTCGATGTGTTCGGGCTCGGCAATGCGCAGGCGCTGTCCCGGCTGGATGGATGAGCCTTTCAGCCGGTTCCATCGCCGCAACTGCGCAAGGGAGAGATCGAAGCGAGCCGCGATGGCGCCCAACGTATCGCCACTCCGTACGCGGTAATATCTGACATGAGACGGGGTGGCCGGCGCGGAACGGCTCGTCGTGCGGCGTGAGCGCGCGACGCGCGTGGGTTCTGACACGCGCAGGCGCTGTCCCGCTCGAATGAACGATCCATGCAGCCTGTTCCAGGAGTGCAACTGGGCAAGAGAGAGTCCGAAGCGATCCGCGATGGAAACCAGCGTATCGCCTCTGCGCACCCGATAAAACACGCCGTGCGATAAGAGCGTGGATGAAGGGGCGACGGGGATGACAAGCGCTTCGACGTTCTCAAGACTCGCGTTATCGTCCAATTGGTTGACCGACGCAAGCTCAGATACAGAGACCTGGTAGTGGCGCGCGACTGCGGCCAGCGTGTCATCGGGCGCGACTCGATGGTAGCGCCACGAATCACGCTTGCCCCGGGGGACGATGACAATGCGCTGCTGAAAGAGCGCCGCGGTGCCGGCGGGCAGATGCAGGTCGAACTGCGTATCCGGCGGAGTAACGACGCGCAGCAGACTGGGATTGAGAGCCTCCAACTCGTCGAGAGGCGCATCGACCAGATCAGATACCAGCCGCATATCGACGGAATAGTCGATGGACACCGTGTCAGTAACCACGGGAGGATCGAGCGTGATCTCATCGAATCCGTACTGCTTGGGGTGATTTGCAATGATGATGGCGGCAAGAATCTCAGGGACGTAGTTTTCGGTTTCACGGGGCAGCTCATGACGCTGGTAGAGCTCCCAGAAATCGGCATAACCGGTTTTCTGCACGGCGCGCTGCACGTTGCCCGCGCCCCAGTCGTATGCAGCCATGGCCAGGTACCAATCGCCGAGCTGATCGTAGAGGAACTTCATGTAGCGGGCGTAGGCGCGCGTGGACTTTTCAGGATCGAAGCGCTCGTCAACGTACCGGTTCCGGTCGAGGCCGTAGTTGCCACGCGGCATAAACTGCCACATGCCGCCTGCATGGGTGCGGCGGTTGAGCGCGCGGGGCTGAAAGCTGGATTCCGCGACAGCAAGATAGATCAGATCCTGGGGAACGCCCTCCTCGGCCAGGACGCGCTGGATCATGGCGCGATAGCGGCCCGAGCGCTGGAATGAGTGGAGCAGGGTATTGTGGCCGCGCTGCGTGTTGGCAAAGAAGTTGATGAATGCTGCAACGTAGTCGTTGACGACGAGCGGCAGATCGGACTTGGTGGTGGCGAGATCGGTGCGCGCGCGGGCCACAAAATTCGGATCGACAGCGAAGGTGACATCGTTGGCCACATCGGCCGGTGAGGGCTCCTCTTTGGGAACAAAGCCGTTGCCTTCCTTGAGCGCCTCCATCTCGAGAGCGTTCACACCGTCAACAATGCGATCAAATTCAGCCTGGAGGTCGGGATCGCTCCTGATGTTGATGCCGGAGGTGAGCATGAGGTCGACCGCATGGTCAAACTCAACCTTCGCATCGTGCAGCTTGCCCTTGCGATATGCGGCTTCGCCCCGCGCATAGGCGGCTTGAACCTGCTGAATGAGGGTGCGGACCTGCTGCTGATGAGGCGTCAACTGCGCCTCGTGGCTGGGCAACTGCTGAGCCGGAGCCTTGCCGGGTGCGGAGGCAATCGCCGGCGCCGTGGCCTGCGGCGCCGTCCTCGGTGCATGAGCGGTTTTGGACGGGCCGCAGCCGGAGAGAAAAAATCCCAGCGCGATGCCGTAAAGAAGCCGGTGAAAGTTTCTATTCATGAGCACATACAACAGCCGCTGCCAGGCCGCAAACGGGTGTGAGCCGGTTCAAAGTGTGAATCCTAAGCCGATGATAAGCTATGCCATGGAGGCACTGTGCGCCGAAGGGCGAAGTTCTCCAATTTCGTTCACTCCTCATGGAAGCCCGTTTCCTTCGCAATTTCGCCATTATTGCCCACATCGACCATGGAAAGTCGACGCTGAGCGATCGTCTGCTGGAGTTGACCGGGTCGGTATCTGACCGCGAGATGCAGGCCCAGATTCTGGATGCCATGGATCTGGAGCGCGAGCGCGGCATCACGATCAAGGCACATGCCGTGCGCATGATCTACAAGGCGCGCGACGGCAATGCCTACCAGTTGAATCTGATTGACACGCCCGGGCATGTGGACTTCAGCTACGAGGTCTCGCGCTCGCTGGCATCCTGCGAAGGCGCGCTGCTGGTGGTGGATGCGAGCCAGGGCGTGGAGGCCCAAACGCTCGCCAATGCATATCTTGCCATCAGTCATGGTCTTGAGGTCATACCAGTCATCAACAAGATTGACCTGCCCTCAGCGGACATCATGCGCACACAGGAGGCGATCGAGCAGGCTGTAGGGTTGGACGCCACTGACGCCATTCCGGTGAGCGCGAAGACGGGGCAGGGCGTGGAAGAGGTGCTGGAGGCGATTGTGCATCGCCTGCCGCCGCCCAAGGGTGATCCGGATGCACCACTTCAGGCACTCATCTTCGACTCGTGGTTCGATGCGTATCGGGGCGTGATTGTGCTGGTGAGGGTGATGCAGGGCACCATGCGCAAGGGGCAGAGAATCCGGCTGATGTCGAACGGAAAGGCGTTCGATGTTGAATCCATGGGCGTGATGATGCCAAAACCGGTGGAGATCGGCGAGCTATCGGCCGGCGAGGTGGGCTTTTTTGCCGCCACCATCAAGACGGTGAGCGACACCAAGATTGGCGACACAGTAACGGACGACACCCGCCCCGCAGGCGGCCCGCTGCCCGGCTTTGAAGACATCAAGCCGATGGTTTTTGCCGGGCTCTACACCGTGGACTCGCACGAGCACACCCTGCTGCGTGATGCGCTGGAGAAGCTGCGGCTCAACGACTCATCATTTTTCTTTGAGCCGGAGAGCTCCGTGGCGCTGGGATTCGGCTTTCGCTGCGGCTTTCTTGGACTGCTGCACATGGAGATTATCCAGGAGCGGCTGGAGCGCGAGTACCAGCTGGATTTAATTACGACTGCGCCGGGCGTGCGTTATCACATTGCCATGACAGACGGGTCGGTGCTGGAGGTGGACAACCCATCACGCTGGCCGGATCCCACAAATATTGAAAGCATTCACGAGCCGGTTATCACGGCAAAGATCCTGACCAACGAGGAGTATGTAGGCGGAATCCTGAAGCTGGTGGAGGAGAAGCGCGGCAGGCAGATCAACTTTGAGTACGTGACGCCGACACGCGTCATGCTCACCTATGAGCTGCCGTTGAACGAGATTGTGCTCGACTTTTATGACCGGCTGAAATCAGTGTCGCGAGGGTACGCATCGCTTGACTATCAACTGGCCGGCGAGTGGGAGTCGCCGATGGTGAAGATGGACATCCTGGTTTCAGGCGAGCCGGTGGATGCGCTGTCGATTATCGTGCATCGCGACTTTGCGTACGAGCGGGGCAAGGCGCTGGTGTCAAAGATGCGGGAGCTGATTCCAAGGCAGCAGTTCGAGGTGGCGATCCAGGCGGCCATTGGCTCAAAAATTGTGGCCCGCGAAACGGTGAGCGCGCTGCGCAAAAACGTGCTGGCCAAGTGCTATGGCGGCGACATTACACGCAAGCGAAAGCTGCTGGAGAAGCAGAAGGAAGGCAAGAAGCGCATGAAGCGGATCGGGAAGGTGGATATCCCCCAGGAGGCGTTTCTGGCGGTCTTGCGCGTGGGCGAAGACCAGCAAAAGTAGGCCAGCCACAAAGACATGTAGGGAGTCCGGGTCATCGGGTTACAGCGGTGAACTGTGGAAAGCCCGGTGCAACTGCACCGGTCCGTTGAGTGCGAAGCCGGTCATCGGTACGCCGCGATGCCGCGCTGCTTCAGTAAGAAATAAAAGGACTTGCGCCATCTATCAGAAACAGGATGCGTTTGGCAAGAGGAAATCTCAGGAATTTTCAGCGTAAATCCTGAAAAGAATCCACAATTTTTTCCACAGGCGGGGCAAGTGGGTGATTGCGTGTGGGAAAGGATTTCGGAGACCGGTGCGGGGCCAAGTCGGGAAGGGGCCTGCATGTGGCGCAGGCCCCTCGCGGATGGTCACCCCCGGTTACCGCGGGTTACTTGGACGGCGGCGTTTTGGGCGCGGGAGCTGTCGAAGCGGGTTGTACAGGCGGGGCGGGCACGCCTGACTTTGCATTGTAGGCATCCACAACCTGCTTGTTGATGATGGTGGCCGGGCTGGCCCAGAGGACCGGTGATCCCTGCTGCTGGGAGACATCGAGAACGATGGTGTACCCGTGCTCCTTCACATAGGCCTCGAGGACGTCATAGACCTTGGCGGCCAGGGTGTTATAGAAGTCCTGCATCTGCTGCTGGAAGTCGTTTTGCGCGTCTTCTGCTGAGCGCTGGAGCTGCTTTTCCTTGTCGTCGATGGTCTTGGTGCGGGTGGTGCGCTCTGCATTGCTGAGCTTGTCGCCCTGGGCCGACAGTTGCTTTTTCAGGGAGTCGATTTCATCGCTGAGCGTCTTGAGCTGAGCGCGCTTGGGCTCAAACTTCTTCTGCAGGTCGGCAAAGTCGCGCTGGCCCTCATTGGTCTGGGCCACCGCGGCCTGAAACGCAATGACGGCCACCTTGGCAGGCCCGCTGGGCGCGGCTGGAGAAACGGACGCCGCATCAGCCGGCGCAGCGGCGGATGCGGAATCACCGGTGGATGGTGTGGGCGCGTCGGGAACCTGCGCGGCGGCGCTGAGGACGAGTCCAGAGGCCAGGAAGACTGCTAACACGAACGGGCGCTTCATTGGGGTGCAATGCTCCTTCGGAATTCCTGATAGCCTGTCCGCGCGCGGCGTAGGCAGGCGGCATCTCCTGAGAGACCTCAGAGCCAATCTCATCCACAGCGAGGGTCAGAGAGCGAGGATTGCTCGCCGAGGCACCCAGCGTGGGCGGCGCCGCATGCAATGACGCGGCGATCCAAAGAGACGCGAACGGAGACGTCAGCAGGAACAAGATGGATTATAGGGGTACGGATGAGGCGGGTCAAACAAGGAGATGGGTCAACGAGAACGGTAAATTTGCGGCTCTGAGGCCACGGATTCCGGTGGGTAAAGCCGCAGGTTGGCGCTCGCCCTCAAAGCGCCGGAATGAGCAGGGGCCCCGCCGCGGCGGAGCCCCTCTGAAGCCCGGCCCGGCGGCTACTTGCCTGCCGGGGTCCTGGTGGCGGGCGCGGCTGAGGCAGGCTGCGGCGGAGGCGCCGGGATGCCTGACTTCGTGTTGTAGTCGTCGATGACGGCCTTGGTGATGTCTGTGCCCGGATTGGCGTAGAGCACGACCTGATCCTGCTGCTGGCCCTCATCGAGCACAACAGTGAAGCCGTGCGCCTGGGCGTAGGCAATCATCTCCTTGCCCACCTTGTTCGCGACGGTGTTGAAGGTATCCTGCATATCCTGCTTGAAGTCATTCTGGGCGTCTTCAGCGGTGCGTTGCAGGTCCTTCTGCTTTTCCTCGATGGAGCGGGTGCGGTTGGCGCGCTCGGTGTCGCTGAGCGTGGCTCCCTGCGCCTGCAACTGCTTCTGCAGGCTGGTCACCTCGTCGCTGAGGGTCTTAATCTGATCGCGCTTGGGCGTGTACTTCTTCTGCAGGTCGGCAAAGTCACGCTGAAACTCGTTGGTCTGGGCGACGGCCACCTGAAACGCGATGACCGCAATTCTGGCGGCGCCGGCAGATGGGGCGTGGGTCGTGGTGGCGGCTGGCTGGGCGGCTGCGCTCAGAGACAAGGCCGAGGCCAGCGTAACGAACAGTGCAAAGAGACGCTTCATGCGAATCGACAACTCCTTCAGGATTCCTGTGAACTCATCGCGCCGCGGCACAAAAGCCGCTACCTGAGAACCCTCACGGTCTTTATCTTGGGAACTCCCCGCGGACATGCGGCGGAGACAGCGAAAGACACGAATGGAGATATCAGCAGGAACTAAAGAGGATTATAGGGGTGGCGATTTGGGCCGTCAAACACAGAAAGCCTGCCCAGACAGGGCAGATGGGGCGGAATCGCGCAGCCGGCAGACGCAACTGGAATGGCGCTGATTTCCCGTATCCCGTCAGGAGTATATGCGTACCGGGCAAGGGCCGCTCATCAAGAGCGGCCCGCTGGGATTCCGGCTGAATATGTCTCCGGCTAGAAGGTAGTGGAGACGGTGAGGCGGAAGGTTTTGCGTGGCTCGCGGAAGAGGTTTTGCGCGCCGTAGGCCTGTATGGATTCCTGATAGGTGTAGTCGCCCGCGCCACCCGGAGGGAACATATCGCGGGTGATGAGCTGGGTGTTGCAGCTCTGCACATTGCCGCCCAGCTTCACGTCGTTGCAGTAGGGCCGCTCGTAGAGACGAAGCGGGTTATAGGCGTAGTAAATGCGGACCGGCGCATTAACGACCGGCATGATGACGGAGATTTCACCGCCGAGCGACATGCGCGGAACGAAGTTGGTGCCGGCAATGGGACGGATGTTGCGCTGGAAGCCGACCTCGGATCCGGGGATGCCGCCCTGGCAGGCGCCGTTGTTATAGACCGGGCAGCCGTAGAGCGGCGCGGTGAGAGAGGCAAAGCCCTCGGGGCTCTGCTTGAGCTGGCCGCGATTCAGGATCAGGTCGAGCCCGAAGTCGTCGAACAACGAGAAAGTGACCGGCCCGGCAATGGGGATGCGGTACTCCGTGTTGGTGGTCAGGCTGGTGTCGCCGCCGATGGAGGCAATGCCGTAGACCGGGATGGGCACCTGGATGCACTGGCCAAGCTGCGGATTGACGGGATCGCGCGGGACGCAGCTGCCGTCAGGATTGGTGAGCTGCACCGTGGCCCGGGTTGGCACATAGCCGTAGGGCGTGGCTGCGCGAATGTCAAAGCCGCGCAGGTCGTTTTCACCGCCAGTATAGAAGCGGTTCTGCGGCGGGGCGACATCGCCGCCGAATCCCTGCACATAACCGAGCTGAGCGCGGAAGCCGAGCACATTGCGGCCGGTGGGCGACGGCTTGAGAAGGTGCATGGAGCGGAAGCTCTTGTAGGCCACAAAGGGAGCAAGGTAACGAACGTTGCCCCAGATGCCGGAGATCTGGAAGACCGCGGTGAGCTCGTGGCCGCTGCGCGGACGCAGAGGGTTGTTCACCGTGTTGTACATGTAGCTGAACGACGCCGAGCTGTTGATGATGCCGGCGAGCGCGTTGGAGCCCTGAATGCCGGACCGGAAGCTGATGGTCTGGAAGAAGGTCTGGGACGCGGTGCTGAAAGCGGAGATGGTGGAGCGCGTGAGCGAATAGGTGAAGCCGACGCGCTGGAATGCATGACGCCGCAGCGGGTAGCTGACGGAGAAGTTGAGGCCGGTGGAGGCCTGATTGTAATTCTGCGTGAGGGACTGCTGCGCCGCCGTGAGGTTCACCGACTGGCCGGTGGCAGACTCATAGCGCTTGGCCGCATTGAAGTCCTGCTTGTTGTTGAAGATCTGGAAGCCGACATTAATGGGCCGGTTGCGGATGTAAGGCTGCGAGAAGCCGAACAGGAACTGGCGGTTCACGTTGCCCAGGTTGGCCTGCACGCTCAGAGTCTCGCCGAGGCCGAGGAAGTTATTGGTCTGGTAGTTGAGACCGAGAAAAGCGCCGGAATAGCCGCTGACGCCGCCGTTGAGACCAATGGAGTTCTTGCCCTTTTCCTTGACCTTGAGCAGCAGCTCCACGGTGCCCGCCTCGGGGTTCTGGTGGGCTTCAGAGTCCTGGTCGACCTTGAGCGGCTCGAAGTATTCGAGCTGGTTAAGGCGCAGCAGGCTCATCTCCCAGAGCTGGGAGTTATAGACCTGGCCTTCCTGCAGCATCAGCTCACGGCGGATGACGCGGTCACGGGTAATGGTGTTGCCCTGGAACTCGATGCGGGAGACGTAGAACGGCTTGCCCTCATCAATGTCGATGTTGAGAGAGACGGTCTTGTTCTTCTCGTCGAAGGTGGGCTTGGGAATGGCTCCGAAGTTGATGTAGCCAAGCTGCCCGTAGGCCTTCTTAAGATTTTCAAGCCCCTTGCCAATCAAGGTGGCGTTGAACCAGTCGCCGTCCTTGACGGCGAAGGTGGCCCGCAGCGCCCTCTCGTTCCTGACCGCCTTGTTGCCGGTGAAGGTAATTTTTCCCAGGCGGTAGCGGTCGCCCTCCTCAACCGGCAGCAGAATGTCGATCCGCTTGCCGCGGCGGGGGCGGAAGGTGAACCAGTTGAGGCCGCCCTGGTCGCGAATCTGCGTCTGCGGCTCCTCAATTGCGGCGTTGTAGTAGCCCTTGTCGCGATAGACCTGGCGCACGCGCTCACTGTCCTCTTCCAGCTTTGAGGCGTCGAAGGTCTTTGAGAACAGGTTCTCAAAGATGAGGGAGTGGGGGATGCCGATGGGTCTGAGGTTCTTCATGGCGCGGCGCAGGGTTCGGCTGCCGATGTGCTGGTTGCCGGTGAACCGAATGTGGCCGACCTTGACCACCGGGCCCTCATCGACATTGAAGTTGACCTGTACGGAGGCCGGAGGAATGGTCTTGACCTCGGTTTTGATGGTCGAGAACTGGTGCCCGCGCTCGGCAAGCAGTTCCTTGATGACGGTCTCAGCGTGCTTGATGCGGGTGGGATCGTACTGGCCTTCAACGGAGAGGCCAACCTTGTCCTTCTTGAAGCGGTCGAGCACATCGGAGACGCTGACCGAGCTCAAGCCCTTGTAATTAATCTCGCGGATGGTGGGCTTTTCGCGGACGAAGATGTTGAGGATGATGCCTTTGACCGTATCTTCGCGGTCGATGCGGAGGTCCTCAAAGTAGCCGGTGTTCCAGAGCGAGTTGAAGTCGCGCTCAATGGAGGTGGCGTCGTAGGTGTCTCCGGGGTGGGTGAAGAGCCGGGCCAGGATGGTTTCCTTGGGGATTCGGCGGTTGCCGATGACGCGAATCTGACCAATGGTGTTGGCATTGGACTGCTGTGCAAGAGCAACCGTGCCGGGGAGCGCCAGGACGGCCAGAAGCGCGAGGAATCCCAGACGACTCATGGTCCGCAGGATGCGGGCGATGGAAGCGTGCCTGATCTTCACCGGGCTATTGCCCTGCGACGAGCACAAATACTGGTGCGGTCCATGGTTCAGCTTCACGGGAAGAATATGCACACCCTCATTGCGTAAAATTCTGCTACAGCACGCGGAAAGACTGATTATATTGGACCGCGGCCACCCCGCCCAAACCGCCGGGCAAACCATCACCCCGGAAACCGCATCTTTCCCACATTTCCCTGCCTGGCATCGCACCCGCGGGCTTAAGACCGGCTGGCATCATGACCCGGGGGACGCAGCTTGCTCACCCGAAGCCCGACTGCCAGGCCGGCAGAAAAGCAGCGCCGGGAGCCTGATGCAGGGCTCATCCCAGTCTACCGGAAGCGAACGAGTCAGAGCATGTGCCCACCCCGGCATACATGGCCTCTCGCCCGCCTTACGGCGACATTCATCTTAGACGGATGGGGTGGATACATGACATCCTCGGGATACCGAGGTTTTTACACACGATGGCGACGCAGCCCGGCTCAATCCATGGCTTTCACGCGCCTTTGCTGGGGGGTGGGGAGTTTTGTTTCGGAGAATTGAAGGGCAAGGTGGCGCTGATTGTGAACACGGCCAGCAAATGCGGTTTCACTCCTCAATATGAGGGCCTGGAGCAGCTCTACCGCACCTACAGGGAACAGGGATTCGTGGTGCTGGGCTTTCCGTGCGATCAGTTCGGGCATCAAGAGCCGGGAACCGGGGAGGAAATTGCCCATTTCTGCGCCACGCGATTCAACGTGACCTTTCCAATGTTTGCGAAGATTCAGGTGAACGGACCCGATGCACACCCTCTCTACCAGTTTTTGAAGCAGCGCAAGCGGGGTCTGTTCTGGAGCGGGGGAATCAAGTGGAACTTTACGAAGTTCCTGGTTGATCGCGCGGGTTTCGTTGTTGCCCGGCATGCCCCGGGAAAGAAGCCGATGGCTCTGGCGGCAGAGATCGAGCAACTGCTGAAGGCGGGCTGAACCCTGAAGTGAAGCCGCCGTGGACCTCTGACGAGCGCGTGCGCCGATGTTTCCCGCAGGCTGACGGATGGGAGCACGATGATTCCTGCAGGGAAACAAGCTCTGAGGTATGCTTCTTATCATCATAGGCTGGGCGGGCCGACGAGCCAGCCTGCGCGCCTGATGTGGTAAAGCTCTGGGCTCTCTTGAAAGGGACGGGTCGATGCGTCAAAACCTTCCATTCATCCTGATTCGGGTGATCGTGGGCGTGGTTTTTTTGACGGAAGGCGTGTTGAAACTGATGTATCCAGCCGAACTCGGCGCCGGCCGCTTCGCGCACATTGGTCTTCCCATGCCGCATGTGCTGGGGCCGCTGGTGGGCTGCGTAGAGATCGTGGCGGGACTGGCCGTGATGTTGAACTTTTTTGCCGGCGACGCCGCCGTGCTGCTGCTGGCGGTGATTTCGACGGCTATCATCACGACGAAGATTCCCATTCTGCTCGGCGGACCGCTGGGGCCGTTCCAGCCTCCCAGGCTGAACCACTATGGATTACTCTCCTTCGTGCACGAGGCGCGCACTGACCTGAGCATGTTGTTTTGCCTGGCGGCAATTCTCATTGACCGGGGAATTCGCGTGGGGAGAAAGAGGAAGTGGTATCAGCACTGAGGCCTGCTCTCATCTGCATGGTGATGCGTCTCGACGTTACTACGCGGCATCATCCGTTCAAGCGATAGGCGCTGATTGCCGCACCCATGGGCTCGTCTGTAAAGATGCACTCGCCGGGAGCGTCTCCGCCGGCTCCGGCTGCCACCAGCAACGGCATGAGGTGCTCTTCATGGGGATGGGAGAAGGCGGCATTCGGAGCCTGACGCCATCCGGCCAGAAGCTGGTTGCGTACCGCAGCAGGTGACTGGACAGCGCGGGTGAGCCAGGCGTCAAAGTCGCGGGCGCGCTGCCGAGTTTCCGGGCGCATGTAGGCGCCGAGATTATGGAAGCTCATGCCGCTGCCCACAATGAGAACGCCTTCATCGCGCAACGGGGCAAGAGCGCGTCCGGCAGCAAGATGCAGCACGGGATCGAGCGAAGCGGCCAATGAAAGGGTGACCACGGGAATCTGCGCGCCGGGAAAGGCAACTTTAAGCGGAATGAAAACGCCGTGGTCAAACCCGCGCGCAGGGTCGAGGGCGCTGGGCAGTCCAGCGGCCCGCAGCAGCCCGGCCACACGGGCGGCGAGGTCGGGATTGCCGGTCGCGGGCCAGGTGAGATGGTAGGTATGCTCAGGAAAGCCGGAGTAGTCAAAGATGAGCTGGGGCGATGCGGCAGAGCCAGCGGTGAAAGCCGCCTCCTCCCAGTGGCCGCTTATCACCAGCAGCGCGGCGGGCACTGCCGGCAGAGAAGCAGGCAACGTCTCAAGAAAACGCTGTGTGGGGTGCCATGTGCCGGCCGGGCCCCAGGTCCAATCCATAAAGAAGCATGGGCCTCCTCCGTGGGGAATGAAAAAGGCAGGTTGACGCTGCGGGATGGCATCGGCGCTCATGGCGGCTTCTCCAAAATGGGACGGATCGTACCCAACGCAAGATGGTTGTTGCTACAACTAGGATATGGATGCGCGTGGCGTGCTGTCGACGCAGAAAGGCCTGAAAGGTCAAAGCCCGCCGAGCATTTTTGAGTGGTTCGCGGTGCGGGAAAGCCGTTGCATGTGCCCCGGAAGCAACGGCTGAGAGGGGGTCTGGAGGCAAATCACAGGTAAGCAGGCGAACCAGGGACGGGAACGCAGGCATCCAACGTCAGGGAACGGTGCGGGGAGCTGGAGGATGACCGAGAGATTTTTTCTCGAGCGATTTGAATCGGCACAGGCGGATGTGTATGCGGAGGTGCTGGAGGAATTGCGGGCGGGTTCCAAGCGCAGCCATTGGATGTGGTTTATCTTTCCGCAGATGAAGGGGCTGGGGCGCAGCGAGCACGCGCTCTACTACGGCATCGGATCTCTGGAGGAAGCATCGGCGTATCTGCGGCATCCGGTGCTGGGGCTGCGGCTGGTGCAGTGCACGCAACTGGTGAACGATGTGGAAGACTGCTCAATTCGCGAGATATTCAACGCGCCCGACGACATGAAGTTCCGTTCCTGCATGACGCTTTTTGCGCGCGCGAGCGAGGACGACGCGGTATTTCGCCGGGCCCTGGACAAGTACTTTGGCGGCCGGCCCGACCCGTTGACGCTGGAGTTGCTGCGCTAGCGGCTACTCGATGGCAAAGACGGCATAGACGGTGGCCTCGGCAGTGACTTTGTTCGGCTCCACGGCGAGAGGCGGGGCGGCTTCAGCGCCTGCGGCTTTCAGAGCATACATCATGGGGCGCGGGAAGCCGGGTGAAGAAAGCTGGTTGCTGACGTAGACCAGAACTCCGAGACGCACGCCCATCCCCTTGGCCAGCACGGCAGCATTTTCACGGGCGCGCGCTGCGGCTTTCTCAAGAGCCTGTTCATCGAGCGCGTGCAGGTCCTTCACAGTCCACTCGATCTGGCCGCTGGAGTTGGCTCCGGCGGTGATGGCCACGTCGAGCAATTCCGCTGCCCGCGTGGGAATGGTGCGCACCGTCCACTGCTGCGCGAGCTTGAACTTGTGTGACTTGGGAACGGAGTAGTCGCGCTGGAGATATTGCGATTCGCTGCGGATGGCGGCGGCTTCCACGCCGGCGGACTTAAGCGCGTCGATGATGGCGTTGGAGGTGCGGGCGCCCTCGGCGTAGGCGGACTTGGCGTCAGTGGGCTGCGTTTCGAATCCGATGTGGAGGATGGCGAGATCGGGCTCGGAGCTGACCGTGCCGGTGGCGGAGACGGTAAGGGTGCGGTTGGCCGCTGAGACATTCAGCTGCGGCTGACCCGGCTGCTGCGCAGCAAGCGGGAAGGCCACAGCCATCGCGGCGGCAGCGGACATGATCCGGATTTTTGTCATAAAAGCCCTCCTGGAGAACTTGGACACGGTTGAAGCGAGAAGGATGCGCCGGACTCGCGCCGTTCACGATGTCTTTTTACCGTATTTCAGGCCGAACCGGCGCAATTTGGCAAGGGTGGCGGCAGCCTGTCCGGAATCGATGGCCTCGGTTCCAAGAGCGACGCCCTGTCTGAGATCGGCAGCCAGCCCGGCGGCGACGAGAGCGGCGGCGGCGTTGAGCAGCACGATGTCGCGGCGGGCTCCGGGGATGCCGGTGAGTACGTCATAAAGCAGTGCGGCATTGGTTTTGACATCACCTCCAATGAACTGGCTGAGCGTGGCGCGGGGCAGTCCTGCCATCTCGGGGGTGACGCGCGCGGCTTTCAGCTCGTGCGCAGGGCCGGATGCAGCGGACTCCTCAATGCGGGCCACGACGGACTCGCCGGTGGTTGTAAGCTCGTCAATTCCGTCAGAGCCGTGGACAACAAATGCACGTCTGGCGCCGAGCGCCGCAAGGGTGCGCCCGACCAGCAGAACACGGCTTGGCGCGAGCACGCCGATGACCTGGGATCGTGCTCCAGCGGGGTTGGTGAGCGGTCCACAGAGATTGAAGATGGTGCGGAACCCAAGAGACTTGCGCAACGGCCCAACGATCTTCATGGCGGGGTGGTAGTACGGCGCAAAGAGGAACATGAAGCCGGTTTCGCGCAGGCAGGCCGCGGCAAGATCAGGTCCAAGCTCGATGGGGACGCCGAGGGCTTCGAGCACATCGGCCGAGCCGGCCTGGGAGGTAACAGCACGATTGCCGTGTTTGGCGACTTTGGCGCCCGCGGCTGCGGCCACGAGGGCGGCGCCAGTGGAGATGTTGAAGGTGAGCGGCCCGCCGCCTCCGGTTCCGCAGGTGTCGACGAGTGTTTCGCGCTCGGCATCAGTGAGCGGGACGGGAGTGGCGCGGGCGCGCATGGTCTCGACGAAGCCGGCGAGCTCGGGAGCCTGCTCCCCGCGCGCTGCAAGGATGGCGAGCAGGGCCGCGGTTTCGACCTCGGGCACGGCGCCCGAAAGGATTTCCCGGAGAACGCCGGTGGCCTGCTCACGGGTGAGCGCCGCGCCGTCCTCGGCCAGCGGCTTGAGAAGCTCTTTGACGATGCCCATAACTCCTCATGGTAATGGCACATGGCGAGCGCGTCATTGTTCGTGCGTGATGAGACGACATGTTTGCGGGGCGTTTGGTGCTCAAGATAGTATGGGAACGTTGCCGGTGCAGCTGCAAAGCTGCCGCATGAATCGAGTGGAGTCCTTTCGATACAACCTCACCGGACGTGGCGGTTCCTACCAATTATGAAAATTCACGAATATCAGGCGAAAGAAATCCTGGCGAAGTACGGTGTTGCCGTGCCCCGGGGCGAAGTGGCCAACACGCCGGAAGAGGCAGCGGCAGTGGCGCGCAAGCTGTTTGCCGAGGGCGCGAGCGGCGTGGTCGTGAAGGCGCAGATTCATGCCGGAGGCCGGGGCAAGGGCGGCGGCGTGAGGGTGGCCCGCACGCGCGAAGAAGCCGAAGAGCATGTAAAGAACATCCTGGGCATGCAACTGGTCACGCACCAGACGGGCCCGCAGGGCCAGAAGGTGCAGCGGCTCCTTATCGAGGAGACGGCGGCCATTGACCGGGAGCTCTACCTCGGAATTGTGCTGGACCGCGCCACGGGCCGGCTGGTGTTTATGGCTTCGCAGGCCGGCGGCATGGAAATTGAACAGGTGGCGGCAACAACGCCGGATGCCATCTACAAGGAGGCAATCGACCCCGCTGTTGGCTTTGGCGCCTGGCAGGCGCGCAAGCTGGCCTTCGCGCTGGGTCTCAAGCCCACCCAGATCAATCAGGCCGTGGGGTTCTTCCAGGCTCTCTATAAGGCGTTTTCAGAGACCGATGCCTCGCTGGTGGAGATCAATCCGTTTATTACCACCAAGGATGACAAGCTGCTGGCCCTGGACGCGAAGATGAACTTCGACGACAACGCGCTGTTTCGCCATGCGGACATCAAGGCTTTGCGTGATGTGGCCGAGGAGGACCCGCTGGAGGTGGAGGCGAGCAAGTACTCGCTGAATTACATCAAACTGGATGGCTCGATCGCCTGCATGGTGAATGGCGCGGGCCTGGCAATGGCGACGATGGACATCATCCAGTATGCGGGCGGAAGCCCCGCCAACTTTCTGGATGTGGGGGGGGGTGCCTCACAGGAGCAGATTGAGCATGCCTTTGAGATTCTGCTCTCTGACGCGAACGTGAAGGCGATCTTCATCAACATATTTGGCGGAATTCTGCGCGTTGACCGCCTGGCCACGGGCGTGGTGGCGGCGGCACACAAGCTGAAGGTGAGCGTTCCAATCGTGCTGCGGCTGGAAGGCACAAACGTCGAAGAGGGCCGCAAGATTCTGAAGGAGTCGGGCCTGAACTTCAAGGTGGGCACAACGATGAAGGAAGCCGCGGAGATGGTGGTGGCCGCGGCGGCGGGAGCGGGGGCATAGATGGCGGTACTGGTAACCAAAGAGACGCGGCTGGTTGTACAGGGCCTGACCGGCAAGGAGGGCACATTCCACGCCAAGGGCTGCGCGGAGTACGGCACCATCGTGGTGGGCGGCGTAACGCCGGGCAAGGGCGGGATTACGCATGAGGGCTGGCCGGTGTTCAACACCATGCAGGAGGCGGTGGAGAAGACCGGTGCGAATGCCACGATGATCTTTGTGCCGCCGCCATTTGCCGCCGACGCCATTCTGGAGGCCGAGGACGCCGGGATTCCTCTGATCGTGTGCATTACGGAGGGGATCCCGACCCTGGACATGGTGAAGGTATGGGCCAAGCTGAAGACTTCAAAGTCGCGGCTGATCGGACCCAACTGCCCGGGCGTGATTTCACCGGGAATGGCAAAGATCGGCATCATGCCGGGACGGATTCACAAGCAGGGCTCGGTGGGCATTGTGTCGCGCTCGGGCACGCTGACCTATGAGGCGGTCCACCAGCTCACGCAGCGGGGCATCGGGCAGTCGACGGCGATCGGCATCGGCGGCGATCCGATCATCGGCACAACGCACATCGACGCGCTGCGCCTGCTGAACGACGATCCGGGAACCGAAGCCATCATCATGATTGGCGAGATTGGCGGATCGGCAGAAGAGGCGGCGGCCGAGTTTGTGAGGCGGAACGTGAAAAAGCCCGTGGTGGGCTTTATTGCCGGGCAGACCGCGCCTCCGGGACGCCGCATGGGCCACGCAGGCGCAATTATCAGCGGCGGGCAGGGCACGGCCGCCGACAAGATGAAGGCGATGAGCGCGGCCGGGATTCACGTGGTGGTATCTCCGGCAGAGATTGGCGAGACGCTGGCGAAGGTGCTTGGAAAGGCGTAGACGGCTGTCCGCTACAGGTATCAAGGTATTTGGTTCAACACAAAAGGCCCGCCGGGAAGGTGGGTCTTTGTGTTGGAGTGGGGGCCAGCGCGCAACGGCTTTGACGAGCGCACCGAGTGCGCGGGCCGCTACAATCAGGGATGGGTCAAAGCCCGCCAAAGGAGCAGAACGAGTGTCACAGCGTACTTTCAGCATCATCAAGCCGGACGCGGTCCGCAATGGGTTCACGGGTGCGATTCTGGCCGAAATTGAGAAGGCCGGTTTTCAGATTGTGGCGCTCAAGAAGGCATCCATCTCAAAGAAGCAGGCTGAGGGTTTCTACCATGTGCATGCGGCGCGGCCGTTCTTCAACGACTTGACCACGTTCATGTCGTCGGGGCCGCTGTTTCTGATGGTGCTGGAAAAGGACAACGCGATTGCCGATTTGCGCAAGCTGATGGGCGCCACCAATCCAGACAATGCCGAGATGGGAACCATCCGCAAGAAATTCGCAGCATCCATCCAGGAGAATGCAATTCACGGCTCAGACGGTGAAGACACAGCGGCCTTTGAAGTCAGCTACTGGTTTGCAGGATACGAGCTGGTTTAGTCCACCAGCTCTGGCGGACCAGGCTGTCATGCCTGTCCGGGCTCCTCATCCGCCCGGTTACGCGTGAGCAGGTAGTAGACCACTGGCGTAATCACCAGGCTGAGCACCATGGAGATGGTGAGCCCTCCAATGACGGCGATGGCGAGCGGCTGCAGCATCTGAGAGCCCGCGCCGAGCGCGAAGGCCAGCGGCAACATGCCGCACACGGCGGCAATGGCCGTCATCACAATCGGCCTCAGACGGCGCTGCGCCGCGCGAATCATGGCTTCAGAGGCGGAAGCGCCCTCGGCGCGAAACTTCTCATCGGCGTCGAGTAAAAGTATCCCGTTCTTGGCGACGATGCCGATGACCATGATGAGACCCATAAACGACGCCACGTTGAATGTGGTGCCGGTGACGAGCAGCGCGAAGATGACGCCAGAAATGGACAGGACGGACGAGGTGAGGATGGCGATGGGCGCCGGGAAGCGCCGGAACTCGGCGAGCAGAACGCCAAAGACCAGCGCCAGAGCGAGAAGCAGCACACGCAGCAGGTCATGAAAGGACTTCTGCTGTTCCTGGTAGGTGCCGCCATAGGTGACTCGTACCGAAGTGGGAAGGTGCAGTTCGCTCACAGTCTGCCGCACGCGGGTCATGGCGGTGCCGAGATCAGAGCCTTCAAGGCGTCCGGTAACCACCACCATGCGCTGCAGATTTTCGCGGAGGATCTCGTTTTGCGGCGGCAACTGCTCAACATCGGCAAGCGAGCCCAGCGTGGCCAGATGCCCTGAGGAACTGTTAAAGACCGTGTTGCGTATGGCATCGAGAGATGCACGGTGGTCCTGACTGAGGCGCACCCGGATGGTGTAAGGACGGGCATTTGCGATGAGCGGATCATTGGCGGGCAGGCCGTCAAGGATGGCCGTGGCGTCCGCTGCAACCTCGGCAGGGGTGAAGCCGAGACGAGCGGCGACAAGTGGATCCACCTGGAAGTTTGTGGCTGGGCCGCTGATGGTGTTGTCGATGCCATTCTGCACGTCGACGACGCCGGGAATACGGCTGATGGCATCCCCGACGCGCGGGCCCAACTGATTGAGCATGGCCTGATCGTTGGAGAAGATTTTGATTTGGATGGGTTCGGGCGAGTTGGAGAGGTCGCCGATCATATCCTGCAGAACCTGCGTGAACTCGATGTCCAGCTCGGGCTCGGCGGCGCGGATCTGCGTGCGCGCGTCGCCCATGACCTCGTCGATGCCGCGGCTGCGGTGTGACTTGAGCTTGACGGTGAAGTCTCCGGTGTTGGCCTCGGTCACGGCCGCCAGGCCCATCTGCAGGCCGGTGCGGCGCGATGTGCTTTCAACTTCAGGGATGGAGTGCAGGATGCGGTCAACGTGGCCGAGCACGCGGTTGGTCTCAGTGAGCGAGCTGCCGGCGGGCATGATGTAGTCGAGCACAAAGCCGCCCTCGTCCATCTCGGGCAGCAGGTCGGACCCGAGCGCGTGATAGCCAAACCAGGTGGCGATGACGAGCAGAAGGCATGCGGTCCCCAGCCGGAGCGGACGGGCGAGCGACCAGTTCAGCACCCGGCGATGCAGGACGAGAACGCTGCCGAGGAACCGGCCCGGGCCATGGCCGGCGTGATCCGCGTGCTGGCCGTGCCTGCGCAGCAGGACAAGACTCAGGCCGGGTGTCCAGGTGAGAGCCAGCAGCAGTGAGGTGAGCAGGGCCGCGGTCATGGTGATGGCCAGAGCACGAAAAAAGGATCCCGTAACTCCGCTGACTGCAACCAGAGGAAGAAAGACGACCACCGGAGTGATGGTGGAGCCGATGAGCGGGGTGGTGATTTCGGCAAGGGCCTTGCGCACGGCGTTGATGCGATGCTCTCCTGCATCACGATGCATCACGATGTTCTCGACCACCACGATGGCGTCGTCGATGACCAGCCCGATGGCAGCGGCCAGGCCGCCGAGGGTCATCAGATTGAAACTCTGGCCGATGGCCCACAGAACCACGATGGTGACCGCAACTGTGACGGGAATGACCAGGCCGGCGATGAGCGCCGAGGTCCAGTCGCGGAGAAAGGCGAAGAGTACGGCGCAAGCGAGGATGAGGCCGATCACGATGGCATCGCGCACGCTGGAAATGGCGTCACGCACGAGCTGCGACTGGTCATAGAACGGCTCAAGGCTGACACCGGGAGGCAGGCCCTTGCGCAATTGGGCGACCTGCGCGGCGACCGCGTCAGCCACGGCCACTGTGTTGCTCGAGGGCTGGCGGGCGATGGTGAGCAGGACAGCGTTCCTGCCGTTGGCGGTGACGGTTGTATAGACGGGCCTGGTGGCGCGCACCACGCGGGCAACGTCGGCCACGCGCACGGGAGCGCCGCCGGGGGTGACCTTCACGACGAGCTGGCGCAACTGATTGAGGTCGTGCACCTGAGCGCCGACAAGACCCAGAATGAGCTGGTGATTGGCCTCATACAGGCCGGGTGAGTCAACGATATTGGATGCCTGGATGCTGTTGACGAGGTCGGTGATGGTGACGCCGGTGGCGGCCAGTTGGGCGAGGTTGGGGATGACGTGGTACTCGGGCTCCTGGCCACCCTGGACAAGCACCATGCTGACGCCGAGGACGCGATTGAGCGGCGGCTTGAGATCGTAGGTGGCAATCTCCCAAAGACGGGTTTGAGGAACGCTGCCGGAGGTAAGGCTGTAACCGAGGATGGGAAAGGTGGCGAAGGTGAGTCGATTGGCGGTGATGCGCGCGCTGGCGGGCAGTGTCTGCTCCACGCGGCTCAATGCTGCGTCAACCAACTGGAGCGAACGGCCCATGTCCACGTTCCAGTTGAAGAACAGGCTGACCTCGGCGGAACCCCGGCTGGTGATGGAGCGAACGGTAACCAGGCCCGGGACGGAGTTGACCGCGTCCTCAATGGGCCGGGTGATGGTGACCTGCATCTGCTCGACGGGCATGACGCCGTTGTCCACGCCAATCACCACGCGCGGAAAATTGGTCTCGGGGAAGACGGAGATGGGAACCTGCAAGGCAAGATATGCGCCAGCCACCGTGAGGACCGCGGCAAAGAAAAAGATGGTGTGGATCGACCGGGACAGGCGGGTGTGGCGAGGCGCCTCAGCAGGGCCCAGGGACTTGCTCGCCATCAATCGCCCTCCCCGCCTGCCGCATCCTCCGGCGTTGATTGCTCGTCGCCGGCGCTGCCGGCTTTCACCCTGGAACCCTCATCCAGCCCGTAAGAGCCCACCGTGATGACCATGTCATTGGGGTCAACTCCGCTGAGTATCTGAGCCTGATCGCCGTCGACGATGCCGAGCGCGACCTGCTTGCGGTGCGCCGTCCCATCGGGGGCAATCACCATGACGGATTTGGCGCCGTCCTGCGCCGTGAGCACTGCGGAGAGAGGAATCTTCCACGCATTGGCCACGGTTCGTCCCGTAATGGAAACCTGTACGGGCGTGCCAACCTTGAGGACACCTTTCCTGTTGTCGATCCGCAGCCAGACTTCAACGGTGGTGCTGCCGGGGTCGAGTGCCGGACTGACGAGCGACACCCGTGCGGGAACAGGTTTGTCAATGCCGGGAACGAGGACGGACGCCTTGTCGCCGGCCTTCATTTGCTGCGCAAGCGTCTGCCCGATGTGGGCCTTGGCGAGGAGGACGGTAGTGTCCATTACGGTGAGGAGGGTGGTTCCCGCGGTGGCGGTCTCGCCCGCAAAGAGCGGCCTGTCAGTGACGATGCCGTTGATGGGGCTCCTGATCTCGGAGTAGCCGAGCTGCGCGGCAGCACCCTTGTATTTGCCCTGGGCCGCGGTCAACTGCCCCTGAGCGGCCTTCAAGGCCGCTCTCTGGCTGACTGCTTTTACAGCCTTCAGGTGTTTTGCGGCGGTATCGTAGGCGGCCTGCGCCTGCACCAGGGCGGCCTGCGCAGTGTCCAGGTCGCGGCCAGGGATTGCGCCCTGAGTGAAGAGTTGCCTCCGGCTGCGCACAATGCTCTGGTTGAGGCTCAGATTTGCCTTGGCCTGGGCCAGGTCAAGCTCGGCCTTCTGCATCTCCTCCGGCACCTGGGCACGGGTTGCGGTGGCATAGGCCGCCTGTGCGGCCATGTATGCGCCCTTGTTTTCCTCAGCGCCTGCGGCCAGGTCTGCGTTCTCAAGCGTTGCAAGCAGTTGCCCCATGTGGACCTTGGAGCCGCGCTGCACGTAGAAACGCTGAACAGGGGCGCTGATCCGGGGGACAATGGCAGCCTGCGCCACCGGAGTAAGGATTGCATCGGCCGTAATCTGCTCTGAGATGGCGCCCTGTTCAGGCTTTTGAGCCTGTACTGTGACGACCGGTGCTGGTTGAGCCGCTTTCCTGCAGCCGGGCATGACGCACATGGCCAAGGCGGCCACGGATACTGCCACCCAGGGTGAAGCAGTTCGGGAGAAGCCTTTATCCACGTTTAGGTTGGCGGTCATCTTCATTGGGCATTCGCTCTGGCAATGGTGCCGGTCTCACATGGTTCCGGTGAGTGTCTGCAGGCTGGCCAGCGCCATCCGGTAGCGCAGGCGTCCGTCTTCACGCGCGTTCTCAGCGAGCACACTCGCCGATTCAGCATCCACAACCTCCAGCACGGTGGCGTCTCCTCCTGTGTAACGCAGCCGGGTAAGGCGCAGACTCTCGGCTGCGGTGGCGACGCTCTGATCAAGCGATACAAGCTGGCTGCGCGCGGTTTCAGCCTCGGAGTATGCCTCATCAAGCCGCGCGATCAGGCGTCTCTGTGTCGCGCTCAGGGCCACTTGAGCCGCCTCACGCCGGATCTGGCTTTGCCTGACCCTATGTTGAGTGGAGAGCCAGTCCCATACAGGGATGTTGAGCGAGGCGGCGGCAGAGTAGCCAAGGTTATGCGCATCGTCGGGCCCGTTGAATGCAGCCTGCGACGCATCGATTCCGTAGGTGACATTGAGGCCAATGCTGGGCAGGTAGCCAGCGCGCGCGGCGAGCACGTCAGCGTTGCTGATTTGGAGGTTGGCAAGCGCGCCCTTCAAATCCGGATTGTTGCGGGCAGCAGCCTGATTCACCTCCGCGCGCGAGGCGAGAGGAGCAATCTGACCGGAAATGGCGAGCTCGTAGGGCGTGTGTGGATCGGGGAAGAGAAGTACGCCCAGCTCGAGCCGCGCCTTCTCCGCGATCAATCTGGCATCGGCCAGCTCGCGGTCGCGCTGCTGCAGCAGCAGCCGGGCCTTTACCACGTCGGCATGCGCGGCCTCGCGGGCCTGCTCGCGCTCAATGGTCAGGCGCACGAAGTCATCGGACTCCGCCTTGGCCCGTTCAGCGATGGCTTGTTTGCGGTCAGCGGCGGCAACACCGTAGTAGAAGCCGGTGACGGCGGCGACAAGGCCGCGGCGCGCAATCTCAAGACCAGCGGCTGCAACTGCCGAGGCGGCATCAGCACGGCGTGCTACAGCCACCCGGTCGAGCCCGAAAGTTTCATCGATGTTGACCTGGCCGATGTATTCGCGTACGGCATTGCTCGCGATGAATCTCGGCAGGGGTCGTGAGCCGGCGCCTTGCCCGGCCTCCTCTGGCTGGCCGCCGGGCTGGGTATAGAAGGCCTGACTAAAGACCCTTGCAGTGGGCAGCATCCCGGCGCGAGCAATGGAGCGGTCAAGCGCCGCCGAGCGGCTCTCGGCTTGTGCCGCGGCATAGGTTGGCTCGCTGGCCTCGGCACGCCGGATTGCCTCGTCGAGGGTGATTTTGACCGGCACCGCGCCATCCTGCCCGCTCACGGCCGTGGAAGCCGTTTGCGCCACGGCCTGAGCCGCGGTGCACGACACCGCCGCCAGCAGCAGGCCAGGCACAAATGGCCGGCACCGCGACACGATTCGGGGCAGAATGTGTTCCCTCTTCATTCCAACCAGCTTAGGGCACAAACCTTAATTTCACCTGAGTCTACCTTCGGCCGAAGCTGGCCGCAAAGCAGCGTCCCCGGCACGGGTTGAGTGCCCGTAGAGGCAAAGTCTTTAAGATGGTTGCATGGAAACAGTGCAGATTGGGAACGCAAGAGTTTCGCGTATAGGCTTGGGAACGTGGGCAATCGGCGGGCTGGAGTGGGGCGCAGTGCCGGATGAAGCGGCGATTGCGACCTGCCTGAACGCCGTGGAACGGGGCATCAACCTGATCGACACGGCGCCGATTTACGGGCACGGCCGCGCCGAGGAGTTGATTGGAAAGGCCATGCGCGCGCACGGCCGCCGCGAGGACTTTTTTGTCGCAACCAAGGCCGGCCTGGAGTGGAACGAGAGCGGAGTCTTCAGCAACTCCACCGAGCAGAGGTTGAGGGAAGAGGTGGAGGCGAGCCTGCGGAGGCTGGCAACGGACCATATCGATCTCTACCAGCTGCATTGGCCCGATCCGCTGGTGCCTCTTCGCCGGGTGGCGGAGCTTTTTGACCAATTCCTGCGGCAGGGCAAGGTGCTCGCCGTGGGCGTAAGCAACTTCACCGCGGCCCAACTGGAAGAATTTTGCGCTGCCTGCCCGGTGGTTTCAAACCAGTCGCCCTATAACATTTTTGAGCGTGAAATTGATGCCGCGGTGCTGCCCTGGTGCAGACAGCATGATCTGGCGGGGCTGGCTTACAGCTCGCTGTGCCGCAGCCTGCTGGCGGGCAGGGTACACCGCGAGATGAGCTTTGATGCCAGGGATATACGCAGCGCTGATCCGAAGTTCCGCGCACCGCGCTTCAGCCAGTACATGAATGCGGTGGAAGGCCTGACCGCACTGGCTCGCGACCGCTTTTGCAAAAGCCTGCCTGAGCTGGCCGTGCGGTGGGTGCTGGACCGCCCGGGGATTGCGGTGGCATTGTGGGGCGCCAAGCGGCCTGAGCAACTTGACGCCGCGGGAGGTGTGATGGGCTGGAGTCTCGATTCCGGCGCAATGGCGGAAATAGACCGCATTGTGGCGGAGTGCGTGAGCGACCCCGTCGGCCCCGAATATCTCACTCCGAAGGTGCGCCAGGGTTGAGGGCTTTGCGCTGTACAGGCGGGCTTCAGGGATGCAGCTGCTGCGGCCCGCTGCCGGAAGCAGGCAGTTGCCCCCTTCCAGCCGCCTCGGGAGTGAGGATGAGCAGTGCGCCTGCGATCCACAGAACGTGACCGATGAGGGGAGTGAACCGGGCGACCGCGAAGAAGACCCAGGTAGCCAGTATGCACACGAGGATCAGAGCGGCAATGGGCCGGTGCACCTTCGTCAATCGCGGAACAATGCCTGTGGTGAGGTAGCCGAGCACGAGCGGGTTGATCCAGCCGCTCATAAAGGCCAGGAAAAGCGGTGAGTCAAAGGTATCCGGTTCCACGGCAAGGGCGGCGGTCGTACGGGCACACTCCCAGCCCATAAAGGTGTCGGCGGAAGCGGCATCAGCACCGAAGTCGCGGCAGGCAGGTAGGAAAAACGCGGCCGTAAAGATGCAGAAGCCAAGGATCTGGCAGGCGAGGACTGCTTTTCGGCTGACTCGTATCCAACTGCGCCGGGGCATCGATGCCTCACTTTCACGGTTCGCTGACTGCGCAGGGGAACAGAGGCCAGTTCCCAGCATGATAGCCCAGAATCCTGTGCAAGTCTCAAATCCGGTTTCCGGGCTGGGCTTCGAGGAGATTGAGATTGCCGGGGCCTAACCCGCCTCGTTCTGCGATACTGAACAGTTATGCCAATAGCTGACCTGCAGGAAGCCGCACAAAAGATTGCCGGATTTCTCTCTTCCCTGAACAAACTGGGCGGAATGCGCTTAAAGTACCGGATCACCGCGGGCGGTGGAGCGCGCGACCTGCAGGAGCTGGAGCACTGCGAGATGTTTGTGGAGCTGGCAGGGCCTGACGTACCGCTGCTGACTCAGCACAGCGGCGAACTGCTGCGCGCGCTGGAGACCATCGCGGCACAGATGCTTCGCCTGGAGCAGCGCGAACATGACCTGATCAGCTTCGATGCAGGCAACTTCAAGGCCCTGCGTGCGCAGGAGTTGCGTCTGGCCGCCGAAACGGCCGCAGAGAAGGTGCGCGCCTCGGGCATGCCTTATGCCTTTCCACCAATGAACAGCCGTGAGCGGCGTCAACTGCATCTGGCGTTCCGCGGCATTGAGGGTGTTGAAACAGCCAGCTCGGGTGAAGGCCCTGACCGCTTTCTTGCCGTGTATCCCTCGGGCCGGACGGATCTGCCGGTGAAGCCGCCGGTCAGACCGCGTGGATTTGGCCGCCGGTAACAGCCTGGATTTGCCGGGGTTTCACGGACGGGTATGCCACAATACCCGCATGAAAATCACAATTCTCCTGCTTGCGCTGGGCCTGGGCGCACAGTTGTGCATGGCCCAGAAGCGCCTTGTTCTCATTGACGAAGACGGGTCAGGACCCGGCGGGTCAAACCAGATGGCGATGCTGGCCCTGCTGGAGTCGCGGCAGGTGCGCGTGCTCGGCATCACGATGGTGACGGGAAATGCGTGGCGGGATGAGGAAACGCAGCACACGCTGCGCATGCTGGAGCTGACAGGACACACGGACGTTCCCGTCGCCGAGGGGGGCGTTCTGCCCCTGGTGCGCACTGAGCGGCAGACACAACTGGCCGAGGTGCTTTACGGCAGAGGCGTGTGGCTGGGAGCATGGGGCGGCGCGACGGCCACCCTGGCCGCAACCGACAGCGCAACCGGCCCACGGATGACCGTGGATGCGCCGGCACATGGACCGTATGTGATTCCGCCCCTGCCGGAAGGCAGGCCGGAAACCCAGCCCATTCGAGAAGATGCAGTCCACTTTCTCATCCGCCAGGTGCGCGCGCATCCCCACCAGGTGACCATCTACGCCGGCGGACCGTTGACGAACATTGCCCTTGCCATTCGGATTGATCCGGGGTTTGCGGCCCTCACCCGGGGCATTGTGCTCATGGGCGGCAGCCTGAACCCGCAGACGAGCGACCCGGAGTTCGCCGACAATCCGCGCCATGAGTTCAACTTCTGGTTTGATCCCGAGGCGGCGCACATTGTGCTGAGCGCGGACTGGCCGCGCATCGACGTGACCACGGTGGATGTGTCAATCAAGGCGA
>DASSHM010000142.1:0-10751 GCA_035692885.1 Occallatibacter sp.
TGCCGCCCTCGGCGTTGATGTGCCCCGCCTCGTCCATCACGTTGATGGACGGCAGCTCGTGACGCTGGCCCATGGCGAAGTCGTTGGGGTCATGAGCCGGAGTCACCTTGACCGCTCCGGTGCCGAACTCGCGGCTCACCCAGTCGTCAAGGATGACGGGAATCCTGCGTCCGGTCAGGGGCAGGCGCAGCATTTTGCCATGGAAGCGCAAGAAGCGCTCATCTTCGGGGTGGATGGCCACGGCTACGTCCCCAAGCATGGTTTCAGGCCGGGTGGTGGCGACCGTAAGAAACTCGCCGGAGTCATTGCCGGCGTCGTCGAGAACAGGATAGCGGATATCCCACAGGTGGCCCTTCTGCTCCTCGTAGACCACTTCCAGGTCGCTGATGGCGGTCTGGCACCGGGGGCACCAGTTCACAATGTAGGCGCCGCGATAGATGAGTCCCTGTGCGTAAAGCCTCACAAAGGCTTCGCGCACGGCCGCCGAGAGACGCTCGTCCATGGTGAAGTATTCACGTTGCCAGTCGACCGAGGCGCCCAGCCGCTTCATCTGGTCAAGGATCGCGCCGCCATAGTGCCGCCGCCACTCCCACACGCGCTCAATGAATGCTTCGCGGCCCAGCTGCTGACGGGTGGTGCCTTCGCTCGCAAGCTGCCGCTCCACCATCATCTGCGTGGCGATGCCGGCGTGATCCGTGCCCGGCAGCCACAGGGCGCGGCGGCCGCTCATCCGCCGCCAGCGCGTGAGGATGTCCATCTCCGTCTGGTTGAGCATGTGACCCATGTGCAGACGCCCGGTGACGTTGGGCGGCGGCAGCAGGATCACGAAGGGCTCGCCGGCTTGTCCGGTTTCAGTGGGCGTGGGCTGCGCGAACAGTTGTTCGCGGACCCAGTAGTCAGCCCAGTGGTCCTCAATCGCGGTGGGGTCGTAGGCTTTTGGCAGATCGTGCGGCATGGGGGTTGACTTGAGGCCCCCAGGGAGATGCTGAAGACCCTCGTGCGGGAGGGTTCAGGCGAGGGCATCACCCATCACTTTAGCAGATGGACCTTGCGGAGATGCGGCCAGCCGAGCCGCCTGCAGAGGGCGCGGAAGGACGAATGGTAGACAAAACAGGCCACGCCGGGTGGGCGCGGCCTGCGTGAACTGCGAGAGTGCCGCCTAGAACGGATTCAGGCGTCGAATCCCCTTCTTTTTCTTGTGCCTGCTGGAGGATTCCTCATCCTGTTCGGCCTTGGGAGCTTTCTGCTTTTTGGCTCCGGCCACCGTGGCGGGCGCGGCTGGCGACTCGCCGGGCTTGATGTCATTCACCTGGATGGGCGCTTCGGATGGCTGCTCCGCAGCGGGCAGGGTGGTGTTGGCGGGTCCCACGGGCTTGACGACTGCATTGGGGTCCGCGGAAGGCGCGCTCACAATGGAGACGCCGACTCCGGAGCCGCCCGCTGGGGCCGTGAGCTGCAATGGGGCCTCGGACGGCTGGCCGCTGCGCGGAGGTTCATTCACAGGGGTGGGCTGGGCAGCCACGGCGGGCGCGGCAGTTCTGCCTTCGTTCACCGCCTCGTTATAGAGCGCGACGTTCTGTTTGGTAATCTCGGGCGCGTTGGTGCGCTGGGGGTCGGTCAGCGTGGGTTCGCCCACATGTACGGCTTCAACCACCGACGGCCCATGCTTGATGAGTCCCAGAGTCCGGTCAGTAAAGTGCACCGGCTGGCGGCTGCGCTCTTCAGCGTCGCTGCGGGCAACGGCCGCCTGGGTGGGCTCGGGAATGGGCCGGTTCATGGCCACCAGACGGTCGCGCGCGTCCTCGACATGGGGCGCCATCGGGTAGCGCGTGATGACCTTGTCGTAGGCTGCCGCGGCTTTGCCAAGATAGAGAGCGCTCAACCGCTCACGAACCGCGGAAGGCAGTTGCGGGGATATCCGCACAGCGTGAGCCTCCCCTTCGTAGGCATCACCGATACCGAGCAGCACCTGATCGCTCTTGGAGTAGAGCGGATACGTATCGGCCACGGTCTGCAGGCGGGCGATGGCAGCCGAGTAATTCTCCTGGCTCTCGTAGTAGAGACCGATCTGGGTCTCGCGCTCGGCCAGAACCTCCTGCACGTCGCGCAGCTTCTGCTTGGCGCGGGGAATGAGCACGGAGTCCGGGAACTGATTGATCATGATCCGGTACTCCTCTTCGGCACGCTGGGCGTTGGTGAAATCGCGGTCGGGCTTCTCCATTTGCTGGTAGTAGATGTCGGCCACCTTCATCTGTGCCTCGGCCGCCTCGGGAGCGTTGGGGAAGAAGGTGATGAAGTCCTTGTACTCCGCCTCGGCCTGGGTGAGCGCTGCGGCTCCACCCTCCTTGAACCAGGTGTCGCCCACGGCGAGCTTGGCGCGCATGCGGTACTCGGAATCCGGGTAGGTGTTCAGCAGCGTCTGCAAGGTGAGCCGGGCCACGTCGTAGCGCCCCTTCTTGAGGGACTTCATGGCCTTGTCGAAGAGCACCTTGTCGGGCTGGGCTGATTGCACGTTGGCCAGCGGATTGGCGCTCAGGTCATACGGCTTTTTCTGCTTCCTCTGCCGCGCCTGGGCCGTGACCGCGGTGCACACAATCGCGAGCAAGGCCGCGAACGCAATTTTCTGGGAATACCGGTTCATACCACCTCAAATCAAGGCAACGGCCCGTCGACCGGCCGCGCGGCATTTCAATGCCAAATCTGGAAGTTCCTACTCATCGGCGGCTTCGCGGGCCGCCGCCAGCAGGGCGCGCGCGTCCCGCTCGGGTTGGCCGTCGCCAAAGACGGCATTTCCGGCTACAAGCAGTTCCGCACCAGCTTGGACGATGGCCGCGACTGTGTTGTGAGCCACCCCGCCGTCCAACTCGATTTTAAACGCCAGGCCCAGTTCCCGACGCAAATTTGCCAGGTGGCGTATCTTGTCCAGCGAAAAGGGGATGAACTCCTGCCCGCCGAAGCCCGGATTTACGCTCATCACGAGGACGTGGTGGACCATGGGCAGGATATCCACGAGCAGATTGACCCGGGTGGCCGGATTGACCACCACGCCCGGCTCCATGCCGTGATGGGCGATGAGTTCAAGGGAGCGGTGTAGGTGGCGGCACGCCTCATAATGGACACTGACCCAGTTGGCCCCGGCCTCGGCAAAGGCGGGGATGAACTCGTCCGGGTTCTCGATCATCAGATGGCAGTCGAGCGGCAGCCGGGTGACCTTGCGCAGGCACTTGACCACCGGCGGCCCGATGGTGATGTTGGGCACGAAATGCCCGTCCATGATGTCCACGTGGATGACGGTGCCGCCGCCACGCCCGGCCGCGGCAACTTCTTCGGCCAGCCGCGCAAAATCCGCTGAGAGTATCGAAGGCAGCAGTTGAACCATGATGGCGGGTAGAACTCCCTGCGGGGACAGTGTATCAGGGGATGTGCGGGATATTTCGCGGTGCGCGGCCCGGGCATTCAATTCTGCTTTGAGGCGGCGAGCGCCGTTGCGGCCACCCGGCCCGCTGCGCGCAGCAGAGCTTTGAGCGGCCAGCGGCCTTCATCGTCAGGGAAGAAGATTTCGCCCGCGCGGCGTACCTCCGGCCGGTAGTACCAGCGCTTGAGCAGCGCGAGATGACCCTGACGCAGAGCCGGCGAAGGAGAAGTTCGCCGTGCTTCCAGCCCGGAGAGCGTTGCCTCCATGCGGGCTTCCAGCACGCCGCTTACGGGCCGTGCAGGCGTGGCCCCGTCCGTTGCGGGTATCGGGCGCGTTGCGGGTTCGGATTCGGGAATGGGCTCCACGGCGACGGGATGCGCGAACAGCGAGCTGGAGCCGGACTGCTCGTTCTGGATGCGCATCCCGGTGGTGGAGAAGGCAGCGGGACCGCAAAGCTGTCCGTGGTCGAAGAGGAAGACGGTGACCTCGCCCGGCCGGGCCGCGGCCTGCAGGATGACGGCGCGCAGGCGGCTGAGGGGACGAACCAGCTCGGGCGCGAGGGCGCGGACGGCCTCCACCCGCTGCACCTGGGCATGGATGGCGGCCGCGGTCTCATATTCGAGGCCGCCCGAGGCCTTATCACGTTGGGCGCGCAGGGCGACGAGACGGCTTTCGCCCCGGGAGGCCAGAAACTGCTCGACCGCCGCGGCTTCCTCGGCGTAGCGCTCGTCGGTGCAGCCCTTGTAGCAGGGGGCGAGGCACATCTTCATCTCGGAATAGATGCAGCCGGGGTGGCTGGGGTCGGGGTCCAGTTCCTCAGTGCAGCGGCGCAGCAGGAAGAGCTTGAGCGCTTCATCGATGTAGCGTTCGGCGGCAGCCCGCGAGGCGAACGGGCCATAGGCCCAGTTCGATTCGCGCCGGCTGGGGCGGTGAGTGACGACGAGGCGCGGGTAGCGGTTGCTGCCGAGGAAACGGACAAAAGCGGGCGCGCGCAGATGCATCCGTTCAAGGGATTTCGCCCCGTAAACCCCTTCAAGCAGCTCAAACTGCACGAGCAGCGACTCGAACTCCGATCCGGTGAGCCGGAAGTCGATGCGGCGGACAAGGCCGGCGAGCTGGAGCCGGCGGGGATGCTTTGGCGAGGGCTGCAGCAGCCGTTCAAGCCGGCCGCGCAGGTTGGGCGTGCGGCCGAGGTAGGGCTGGGCGAGCGCGTCGGCGGAGTAGAGGGCGAAGACGGCAGGTTGCGCGGGCAACTGCGACAGGGCAGCCCGGGGATAGTCAGGGCTGAAGGCCAGCGATTGCATCTGTTCGGGCATGGCCTGCCACCTCACTCATGAGCCTGCGATGGTCATGCCGTCGATGCGCAGCGTGGGAGCAGCGATGGCGCTGCGAAAGACAAGGTCGTTGCCAATGGCGGTGATCTCCTGGAACATCCGCGCCAGATTTCCCGCGATGGTAATCTCCTCGACCGCGTGGGTGAACTCGCCGTTCTCAATCCACAGGCCGGTGGCGCCGCGGGAGTAGTCGCCGGTGACGAGGTTGGTGCCGAACCCCATCAGGCCGGTGACATACAGGCCGGATTGCACGCCGCCGATGATTTCGCCGGGGGTGAGCGAGCCGGGCTCAAGATAGAGATTGCCGCAGCCTGTTCCGGGCGTTCCGGCGAGGCCGCGGGAGGCGTTGTGAGTGGACTTCATGCCGAGCTTGCGCGCGGTATAGGTGTTAAGCAGGTAGTTGCGCAGCACGCCCCCTTCCACCACCACGGTGCGCAGCGAGGGCAGGCCGTCGCCGTCGAAGGGCGAGGTGCCGAAGCCTCCGGCGCCGGTGGGCAGCAGCATGGTGTTGTCATCCACGATGGTGACAACGGATGCAGCGATGCCTTGGCCGAGCCTGCCCGCGAGGAACGAGGCGCTGCGCCAGACGGCATCGCCGGAGGCCGCCTCGAAGATGGAGCCGATAAGCGAGCGGGCCACCTCGGGCGCAAAGATGATGGGGGCCTGCTGTGTGGGCACGCGGCGGGCGCCCAGACGGCGCAGGGCGCGCCGCGCCGCCTCTCTGCCGACAGCTTCAGGAGAGTCAAGGCGCGAGAAGCTCCGGGCGCTGGACCACCAGCCGTCGCGCTGCATCTGACCGCCGGCGTCAACCGCGATGGGAGCGGCGGAGATCCCGGCATAGCTGGTGCTGAAGCCGCCCGCGAAGCCGCGCGAGTTGGCCATGGCCATGCGGCCGGTGGCGGCGTCAAAGCTGCCGCCGTCGGAGTTGGAGAGGCGCGTGTCGACGGCCAGGGCCGCGGCCTCGGCGCGCACGGCCCATTCGATGCGCTCGGCCGCGGGCAGCAAGTAGACGTCGTCGTAGTAGAGATGCAGGTCGCCGGGGAGCGAGCCGAATTCATCCGCTTCCGGCAGACCTGCGCAGGGGTCCTCCTCGGTGATGCGGACCAGGGCCATGGCGCCATCCACGAGATGGCGAATGCCGCCGGTGGTGAGGTCGCTGGTGGATGAGGAGGCCGAGCGCCTGCCCAGAAAGACGCGCAGGCCGAGCGCGCGCGAGCCGGACTCCGTGAGGGTTTCCACCTGGCCCATGCGCACGTTCACGCTGAACTCGTCGCCTTCGCGGGCGACGGACTCGGCGTCGCTGGCTCCAGCCTTGACGGCCAGCGCCACCACGTCAGCGGCGAGGGATTCGAGGTCGAGAGTGGCTGTGCCGGGTTGGGCGAGGGCTTCAGGCATGGATTCAAGCTATCAAATATGCATCGCCGGACGGCGAGGCGGTGTTCAGCGCCCGGTTCCGCCCACGGTCATGCGGTCGAGCTTGACGGTGGGCATGCCCACGCCGACGGGGACCGACTGGCCGTCTTTGCCACAGGTGCCGATGCCCTCGTCGAGCTTGAGGTCATTGCCCACCATGGAGACATATTTGAGCGCCTCGGGACCGTTGCCGATGAGCGTGGCGTCGCGCACCGGCGCGGTGATTTTGCCGTCCTCAATCAGGTAGGCCTCGGAGGCGGAGAAGACAAACTTGCCGTTGGTGATGTCCACCTGGCCGCCGCCGAAATTGACGGCGTAGAGGCCGCGCTTGACCGAGCGCAGGATGTCTTCAGGCGCGTCGTCGCCGGCCAGCATGTAGGTGTTGGTCATGCGCGGCATGGGAATGCACTGGTAGCTCTGGCGGCGGCCGGAACCGGTGTTGGCCATGCCGGTGAGGCGCGCGGAGAGCTTGTCCGTGAGATATCCCTTGAGCACCCCGCCCTCAATGAGCACGGTCTCCTGCGTGGCGGAGCCTTCGTCGTCCACGTTGAGCGAGCCGCGCCGGCCGGCCATGGTGCCGTTGTCAACCACGGTAACCTTGGGGCTGGCGACGGAACGGCCGATGAGCCCGGCGAAGGCGGAGGTTCCCTTGCGGTTGAAGTCTGCTTCGAGACCGTGACCGACGGCTTCATGCAGCAGGATTCCGGGCCAGCCGGGGCCGAGCACCACCTCCATCTCACCGGCTGGAGCGGGCACGGCGCCCAGTTGCAGCACGGCGCCCCGGGCGGCCTCGCGCGCCAGGCCTTCAGGGCTTTTGGTGCCGGTGAACTGCTCCAGCCCGGCCCGGCCGCCGCCACCTGCAGCGCCTCGGGTGGAGAGATCTCCCTCGCGCGCGATGACAAAGACGTTGAGCCGGCAGAGCGGCTGGGTGTCACTGGCGAAGGCGCCGTCGGAGCCGGCGATGAGGACACGGCGCAGCTCCTCGGCATAGCTGGCGCGCACCTGTACGATGCGGTTATCAAAGGCACGGGCAGCGCGGTCGGCGCGCAAAATCAGCTCGAGCCGCGCGGCCAGGTCGAGGTCGAAGCCGCCGAGCGGAACGGGGTAGAGGTCGGCCTTGCGGGTTTCAGTGAATCCCTGGATGGGCTGCCGGGCCGGTCCGGAGGCAATCAGGGCCGCGGTGCGCGCGGCGTGCAGCAGGCGTTCAGGGCTGAGATTGTCGGTGTAGGCATAGCCGGTGCGCTCTCCAGAGATGACGCGGACGCCGCATCCGGCGCTGGTGCCCGTGCTGGCGGACTTGACAATCTGCTCATCGACGCCGAGCGAGGTGGCCGTGACTGACTCAAAGTAGAGGTCGGCGTAGTCGCCGCCGGCCGAGAGAGCCTGGCCCAGGCAGCGTTCCAGCAACCGTTCGGTGATGCCAAACTTCTCAAAAAAGTAGCGTTTGTGGCTCGTCGCGGACGGGGCTGCCCGATTGGTCATCGTGATTCCAGTGTACGCCCGCGGCGAATTTGCCGTTGTTGGTACACCGGGCCGCGGATGCTGCCGCAGGTGACTTTTCGGCTCTATCGCCGGGCCGGATGACGTGCTACAGTCGGGCCCATGAAGAAGTTTGCAGCCGCCGCCTTTCTGGTGATGATGCTTTCAACACCCGCATTCGGGTTGAAGTGGTGGCATCACAACTCGCATCCCCAGGCCGAGCATCCCAAAGGGGCTCATGCCAAGGCGGAGCACCCCCAAGGGGTTCACCGGAAGGCGATGCATGCCCGGACGCATCATCCCAAGGCGGCCCATCCTGAGAACACCTACCTGAAGCACAAGAGCAAGATGAAGCATCACGAGCACCGGCCCAGGTAAGCAGAGAAGGATTTCTTCCGGCAGGCGATGACGGATGGCGTGGTGTGTTGCGCCAGCGCCGGTTCGTGGGTAGGTTGTTGGTATGGCAGAAATGACGGATTTGCGTTATCCGATTGGCAGGTTCAGCGCGCCGGCCGGCGACACGGCCAGCCTGCGGGCCGAGCAGGTGCTGGCGCTGCGCGAGTTGCCGCCTAAGCTGCGGGAAGCGGTGGCGGGCCTGAATGAGGCGCAGCTCGACACGCCCTATCGAGAGGGCGGCTGGACCGTGCGGCAGGTGGTGCACCACGTGGCAGACAGCCACATGAATGCATATGGGCGCTTCAAGCTGGCGTTGACTGAAGAATGGCCCGCGATCAAGGGATACGAGGAGGCCGCGTGGGCGAAGCTGGCCGACAGCCGCCTGCCTCCAGCTGTTTCGCTGGCATGGATTGATGCGCTGCACGCGCGCTGGGTGGCGCTGATTGACGCCATGAGCGGTGCGGACTTTGCCAGGGGCTACATCCACCCGCAGCTGGGCCGTCAGCGCCTGGGCGATGCGCTGGCGCTGTATGCCTGGCACTCGCGCCATCACACCGCGCACATCACCAGCCTGCGCCTGCGGCAGGGCTGGTAGGGCTGCGCGATGACGGAGGATGGGCCCGCGCAATCCACCAGCCGGCTCGCGGAGGTCATTGAAACCTATCTGGCGCAGCATCCCTCGGCGGCGTTGCTGGAGGATGGACGTGTCCTCTTTGACATGCGCAGCGCGCGCTACGCGGTGAGCGAAGCCCACGGCCGCTGCCTGCTGCAACTGTGGAGCGATGAGCGCAACCTGATCCGCACCGTGGTTGACGCTCAGGAGCGCACGCAGTGCCTGCGGCTGACAACGCGGCGGATGGGCGCCGCCCGGCCGCAGACGCTGGAGCTGACGCCCTCGAGCGACCGGCGCACACCCACGGCGCGCGACGCATCGCGGCGCAACTACAAGCGGCTGCTGGAGCGCGTGTTGACGCGACACTTCGCGCCCGCGAAGGTGGATGGACTGCGCGCCGCTATGGATCTGGAGCACAGCTTCGGGCCCGCCTATGTGCGCGGCCGGCTGCTGCGCGGGACGGCGGCCGGCGCGGTCATCGGCGTGAGCGAGGCGGAGTCACCGGCGATGGTGGACGGCGTGCTGACGCTGGGCATTCTGTGGCTCGACTATTGCCGCCGGCACGGCGACGGACGGCGGCACTTTGGCGGGCTCAAGGTGATTGTGCCCGCCGGGGCTTGGCGCACCACGGCGCAACGCATGGCCTGGCTGAACCATGCCGCGGCGGACATCGAACTCTACACGCTGGATGAGCGCAGCGAGGAGCTGGCCGCGGTGGAGTTGCGGGACGCGGGCAATGAGGATTCGCGGCTGGTGCATGCCTTCTCCAGGCAGGCGGCGCTGGAGCGCTGCCGCACCGGCGTTGAGCGCATGCTGAGCCTGCTGCCCGAGGGCGCTCGCTCGCGCGCCGAGGTGCGGCCGCGGTCCGCGGCCGAGGTGGCTCTGCTGCTGCACGGGCTGGAGTTTGCGCGGGTGCGACACGGCGCGGCGGCGCGATCATTCGGCATGACAGAGGAGATTACATTTGGCGCAGGCGCGAATGAGACGCCGCTGACGGCAGAGAATGAGCCCTTGTGTCGCGAGCTGATCCAGCGGCTCTTCCTGAGCCGGCACGCGGACGGAAGCCACACTGATCCCCTGTTTCGGCTTCAGCCGGAGCGGTGGCTGGAGTCGCGCCTGCGCGCGGGCATCAGCGAGCTGCTGCCGAGGCTGCGCGGCGACCTGCTCTGCAGCCAGGTGCCGGCGCTGGGCAGCGGCGAGCGCGGCATGCTGGACCTGCTGACGCTGGATCGTGACGGACGGCTGACCGTGATGGAGCTGAAGGCGGATGAGGACCTGCACCTGCCCATGCAGGCACTGGACTACTGGATCCGCGTACGTGCGCTGAACGACGACCGCAGGCCCGCCGCAGACGGTGGACCGCCCGCATCAGCCTTCGAGCGCATGGGCTACTTTGCGGGAACGGAGGTTTCCGCGCTGCCTCCGCGGCTGCTGCTGGCCGCGCCCGCGCTGCGGATTCATCCCGCGAATGAAACGGTTCTGCGGTACCTGGCGCCGCAGATTGAGTGGGAACTGATTGCGCTGGGCGAGCACTGGCGCAGCGAGCTGAAAGTCGTCTTCCGCAAGCACGGCAGCGATGCCAGGGCATGAGCTGCTGCGCGCGTCATTCACAGAACGGCGTAATTCTTCGCAAAAGTCCTGTGGAAAACCGCAAATATTTATGGGGGGGGTAGGGGGTCACCCCCGGAAAGCGCCGGGTACGGCTGCAGTCCTCCCAGGTGCATTATGCGCCGGGTTGGGGAAATTCTACGCGAGCGGCCGCCGGGGCGTTCAGCCTGTAGGGAGGGGCTTTGCGCAGGGGCCGGGGATGGCGGGAGTTGACGGCGGGCGAGGCATGGGCGGTGGTGCAACTGCGCGGACAAAAATTGTTTCTGCCGAGGCTGAAAATTCAGTGATATGCTTGCGCCGCTGCCCTTTCTCAGCCAGCCTCTCCCGAAAGGCAAGATCCCCCTCGCAGCAACAAATCGGCGATTCAAAAAAATCCAAATCTGAACTCTGGAGGTTCACCATGATGAAAGTTCGAATGGGCGTGATGACGCCTTTTCTGGTAGCCGCTGCCGGTTTCGTGCTTAGCCCCGTGCTGTCGATGCAAGCGCAACAG
>DASSHM010000143.1:0-4997 GCA_035692885.1 Occallatibacter sp.
CGTGGCGTCGGCGCGGGTCAGGCTGGTCTGGTTGGAGTCCCAGACAGAGCGCATGTCGAGAGGGCGAAAGATGTGCCGGGTGAGGAAGTCCATGACGGGCTTGCCGGTCACCTTCTCGATGATGGCTCCGGCGATGACGTAGTTGGTGTTGGAATATTGCCACTGGGTACCGGGGTCGAAGTCCAGCGGCTTTTTGGCCCATTTGTCGAGAATCTGCTGGACGGTGATGGGCTGGAGCATGGGCGTCATCACGTAGTCCTCAGGCCAGTAGTCCTGGTAACCCGAGGTATGGGAGAGGATCTGTCGGATGGTCACTTCATCGCCGCGTGTGAGGTCGGGGACGTATTTTCCGACGGGGTCGTCGAGCGAGAGCCTGCCCTGCTGCTGGAGCAGGAGAATGGCCGCGGCTGTGAACTGCTTGGAGATGGAGCCGATGGAGTAGCGCATATCGGACGTGGCCTCCACCGGCGGCTGCAGGCGGGCCTTGCCGTAGGCGTGGGTGTAGACCAGCCTGCCATGCTGGACGATGGCCACGGAGGCTGAGGGTACGCCTGTCTGCTGGAGTACCTGGTCGGCGATGCGGTCGATACGGGACTTGAGCGCGGAATCCATCGTGTCCACCGTTTGCGCCGGGCCAGCGGTGGCAGCAAGTGCGGCAAGCAGAATCAGGCAACCTGAAAGCCGTTTCAGGTGTCTCATAGCGTCATCTCCTTGGAGTGAAACCGGGGCACTGACATCCGGGACCAAAATATCAGGCAGGGTGGCAATGCGATAGGCTGGTGCAGGCCGGCCTGATGACTTTCCCAGAGGCCGCGGTGGAAGGAGGCTGGCATGAAACGGCTGATTGAAGGTCATAAACGCTTTTTGAATGAGGTATTTCCCACGCGCCGGAGCCAGTTTCACCTGCTGGCGGACTCACAGGCGCCGGAGTGGCTCTTTATTACCTGCGCGGACTCACGCATCGTTCCCGACATGATTCTGGGCACGGGCCCGGGCGATCTGTTTATCAGCCGTAGCGTGGGCAATGTGGTTCCCGGCACGCGGCACGACGTGGAGGGGGTTACCGCGACAATTGAGTATGCGGTTGAGGTGCTGCGCGTTCCGCACGCGATTGTCTGCGGCCACTCCGACTGTGGCGCGATGAAGGCGGCGCTGGACAAGCGGGCGCTGGAGAACCTGCCCCAGGCCAGCCGCTGGCTGCGGCACGTTGAAGCGGCCTTTGCACACCGTCAGCCGCTGAATCCGGCGGACGGGGATGCAGCCGAGCTGGCGTCGCTGATTCGTGGCAATGTGGTGGCGCAAGTGATGAACCTGCGCGCGCAGCCCGTGGTGGAGCGCGCCTGCGCCGAGGGCCGTCTCGCCGTGCACGGATGGTACTACGACATCATGACCGGACAGATTGAAGCCTACAACGCGGAGCTGCAGCGGTTTGTGCCGCTGCTGGCGGATGAGATGCAGGCGAACAAGCGGTAGCTGGAGCGCGAGCCTCGAAGGGATGAGGCAAGTGACCCGGCTACCCGCGGCGTATTAGTGCACGCCGGGTGGCGGAGCAGCATCTTCAGGCGGCTTTTTGAAGAGCCAGACAATGGCGGCGCTCACAAAGGCGACCAGCGCCGTCCAGCGGAAGATGTCGATGTAGGCCAGCAGGGCCGCCTGCTGGCCCATCAGGTGATAAATCATGCCATAGGCGCCGGTCCGCGCCTGCGCCCTGCCGAGGTAGTGGTTCAGGTATTCGGTCATCGCCGTCGCCTTGTGCTGAAGGGCGGGGCTGGAGGGTGAGAGGTGCGCGGCCAGTTGTGACTGGTAAAGGTCGGCGCGGCGGATGAGGGCGGTGGCTGCCATGGCGATGCCAACCGAGCCTCCGATGTTGCGCAGCATGTTGAAGAGGCCGGTGGCGTTGCCCATCTCCTCGCGGGGGATGGTGGAGACGGTAATGGTAGCCAGCGGGACAAAGATGAAGCTGAGGGTGAAGCCCGTCAGGACGATGGGAATGAGCAGAGTGAACGGTCCTATATCGAGGTTGACCGAGCCGAAGATGAGTGAACAGATGCCAAAGCCGACGAAGCCGAGAGACAGCAGGCGGCGGGCATCAAATTTTGAGGCGAGGATTCCCACCACCGGCGAGCCGATGAACGAGCCAATGCCGCGCGGTCCCACCACAATGCCGGCTGCAAAGGCGGTATAGCCCATCACCTCCTGGTAGTAAAGCGGCAGGAAGGTGATGGTGGCATAGATTGCCACGCCGAGCAGCGTGATGAGGACGCAGCCGATGCGGAAGTTGTGGTCCTTGAGGGCGTGGAGATTGACCAGACCTTTGGGGTTGGACCACGAGCGCCAGATCCACAGGATGAGGGCAACCACGAGCGCCGCGACCGCGAAGCGGACCCAGACGGCTCCAAACCAGTCGTCCTCCTGCCCCTTGTCGAGGACAATCTGCAGGCAGCCGGTCCAGATGCAGAGCAACCCGAAGCCGATGTTATCGAATGCGCCGGGTTTGGCGTGCTTGATATAGGGTGGGTCGTGGACAAAGCGGCTGATCATGATGACGGCGAGGATGCCGAAGGGAACGTTGATATAGAAGGCGTAGCGCCAACTGTAGGTATCCGTGAGCCAGCCGCCCAGGGTGGGGCCGATGACGGGCGCCACGACGATGCCCAGCGCGTATGCCGCCATGGCCATGGCGCGCTTGGCGGGCGGAAAACTTTCGAGCAGGATGGATTGCGAGAGCGGCTGCAAGGCACCGCCGCCCGCGCCCTGCACAATTCGAGCAAGAAGGATGATGGAGAGCGACGGGGCGGCGCCGCAGAAGAACGATGCGGTGGTGAAGACAATGACGCAGAAGAGGAGGAAGTTCTTGCGGCCGAAACGGCGGCCGAACCAGTTGGAGGCAGGCAGGATGACGGCGTTGGCGACCAGATAGCTGGTGAGGACCCAGGTGGCCTCGGAGTTGGAGGCGGAGAGGCTGCCTGCGATGTAGGGCAGAGCCACTGAGGCGATGGCGGTGTCGAGCACCTCCATGAACGTGGGCAGCATGACCGCGGCGGTCACCAGCCAGGGATTGACGCCCTGGGTGAGCGGATAGCGTTCCTGGAGCAGGGCGGTGGCCATGGGAGCAACACAGTCGAGATTAAATGATGAGGGGTAAGGGATTTTCACGAAGGGACCGGCCACAGCGGCAGGACGCGCCTGCCCTGCTTTGGGGGCTACCGGAGCAGGGACGCTGAAAGGGCTGGCAGTCCTCCCGCGGCATCCCGAAGGCTTGAGTGATGTCTTTGAAGGCTTTACGGGCGTCAGGCAACTTTTATTATGGCGTAATCAAGAAAGGTTGACACTAAGTGACTCAATGATGCATCTTATATGCGTCAGGCATTTCAAGATCAGGCAGGATTTCAACCATGGCAAAGATTATTGGCATTGACCTTGGCACCACCAACTCGTGCGTGGCGGTACTGGAGGGTGGCGAGCCCAAAGTGATTCCAAATGAAGAAGGTGCGCGCACAACGCCGTCGATTGTCGGCTTCTCAAAGAGCGGGGAGCGACTGGTGGGCCAGGTGGCCAAGCGGCAGGCAATCACGAACCCGGAGAACACCATTTTCTCCATCAAGCGGTTCATGGGACGCCGTTACAACGAAGTGACGGATGAGATGAAGATGGTGCCCTTCAAGGTGGTGCAGCAGGGCGACCACGTGGGTGTGATCGCTCATGGCAAGGAGTACACACCGCCCGAGGTTTCGGCCATGATTCTGCAGAAGCTGAAGAAGAGCGCCGAGGCATATCTGGGCCAGACGGTGACTGAAGCCGTCATCACGGTGCCAGCGTACTTTAACGACGCACAGCGCCAGGCAACCAAGGACGCGGGAAAAATTGCCGGCCTGGATGTGAAGCGCATTGTGAACGAGCCCACAGCGGCGGCACTGGCCTACGGGCTGGACAAGAAGAAGGACGAGACAATCGCCGTGTATGACTTTGGCGGCGGCACCTTCGACATTTCGATTCTTGAGGTGGGCGAGGGCGTGATCGAGGTGAAGTCGACCAATGGCGACACGCACCTGGGCGGCGACAACCTGGACCAGCGGATTGTGGACTGGCTGATTGCGGAGTTCAAGCAGGAAGAGGGTCTTGACCTGAGTTCAAAGGGCAACGAGATGGCCCTGCAGCGGCTGAAGGACGCGGCGGAGAAAGCCAAGATCGAGCTTTCGACCACCGTGGAGACAGAGATCAACCTGCCGTTTATCACGGCGGATGCCGCGGGGCCAAAGCACCTGGTGCGCAAGCTGACGCGCGCGAAGCTGGAACAGATGGTGGGCGACCTGCTGGAGCGCTCGCTCGATCCCTGCCGCAAGGCGATGGCTGATGCGGGGGTGACCGCGAGCCAGATTGACGAAGTGGTGCTGGTGGGCGGCCAGACGCGCATGCCCAAGATCCAGGAGATTGTAACGGGGCTGTTTGGCAGGGAGCCGCACCGGGGTGTGAATCCGGACGAAGTGGTGGCCGTGGGAGCGGCGGTGCAGGCGGGCGTGCTGGCCGGCGAGGTGAAGGACCTGCTGCTGCTGGACGTGACGCCGCTGACGTTGTCGATTGAGACGTTGGGAGGAGTGGCTACGTCGATGATTCCGCGCAATACCACCATTCCCACCAAGAAGACCGAGACGTTTTCGACGGCGGCTGACAACCAGACCGAGGTGGAGGTGCACGTACTGCAGGGCGAGCGGCCCATGGCGGGGCAGAACCGCACGCTGGGCAAGTTCAAGCTGGGCGGCATTCCTCCGGCGCCGCGCGGCATGCCGCAGATTGAGGTGACGTTTGACATTGACGCCAACGGCATTCTGAACGTGACGGCCAAGGACAACGCAACGGGCAAGGACACGCGCATCACCATCACGTCCAGCTCAGGCCTGAGCAAGGAAGAGGTGGAGCGGATGGCGAAGGATGCCGAAGCCCACGCCTCAGAGGACAAGGAGAAGCGCGAGGAGATTGAAGCCCGCAACATGCTGGAT
>DASSHM010000144.1:0-5673 GCA_035692885.1 Occallatibacter sp.
ATCCAACGACTGACATCTCGTCATCGCCACAATCGCACCCTTGGATGCATTGTAGGTCCAGCGGTTGGGTTGGCCTTCGTGAGCGGAAATACTGGCGATGTTGATGATCGCGCCGCGCCCACTGCGGGAGAGCGCATCCACAGCTCGCGCGGTCATCAACGCCGGTCCCATTACGTTCACATCCATGGTGCGCTGCCACTGATAATCGGTGGCCTTAACTCCGGCAAGCAGAAACACTGCTGCATTGTTCACCAGAACATGCAGTGCACCGCCGGCATCTACCGCCGCATCGAGAACGCGGTTGTAGGAGTTACGGTCGGTCACGTCTCCAACCAGTGATTTGTACCGCGCCGCAAGATCGCCGAGAATCTTCCGCTGCCGCTCAAGACCTTCCTCGTTGAGTTCGATCGCGGTTACATGGGCGCCTTCGGCAAGAAACTGCCGTGCAGTTGCGGCGCCGATACCGCCGCCGGCCCCAGTCACCAGCACACTGCATCCGGAAAAACGGCCCTTCCGCGCAGTTTGCACTGTGGGTGATGGCGTATCGGTCGATGGCGTCGGCTCTTCATAGCGAGTCAACGATGCGATCAGTCCGCCCTGACGCCGAAAAAGATCAACGCCGCTTTGCTGGTACGTACGGCCGCTGCTATCAGTCAGGATAACGTGCCTTTCAATCGCTGCCTCGAGGTCGTTGCCATATACGCGTCCGACTTCGATCGTCAGACCCAGAAATTGGGCCGCAGCGCCAGCATAATATTCACGGATTGCCTCGTGCCCTCTGTGCCTGCTGGTTCCGCTTCCACAATCGGCATCCCGCGTAAAGAAGGACACAATTCGGTCTAGATCCTGCGATGACTCAGCTTCCCAAAAGGCTCGCGCCAGCTGCTCGATTGCATTCATAAAAATGTCTCCGACGAGAGATCATTCCTGCATGCGATGGCTTTCGACCAGACGCAACGGCACTTCCCTGCCCTTTATGGCTGGTGAAACATTTGTTGAGCAACAGGACGGCTGCATCCATCCACAAGAGGCATGCGCTTTTCGTAAGAATCATATGCATTATTCTTGACCGCGCAAAGAAGGAAATGATAGGTTACCTGACCATGGTATTCAATTGTCAACAAAGGTTGCGCTTTCATAATCTTGCCTCGAATTGTCCTGACACTTGAGTCAATGCGGCCGTGCACTAAGGGCAGGTTTGGGGCCCTCCACAAAGCCCGAGATTCAAAAAAGATGGTAAGGGCAACGTGAACCTGCGCAAACTACGGGGTCTCTCTTTCCCGCATATTAGGGACACAGTTCATTGCACAAGGTCATCCTAACCTCAGGCTCGCGGGAGTTTGGCCTTTCGATTTGCGAAATTTTCATTCTGGAGTGTATTCGGATTGGGTAACATTCCTTGCGGCTGCGAGATCATTTCCACATTGGCATCTTATTGGGGGGGCAAAGTGAAGAAGTATCACCTGCGGTTCCGATGCATCCCGGGTGCCTGGAAACATTCATGTTGTTTGGCGGCACTTATTATTGGCTTTCATCCGGCAGCGGCATCTGCGCAGAGTTTTACCATCGAGCAGGCGCTGAGTGCACCGTACGTTTCAGAGCTATGTGCGTCTCCTGTGCAGGGACGACTCGCCTGGGTGGCGAACGACGAGGGACGCCGGAATCTCTGGGTGTCGGAACCCAATGCGAACGGGAAGGGCTACAACTCGCGACAGCTCACACATTACACCGAAGACGATGGTCAGGAGCTGAGCAATTTACGCTGGACTCCGGATGGAGCGAGCATTGTTTATGTTCGGGGCGACAGCGCGGAGGGAACATATCATGCCGTGCCAAACTCAGCCTGGTTCCCGCTCGGTGCCAAGCAGCAAATATGGGAAATCAGTATGAGCGGAGGCGAGCCCCGGCTCGTTGCAGAAGGTGATTTGCCGACGATCTCACCCGACGGCAAGACAATGGCCTATATCACGAGGGGGCAGGTCTGGACGGTTTCGCTGGACACCCAGAATGCGAAACCCGAGCAATTGCTCCAGATGCACGGCTACACGATGGGGCTGAGATGGTCTCCGGATGGCTCGCATCTTGGGCTCGTAAGCAATCGAGGTGACCACAGCTTCATCGTCGTCTACTCCGTGGCAGAGAAATCTCTCAACTACCTCGACGCCTCAACCGACCTCGACATTAATTTTGTCTGGTCACCGGATTCAAAGCACATCGTAATTCTGCGCGTCCCGTCGGTCACTCCCATGATGTGGTTCAAAGCGCGCCGTACAGGACCGCCGTGGTCGATTCGCGTGGCCAACATTGCAACCGGGCAGTGCCACGAGTTATGGCGAGCGGCAAATGGCGTGGGAAGCGTGTTTCACGCAACCGAGTCTGCCGACCAGTTGCACTGGGTCGCCGGCGATCACATCGTGTTCCCCTGGGAGCGCGACGGCTGGCTGCATTTTTACTCCGTTCCGGTTGCGGGCGGATCTGCGACCTTGCTGACCCCGGGCGATTTCGAGGTTGACCATGTAAATCTGAGCTTCGACCGTAAGACACTGGTCTTTGACTCAAACCAGGACGACATTGATCGAAAGCACACATGGAAGCTGAGCATCGCGCGGGATGGCTCCATCGATGCTCCTCGGCAGGTGACCAGCGGCAGCGGCATTGAAACCCAGCCAGTGGTTGCGAGCGACAATACGTCCGTGGCCGTGCTTCGCTCCAGCGCGCATTTTCCCACACGCGCGGCGATTGTCGAGAATGGCCACCTTGTCGATCTCGCTCCGCAAACCATTCCCGCTGACTTCCCGGGTTCGCGATTTGTCGAACCGCAGCAGGTCATTTTTCCGGCAACCGATGGGCTTTCGATTCACGGTCAACTATTCCTGCCTCCACAGCAAAAGGCAGGTGAGCGTCACCCTGCAGTGGTGTTCTTCCATGGCGGCAGCAGACGGCAAATGCTTCTGGGTTTTGACTGGATTGAGTACTACTCGCAGGCTTATGCGATGAATCAGTTTCTCGCGAGCAAGGGATACATCGTGCTCAGCGTCAACTATCGCGGTGGTATCGGATACGGACTGGACTTTCGCGAGGCGTTGCATTACGGCCCCAGCGGCGCCAGCGAATTCAATGACGTGATGGGTGCGGGCTTATATCTGAAGAACCGCAGCGATGTGGATGGCAAACGGATTGCCTGCTGGGGAGGCAGTTATGGCGGATACCTTACGGCGCTGGCCCTCGCGCGTGCCTCAGGCGTGTTCGCGGCTGGCGTGGATTATTCCGGGGTCACCGACTGGAACAAGATTATTCATGCACTTCAGCCGAGTTACGATCCCCTCGAAAACCCGGAACAGACGCAGCTTGCCTTTTTATCATCGCCAATTGCGTCCATATCAATCTGGCGCTCCCCGATCTTGCTGATTCAGGGCGACGACGATCAGGATGTCCCGTTTGCTCAAACTGTGCAACTTGTTGAAGCCCTCCGCGATCATGGCGTCGATGTCGAGCAGCTCGTCTTTCCGGATGAGCTGCACCAGATTCTGCTGCGGCGGAATTGGATTCGAGCGTATACCGCTACTGCGGATTTCCTGGACAGAAAGCTAATCGTGAAACCTTAAGGAAGGGGTACATGTTTGAACTCTCTCCTGTCAGAGCGGCCAATTCATGAAGTAATGCGGAGGCATAGGCAAATTTCTCTGGCGTATTAAATAGTTGTTGGAGTATAGAAATCTTTGCGTCTGCCTGTCACAGGTTTGGTCAATCCTGCAAAGGCAAGGAACATGATATGAGATTGAGACGTTTGACATTGATCGTGCTCTGTCTGGCTGCCGTGATTGCCTTTCTAGTAGGCGTTCCCACGATGGCACAGGACTCAACCGCGCCGGCCGCACAGAGCGTGCCCGCGCCTTCGACTGAACAGCCAGCACCGGTCAATTCTCAGGAGGCCTATACGCTTCCACCGGACGCCCTAGCCAAGGCAATCGCCATCGGCCGCATCCGCAACTTTGAGAATCTTGCAGGGTCGGTGTGGGGAATTGTATTCCTATGGATTCTGCTAGCAACGCGCGGATGGTCGGGGATCGAGAGATGGGCGCAGCGCATTTCGAGCAGGCGGTGGGTTCAGGGGCTCGTGTTTTTTGCAATCTACCTGATTGTATCGGCAGTGGCGGGCTATCCTCTGAGCTGGCTCGTGCAGCATAACGAGCGCGCCTATGGAATCAGCGTGCAAACCTGGGCAAGCTGGGCGGGTGACCAGGGAAAGACGCTGGCGCTCAGCCTTCTGTTTGGCGTTCCGCTTCTCCTGCTCTTTAACTGGATTGTGCGGAAGTGGCCGCTGCGCTACTGGTTCGTCAGTTGGCTGGTGACGCTGCCGATTCTTGTCATCGTCATCTTCGTCTCTCCGTTGCTGTCCCCCATTTTTAACAAGTTTGAACCACTGCAAAAGAACTATCCCGAGCTCGTGGCGCAGCTTGAGAAGGTCGTCGCGCGCACCGGGACGCATATTCCTCCCGATCGCATGTTCCTGATGAAGGCAAGCCTGAAGACCAATGGGTTGAATGCCTATGTAAACGGAATCGGCTCGACAAAACGAATCGTGGTTTGGGACACAACGGCAGGCCGGGTCCCCGATGACGAGGTGCTGTTCATCTTCGGGCATGAGAGCGGGCACTACGTGCTCAATCATGTTCAGAAGTACCTTGCCATCTATTCGGTCGGCCTATTCTTTGTGTATTGGCTGTGCGCGCTCTTTGCTGCATGGATGGTCAGACGGTTTGGTTTGCGATGGGGTGTCGACGAACCGCAACCCACGAATCCGGAGCCCTCCGTAAGAGCCTCTGCACTCGCATCGCGAACGGGATTCGTGGTATTGCTTTTTGCAATTGCCATTGTAAGCTTCCTCCTGGAGCCGGTTACCAATTCAATTGGCCGCCACTACGAGCATCAGGCTGATGTGTATGGGCAGGAGGCCATTCACGGGATTGTTCCCGATCCACAAAAGACCGTCGTCGCGACATGGAAGGACGTTGGGAAGGCATGGCTCGAAGATCCGCATCCAAACCCGGTCATCGAGTTTTGGCTCTACAGTCATCCGAGTGTGCAGAAGCGCGCGAACTTCGCCGCGCACTATGACCCCTGGAAGAACGGCGGTCATGGGGAGTTTTTTCAGCACTGAGGACGGTAGCCGCATCCAGGAACAGCATCCTGCCTCCACGCGGCATTCGCACGACATGTGGAGCGTCCCGCAGCCTCGACCGGCACGCGCACTTGAGCGATGCTAAAACCACATCCCTGCCAAGGTGAGGTCTTCGTGCTCAAGGTTCTGAACTCCGCGGTAGAAGCTATTGGAAACACACCCCTGGTTCGGCTGGATCGCCTGACTGCGGCCTGCGGCGTCGAAGGTGTGATTCTTGCGAAGCTCGATTACCTTAATCCGGGTTTCTCAAAGAAGGACCGCACGGCTCGCAGCATCATTGAAGCGGCTGAGCGGGAAGGTGTATTGCGTCCGGGGCAGACCGTACTTGAGCTCACGTCAGGAAACATGGGAACAGGGCTGGCCATCATCTGCCGTGTAAAGGGCTACCCTTTCGTCGCCGTTATGTCGAAGGGCAACTCCGAGGAGCGCGCGCGGATGATGCGTGCTCTCGGAGCAGAGGTGGTCCTGGTCAACCAGTTGCCGCATTCCCG
>DASSHM010000145.1:0-8892 GCA_035692885.1 Occallatibacter sp.
GCTCCTGTGGCTCCCGGCGAGAGCCTGCCCAACCTGGACAAGCTGAAGGATCGCCTGCGGCGGTATCACGACTGCACCTGCTCCTGCGGATGCTATGCGAAGGACCTGGATGCACAGGCCACGCGGGCAATGGCATTTCTGCAGAGGCGCGCGGCGCATCGGCAGGCGCACGAGAAACTGGCTCTGGTGCTGGACATTGACGAGACCACGCTCTCGAACTACGCAGAGATGGTGAGAGCCGGGTTCGCGTATGATTCCAAGGCCTTTATCGACTGGGAGAAGCTCGCCGCGGCACCGGCGATTCCGGGTACCCTGGAACTCTACCGCGAGGCGGGGAAGCTCGGTGTAGCTGTATTTTTCCTGACAGGGCGGTCAGAACCGGAGCGGGCCACGACGGAAGTGGATCTGCGCAGCCAGGACTTTGACCACTGGCAGCAATTGATTCTGCGCTCGCCTTCGCAGGCTTCAGCGACGGCACAGGCCTACAAATCGGCGGAGAGGGCGGCGATCCGGGCGCAGGGCTACAAGATCGTGCTGAACGTGGGCGACCAGTGGAGCGACCTGCGCGGGGAGCCTGAGGCGGAGTACTCGGTGAAGTACCCCAACCCCTATTACTTCATTCCCTGAACCAGCTAGCGGCAGGCCTGGTTGTGCGCTCCCGGGACCGCAAAAAAGGTGATTGTTTCCGGGCTGAGCGATACCGTACCGGACTTTTGCGCCCGGCCTTTGAGCGCAGGCAGATCGCCGCTGTCAGTGAGCTTAAGCTCCTTGCCGTTGAGCATCACGGTGGCACTGAGCAGATCGCCCGAGGAAAGGGTGTAGCGGCTGGACTTGACAGGCAGCAAAAGCTCGCGGGCGTCAGTCCGGCTGGCGTTGATTGCCAACACGGCTACGCCGCCGGGCTTGCCGCGCAGACACTGGGCGTACACGTAGAGGCCCGGGGTGGCGGCGGACTTGGCGTCGAGCACGGTGGTGCCCATCAGGCGGCGCCACAGCACAGCCGACCAGTAGTTGGGCCGGGGCGTGAGCGTATCGCCGTTGATGTAGGCATAGTCGCTGGCAGAGAGGGTATTGTGCATCACCACCTGGACGCCCTGCCGGGCCAGCGTGCCAAGCTGGTTGAGATAACGGAAGCTGTCGATAAAATCCGCTGCCCAGGGGTCTCCTCCACACGCAGTCTCGGCGGTTTCAGTCAGCCACAGGGGCTTGCCCGGCGCAAAGCGGTCGCGGAGCCCGGCATAGAATTTCTCATCGCGATTGGTGAGCGAGAGCCAGGCATCGGTGAGGGCGGCTTCGGGAGTAGTGCCAAGGCCGTGCATCATCGTTGCGCAGCGCTTTGAGACACTCCCGTAAAAGTGATAGGAGAAGCCATCGAGCATGTCCGGGCCTTCATCCTTCAGCATGTCTTCTGAGCGGAGAATGTGCATGTTGGGCGCGCCGGCAAGATTGCCGACCTCGCCGACAGAGCCGGGTCCGAGGATCATCATTGAGGGGTCCGCCTTTTTGACGAAGGCGTGAAACACGTCAAAGTCGCGTCCATAGTCAGCGGCGCCGTAGCCTTTGGGCGCTCCGCCCATCGTGGCGAAGGTGGGCTCGTTAAAGAACTCTGCCGCCGCGATATTGCCGCCGATGCTTTTGGTGTAGCTGAGCAGCTTTTCGGCCTGATCGGGTGTCCACACGCCCTCGGCATTCCGCGTGCCCTGGCTCACGGCGAATGACGTGACAAGCTGGGCATCCACCGCATGGGCAAAGTCGATGACGCCCTTCCACTCCTTGCGTGTGAGAACGCTGTTGAAGCCCTCGGGCGGGGTGGCCGGAGCCGGTGCGTCGGAGTCCTGAAAGTAGGTGGAGTTGGCCCAGGTGCCGCTGACCCGCACGTAGGCCGGGCCCAGGGCGGCGGCCAGCTTGCGCAGCCGCGGATTGCTGAGATTGATGGGCGGCATGTAGCGGTAGAGCGAGGCGGGCATTCCCCCCGGAGTGGCCTGTTCGGTGTCGGGTGGAGCATCGGCCCGAACCTTGTAAGGAGCCCAGAAGCGGCCGCCGGTGACCTCGACCATTTCGATGTTGTAGGACTGGTATCGATCGCTGACCGTGCCGACGGAGGGCATGGTCCCGGGTGAAAGCTCGACGGCCTGGGCCCTGACCTGTACCGGAACAGAAAGTGCTGCGGCGAGTGTGAACAGTGCGACGCCGGTGATGGCGTTCAAGCGAATCTCCTCGATCATGGTATCCCCCTCTCATCTTTTCTCTCTTCAGGCCGCATTGGCCCGTAGAGGCGATGTTCAAGAACGTATCCAATGTAACGCACCGAGGGGGCCGCCGCACAAAGCGTGCCGGATGCTGGCGGGCGGGGAGGGCTGGGAAGGCAAAAAAAGCGGGCGAGGCCGCCCATGGAGCCGTTCCGGCCTCGCCCGAGGATCAACTGGATGACTGACCCCGGGCCGTGGTCAGTTGAGGTTAATGAATGCTGATATTCCCCGAGCCGGTTTCAAGGCGGACGGTGGGTCCGCCGCCACCGACCTTGCCGGTCAGGTGATGGCGGTTGTTGGCTCCCTGTACAAGCATCTCCTTATCTGAACGGATGTTGCCGGAACCGGTGGACGCATCGAGCTGGAAACCAGTCTGGCCCGGCCAGAACTCGATGTTGCCGGAGCCGGTGTGAAGGCGCCAGACGCTCGCGGGAGAGCCGGTCACCTTGATATTGCCAGAGCCTGTTCCGCCGCGAAGCCCGCCGCGAATGTCCTGTAGATCAATGTTCCCGGAGCCGGTCTGCACCTTTACATCGCCCGGGCTGGTCTGCTCAGCCACAATGTCGCCGGAGCCGGTATTGATGGAAAAGGAGCCGCTGAGCCCCGTCGCGCGGACATTGCCTGATCCCGTGCTGAGCTTGGAATTGACCCCGACGCCATCCACGGTGACATTGCCCGAGCCGGAACTGGCCTCGAGGTAGCTGTCAGCGGGAGCCTGAATCTCATACTGGATGCTGATGTTGCGCAAATTCATCTGTTGAGCGCCGATGCGGATAATGTTTCCGGTTTGCTCAATGGGCGGCCTGGCCGCGATTTCGCGGACGCGCTCCTCACTGCCTCCCCAGCCTGACTTGACCCGGCCAAAGATGTGCACCTGATTGCTGGAGCCGCGCGTGAGATGGATGTTGCCCGAGCCGGTGGAGACGATGAGGTCAACGTGGCCGTTGACCGTGAGGTTGCGCTCGAACGTGGCTTCGGCGGCCAGCGCCGGCAAAGCGGCCAGCACCAGAGCCATTGCTGCTATTACGAAATGTTTCATTGCCTTCCTCGCTCAGGATGATGTGAAAACGCTTGCGTCTGCCCGATGTGTTGCGCAGTTACTGCTGCAGGACCACCTGGTCGCCCAATTGCAGACCCTTGGCGATTTCTGTTACCGACCCGTTGGAGAGTCCAACGGTCACCGGTACTTTACGGACGCCGTCCTTGCGGCCTTTATCAGGGACGTCGACGAATGCATTTTTCTTGTTGTCATACACGATCGCATTCTCGGGCACGAGCAGTACGTTCTTGTGCTCGTCGAGCAGGATCTCGGCGTTGGCGGTCATATTGGCCTTCAGCTCGCCGCCGGGATTGTCAATGGAGACGCGCACCTCGAAGGTGGTGACATTGTCCTTTTCCACTCCGAGCGGCGCAATCTTGGTCACCTTGCCGCTAAAGACGCGATCGCGGAAGCTCTCAACCTTGATGCGGGCGGGCTGGCCCAGATAGACGTGGGCGATGTCTGCCTCGTCCACTTTTCCCTTTACGTAAACCTTGTTCACGTCGCCTTCAGTCATGACGAGCGTGGCTGTGGAGCCAAGCACAAGAATGGAGCTGACCGCATCACCGATTTCCACGTCACGCGAGAGGATGACGCCATCCATGGGCGCCACGATGGTGGTGTAGCTGAGCTGCTCTTCGAGCTGCCGAAGGCCGGCCTGGGCCTGCATGACCTCGGCGCGAGCCTGCTTCAGCTTTGCCTGGTCCACGCCAATCTGCGCTCTGGCGGCGTCGCGCTTGTTCACCGCGGCCAGATAGTCACGATTCGCGTTATCGAGCGCCTGCTGGCTGACCACGCCCTCCTTGGCCATCTGCACATTCCGGTCGAGCGTGGCCTTGTACATGGGCAGGTCCGGGGCGGCCGCGTTCACCTTGTCCTGCACGATGTTTGCCTGGAAGGTGGATACGTTGGCCTGGGCGGCGGCGAGTTGCGCGCGCTGCGCCTCAACCTGCGCCCTGATCTCCTGTTGATCGAGCTGCGCAAGCGGCTGTCCTTTGCGAACCCGGTTATTGATGTCCACATAGAGCTTTTCCACGATTCCCGAGGCCTTGGATTTGACTTCGACCTTGGTAATAGGCTGGATTTTTCCCGTCGCCACCACGGAACGAGCCACATCTCCGCGAGTGACCTTGGCAATGCGGTTGGGGTCAATCTGGGCGCCTTTGACCAGTCGTGCCGCCAGCACGCCCAGGACAAGGACGACCATGACCGCGGCAATCCCAAGCCAGATCCAAAGCCGCCTGCTCTTCCGCGCCGCCATAGTGCACCTCGCATCCGTCTGCCGGGAGTCAGCCCTCTCCGGCGGGTTTCTGAAATAAGGTCGTTAAGCCAGCCCGGGGCCATCCGCTGGAATCCGGGCCGCGCATCCACCGTTTTGTTTTGCAAAGCTCCCGGCCGGTACGGACATGGGTAAACCTGCAATTTTGTTCCGCTGCACACCCATACGCAGATTGAAGCCGGTTGGTTCCAGTGGATGACGTTGGACTGGGACGGCAGGAGGCGGATGGGCCAGATTGGCTTCAATGCTATCCTCACAGGCGGGATGAACGGTTTGTCGCTGCTGCAATTCGTCTCCGTTGCCATGTTGATATTGGTCAACGCCTTCTTTGTGGCGGCTGAATTTGCCGTTGTCAGCGTGCGCGCCACGCACGTTGAACAGATGATGGAGGCGGGCATCCATGGCGCGCGCGCGGTGCGCCGGTTGCAGGACAGGCTCGATGACTTTCTGCCGGCAGTGCAATTGGGGGTCACCTCATGCTCACTGGCGCTGGGCTGGCTGGGAGAGCCGCTGGCGGCCAGCGTGGTTCTCGGGTGGCTCAAGTTTCTGCCCCAGATTCCCGCTCATGCTGTGATCTACGCGCATCTGGTTGCGGCAGTGCTGAGCTTCGCCATCATCACCTACCTGGAAGTCGTGCTGGGCGAGCTGGTGCCCAAGGCGCTGGCCCTGCGCAGGGTGGAGACACTGGCCGTGGCCGTTGCGCCACCCATGCTGGTCTTTATGGCGGTCTCAAGGCCGGCAGCACGTGTCCTGAGCAACTCAGCGTCACTGGTCTTGCGCGCCTTCGATATCCCCACGACGGATCGCGCGTCGGCGCACTCGCCCGAGGAGCTGAAGCTCATCGCGACGGCTGCGCGCCGCGTGGGCGTGCTTCCACGCAACCAGGAGACAATTATTCACCGCGCTCTCGAACTGGATGACGTGCTGATCCGCGAGATTATGACCCCGCGCCAGAAGATTTTTTCGCTGCCCACCGAGATGCCGGTGGAGGAGGCAAGCGCGCGGGTAATTGACCGCCTCTACTCGCGCGTGCCTGTTTATGACAGCAGTCGCGGCCCGGAGCACATTGTGGGCGTGGTTTACGCCAAGGATCTTGCGCGCCTGATGTACTTCAGGCCCACGGCACAACTCGCATCGGCGCGAACCGGACCGGCGGTGGCGGAGCTGCGCCTGCGACAGGTGATGCGCGACATCCTGGTTGTGCCGGAGTCCAAGACGGTGCTCGACCTCATCCGGGATTTTCAGCATCGCCGGCGTCAGATGGCGATTGTGGTGGATGAGTTTGGTTCCACTGTGGGTCTGGTCACCGTGGAGGATGCAATCGAGCAGTTGACCGGCGAGCTGGAAGATGAATTTGACGATCCCATGCGGCCGGTACTCACGACACCCGCCGGCGCTCTGGTGATGGATGGGGGCGTAAACCTGCGCGACCTGGAGACTCAGATGCAATGGATCCTGCCGCGCGAAGGAGGCGTGGAGACGCTGGCAGGGTTTTTGCTCATGCGCCTTGGCCATATTCCCATGAGTGGCGAAAGCATCGTCTTTGATGGCCGCCGGCTTACCGTGCTGGAGATGGACGGACGGCGCATCAGCAAGGTAGGTGTGGAACCGGCAGGGGAGGCGCCTCTTTCCGAGGGCAGGGGGCGGATGCGGAGTCCTGAGTGATGGGATTGCCCAGTCGCTTGTCTGCCCGGGAAGATCTGGGTTAAGGCCCCGCTTGCAGTGTCTCCGGCGGGCCGAGCGCATGCAAGATTCACTCTTCCTGCGATGGCTGAATGGGCGTTCTGCTGTTGGGAGTACACACTAAAGTAATGGCAGCCTTATTACCTTAAAATGAATAATTTGAAGGCTCGGATGAGAGAAAAATGAATAGGACGTAAAGCACTGAAACAAAGTTGGTTCTAGTTATTATTTACCACAATGCTAGACTACGCCCCTAGAGCAACCACGGGAGAGTCCAGCGACTATGAGACAGGAAATTTATCGCACAGCCTTTGAGGAAGCAAACAGCGAGCTTACCGAAATCCTTGGCAAATTCGACCAGCTGCGCCAAAGGAAAGAGCGCATCGAAAAGGTCGTTGAGATGCTCAGGCCGATGGCAGGCAGCGGGTCTGAGCCGATGCAGACCCGTTCCAGTTTTAATCTGCCTGAAATGACAGCCGAGCCTTACTCGGCGCCGGTTGTCGCGGAAGTTGCCAAGATGACTCTCCAGGAGGAAGTTGGAGAGCCCGTCGAGGTTGCCCAGCACATGGGGGATCATTCTTCCGACCCATTCCAGCGGCGCATTGACAGCGCTCTGGGCATGGGGGGCGGGACGCGGGACTCACGCGAGTTTGGACGCCGGTTCAACGGCACCGCGCATCGCGGATAAGCCAAACATTCACGAATTCGAGCATTGTGGCCACTCCAGTCTTCACCGTCCAGGTGAAGACTGGAGTGGCCACTGGTTTTGGCGCCGATTCCCATCCTCGTGAAGGTCTTTCATTTCCCAGAAGCGATGTGAGGCTTTATGGTTGAAGCCAAGCCATGAAGCAGACACTTACCCGCCTGGTGTTGACGCTGCCGGTTGTCTGGCTGGTGGTGTCGCTGGTCTTTCTGCTCATTCATCTGGTGCCGGGCGACCCCATTCTACAAATGCTGGGCGACGCAGCCACTCCGGCCGACGTGGTGGCATTGCGCCACCAGTATGGACTGGACCAGCCGCTTTGGACCCAGTATGTGCACTACTGGGGCAACGTACTTCATGGCAACCTGGGCGATTCCATCCGGCTGCATGAGTCGGTGGCCAACCTGATTGCGGCGCGGTATCCATATACGCTGGCCTTGACGCTTGCCGCGATGGGGTTTGCGCTGGTTCTGTCGCTGCCTGCCGGGGTGCTGGCGGCGGTGCGGCGCGGGCGGTGGATTGATCAGGTGCTCTCCGTGGTGAGCCTCTTTGGGCTTTCGGTGCCCGGAATTGCCCTGGGACCGCTGCTCATCTTGTTCTTCGCCATCGAGGCGGGCTGGCTGCCTGTCTCCGGAGCCAGCGCGGGAGGCTCGCATGGTGGCATCGACTGGCACTACCTGATTCTGCCGTCGATTGCCATGGGGGCTTCGATGGCCGCAATTCTGACCCGCATGGTTCGCACCGCCATGCTGGAGGAACTGGGGCAGGACTATATCCGAACGGCACGCGCCAAAGGGTTGAGCGAGACCGCGGTGGTCTGCCGGCATGCCCTGCCGAATGCGATGATTCCCATCATTACGGTAATCGGGCTGCAATTTGGAGCGCTGCTGGCAGGCGCCATTGTGACGGAAACCATCTTCAGTTGGCCGGGGCTGGGAAGGTTGGTGGTAAACGCGATCTCAAACCGCGACTATGCGCTGGTGCAGGGTTGCCTTCTTGCCATCGGCTTGACGTACGTGCTGGTCAACTTTTTAACTGATCTTGTTTATCGATGGGTGAATCCGAGGATGAGCTAGAAAGCGGGCTGACCGATTCCAGCGTGCCTGCGAAGCACCCTGTGATTTGACGCAATCAGCCGATTGGGATGCCGAGGTTCACAATCTCCGCATCGAGTGGGGAATTGGCGCGAATGGTGAGCAGCCCAACGGTGATGGGCAGCTCAAAGCGACGAGGGCCGCAGGAGCCGGGATTGAAGTAAAGTACGCCTTTGCGGCGCTCAATCCGCGGACGGTGGGAGTGACCATAAAGTACGGCAGAAAATTTCGCAGCCACCGGATCGATTTGCAGTGCGGAAAGTTCATGGAGCAGGTAGAGGTAGTGGCCTGCGAAGAGAACCACATCATTTTCAGGCAGGCAGGCGCAGGGGCCAGAGCGGTCGATGTTGCCGCGCACGGCATGAACGGGCGCGAGTTGTTCAAGGGACTGGAGAATGGATGCATTGCCCACGTCACCGAGATGAAGAATATGTTCCACGCCTTCCAGCGCGGAAATCACCTGCGGGCGCAGGAGGCCATGAGTATCGCTGACCACCCCGATTTTCATTCAGAGGCCAATCTCCAGGCGGGTGCGCGGATCAAGCTCGTCGCGCAGGGCATCCCCGAGGAAGTTGAAACCGAGCACCGCGCCAGCCACCGCGATGGCGGGAAAAACCACAAGATGCGGCGAATCGAACATGTGCATACGGGCGTCATTCAGCATCGCTCCCCAGCTTGGCGCGGGCGCGGGAATGCCCAGCCCGAGAAAAGAGAGCGTGGCCTCGGCCAGGATGACGCCGGCCATGCCAATGGCCGCCTGCACCAGCACGGGCTGCACGATGTTGGGCAGAATGTGCCGGAAAAAGATGCGGAAGCTGCCTGCGCCGAGGGCGCGTGCGGCTTCA
>DASSHM010000146.1:0-4695 GCA_035692885.1 Occallatibacter sp.
CGCGGCAGTGGCTGGCGAGCGCGGCATTCGTATCCATGAGGAGAAGCAGGCGGCAGGCCACGGCGGCGCGGGAACCGTGCTCACCATCGAACTGCACTCAGCCGCCGGAAAGAGCCACGCCAGCGCCACCGTGCTGCACGGAGAGCAACCCCGCCTGCTTGGATTCGATGGCATCGACATTGAGGCGCCGCTCGAGGGCAACCTGCTGGTGTGCCGTAACCTTGACGTGCCGGGCGTCATTGGCCGCATCGGAACCACGCTGGGTGAGCACGGGGTAAATATCGCCAACTTCGCGCTGGGCCGCGAACGCCGGGGTGACAGGCCCGTCAAGGCTCTTGCCGTGGTCCAGATTGATGCGCCCGTTCCTCCGCCGGTACTTGAGGCGCTGGGAAAAATCGAGGCGCTGCTGGAGGCGCGCCTGGTCGAGCTGCCCAACGGGCACGCCTGAGTCCGGGCACGGACAATTTGCCGCAGAAAAAGTCACCGCGCCGGCGGTGGCTTTGTGCATCCGGTCTGATCGAGTCAGCCCCCTCCGGTCAAGTCCATCTGGTCAGGCGCCCGGTTATGCGCGGCTCAGGTACGCGCCCTCGCTCGTGTCCACGCGAATCTTCTCGCCTTCATTGATAAAGGGCGGCACCTGCACCACAAGCCCCGTCTCGGTCTTTGCGGGCTTCGTCACGCTCGATGCTGTCGCAGATTTCAATCCCGGCTCGGTCTCGATGACCGTCAGCTCCACCGCCGTCGGCAGGTCGATGCCGACCGGATTGCCGTCGAAATAGCTCACCTTGATCTGGAGGTTCGGCGTCAGATACTCCACAGCGTCGCCCAGGGTGCCGCGCTTCAGAACCGTCTGCTCAAAATCCACCGGATTCATAAAGTAGTAGTCGTCGCCATCCGCATAGAGGAACTCCATGTCAATCTCGTCCACCACCACCTTGTCAATGGCATCGGCGGAGCGGAAACGGTGTTCAAACATGGCTCCGGACTTGAGATTACGCAGTTTGGCCTGAATAAAGGCGCGCAGGTTGCCGGGCGTGCGGTGCTCCACCTTGAAGACCAGATGCAGCTGGTCATTGTGCTTGATGATCATGCCCGGGCGCAGTTGTGTGGCGGGAATCGCCATAACGACAAAGCTCCTTGCTGTGCCTGCGCTCCGCGCGCAGAAAGATTGGCCTTTTCACCATTGTAAATGACGGCTGGCTGAGGCCCGAGCTGCCGCAGTCCGCAACCCTGCGGCCCGCGAGCACGCTTATTGTGAATCCGTATGGGGCACAGGCCGGCGTCTCACTGCGGCGGGCGGTAGGGCTCCACGCGCAACAGGTTGGAAAGAATTCCGCGCTCCTCCGGACTGAACCGGTTGCGATACTGCCCGGAATTAAGCACCATCTGCCGCTGATCAGGAGGCACATGCCGCAGGTCCTGGAAAGCGCCTTTCATCATCGCCTGCCGGTCGGCGGGAAGCGATCTCCACGCACGCGCCGACTGGTCCACCCGGGCACGCTGCTCTGGGGACAGGCGTTCCAGGGCCTCGGACCGCGCCAGCCTGCGCTCGCGCTGCGCCTCGGGCATCTGGTCCATCCGGTGCAACTGGCGCACCAGCCTCTGCTGGTCGGCTTGCGGCAAGCGGTTGAAGTTCGGGTTTTTGCGCAGTTGCTGCTCCTGCTGCTGCAGCGGCACGCCGCGATTCTGATTCAACCACGCGCCCAGGTGCCCGGGAGGCGCGTACTCGCGGGTGGGATAGAGTTGCCGGTTCGGCGCGGCGTTGCCCTGCCCCGCACCCTGCACCGGATACGCAGGCCGCGGAGCGGCCATGCCGGGATCGTTTGGACGCGGATAGTTTGGACGCGCATCGCGGGGATACGCGGGCTGCCGATAGGTGCGCCCCGGGAAGGGCGAGCCGCGATACTCCGGCCGAGCCGCTCCGTTGGGGTTGTTCGGAAAGCGGCGCATCTCCCGATTGTCTGGATACGGCGGAAACTGGCGGTTCGGCGCTCTGAACTCCCGCCCGTGAGGCGTCTGCGGCCGAACGAAGTCGCGCCTCGGCGGAATGGAGCGCGGCTCGCGCTGCCTCTCGCCTCGCATGTCACTGCGCTGCCCGGCACCCCGTTCGGCGCGTCTCATTTCACCGTTGTTGTGTCGGGCCTGCGGCCGCTCACGATGCGAATTGCCGTTCTGCCGCTGGGCAAAAGCCGGAGGCAGACACAGCGCCAGCATCACCGCAAACCATGCCCCGCGGCGAATCATTCGCACTGGTGCTGCTCCCTTCATCGCTCGTTCTCACTTCCCTGTCAGCGGTTCGTCCCATGCCGCCCCGTGCATCAATTGCTGTCGGTGCTGCTCTGGTCAGTGCTTGAAATCGCCTCAAGCTGATCCAGCAGTTGCGCATTGTTTTCGAGCATCTGCAGATCATGCACCACATCTGCCTGACCGGCAGGCACCGGCGGCGCTTCCCAGTTGGTGATGCCAAGATATGCCCCACCGCCCAGCAGCAGCGCAATGGTCAGCGCCATTGCCGCCAGGGGCTTCGCGTTCATCGGCGATCCATATGCAAGACGCGCGCGCAGCCGGCCCAGCCAGCCCATCCGCGGCGCCTCGCGCTCCTCGCCCAGCCGGGCGCTCATGCGCGTCATGAAGTATGGGCCGGGCTCCGGCACCTGCCACGCGTCAAGCAGATTCATCGTCGCGCGCAGCTCCTCCAGATCCCTGCGGCAGCTTCCGCACTCGGCAACATGGGCCTTCACCTTGTCGGATGCATGTTCAGGATCGAGCAGCAGCTCCGCCAGCTTCGTCCCCATCCCGGTGCAATTGTTTACATTGCGCTTCATCACAACCACTCCACTCCGCCGGGCCTGTCCGGCTTGCTTCAACTCAAACAAAATCCTTCAGCCTGTCACGCAAGGTCTGATAGGCGCGAAACAGCAGCGACTTGGTCGCTGACTCGCTCAGCTTCAACACCTCTCCAATCTGCCTGTAGTCCATCCCCTGATACTTGTGCATCAGCACCGCCATGCGCTGCCGCTCGGGCAGAGCCATCACATGCGTGCGGATTGCAGCCATACGCTCGTCACGCAGAATGCGCTGCTCCACGGTTGGTTCATCGTCGGCCACATCCGGAGTGGTGCCGGTCTCCGGATCCGGCGAATCCAGATAAATGTTCTGCGCTGCCCGTTCATGGCGGGTATCGCGCGCATGGTTCACCGCCAGGTTGGTTGCAATCCGGTACATCCAGGTGGTGAACTTTGCCTCCGCCCGATAACTCTCGCGCGAGCGGTACACGCGCAGAAAAACCTCCTGCGTCAGTTCCTCGGCGACAGCCTGGTTATGCACCATCCGGAACAGAAAATGCATCACTGCCCGGTGGTGCTTCTCGATCAGATAATTAAACCCTGACTCATCGCCCGCGGCCACCCGCAACATGATTGCCGCGTCGCTGGTCTCGTGCAGGCCGTGCCCGGCGCTTACAATTGCTCCCGGGTTCGCGCCCCGCTGCCGGGCCGCGCCCTTTCCCAGTGTCGGGTTGTCCAGGACAAGGGTCGCCATATCTTCTGGAACCCCATCCTCCTGCGAAGGTTGCGCTGCCTGGTCGCCTTTCGCCTCTGATTTTCCTCCTTGGGCAGCACCCCGGCCGCCGGGTGGTCCGCTGGCCTCGCCGGAGCCGCCTCCGCCGGGCTTGCTCTCCAGGAGGAATATCCGTTCCGGAACCCCGCCGGTACCCCCCGCCCCACCCCCCAGACCGGGGCTTCCCTTGAGCGTAGCCTCGCCGTCCGGCGAGGAGTCGCCCGCGTTCCGGAGCGATATGGGTTTCCAGCGCATCGCCAATCCAATCAGCGGCTCACAGCCCCCGGCCTGGGCAGCCGCCGAGGCTTGGACGTAACGCTCCGCTGGTGTTACTCTACCCTACGGTACACCCCGCTGGCGCATCCTCCGCCAACCGGTGGCGGGTCGCTTAGCTCAGTTGGTTAGAGCGCCTGCTTCACACGCAGGAGGTCGTAGGTTCGAGTCCTACAGCGACCACCAGAAACCCGCCAGATTAATCGATAACCTCATTAAAACCAATAACTAAGCAGGTTCAGTCCGCCCTACCTGCCAATGCCTCAGCGGCTGGGTTGCGTCCTGCTGCAATTTGAGCGAATGGCTAGGTTCTCGTGAGCCTCGAGGGTGTCTTTCACCCACCACCCATTATTCGCCCATCATTTTCCTGATGGATGGAATCTTCTCCTGCTGGAACTCCGGTTCCACCGTCTGTGCGAGCTCGATCGCGTGCTCAAACGCCTCGCGGGCCTGCCGGTTCTGGTTGTCCGCCTTCAGCGCCTTGCCGAGCGTGGTCCACGAATCGGCATTCTGCGGGTCGAGCGCCACAATCTCATTGGCCTCCTTAACGGCTGCCTCAGGATCGGAGGCAAGAAGCGGGGTAATCATCACCCTTCGCGTCAACGCCGAAAGCCGCGGCACGCTGAAGTGACCGTCGAAGATCAGCACGCCGCCCTGGATGATGGCGGCCGGCTTGACCTTCTTAAAGTCACCATAGGGGTTCAGGGGCCCGGGTCCGGTCAGATATCCAGACAGCTCATCCGCGCTGATCAGCACCGGGCCATCGATTTCGGCCGGAATCACAGGCATGGGCGGAATCATCGGGCCGTCAAGATTCGGCATCGGCGTGCAGGGAATGCCCCAGTAGGAGGCATGAGTAGGGAT
>DASSHM010000147.1:0-5608 GCA_035692885.1 Occallatibacter sp.
ATGGCAATGAGCGGATCGCGCCAGCGGATCTCATCGATGGCGGCCAGCATCATGCAGCCGACCAGGATGAGCGCGGGCGCGGTGGCGGCCTGGGGCACGACGCCGACGAAGGGCGCGGCGACGATGGCCAGAAGGAAGAGCAGGCCGGTGACGATGGCGGTGATGCCGGTGCGGCCTCCGGCGGCGACGCCTGCGGTGGATTCGACGTAACTGGTGACCGTGGAGGTGCCGGTGAGGGAGCCAAAGATGGTGGCGGTGGCATCGACGAAAAGGATGCGGCTGAGGCGCGGTATGGAATGGTCTTCAGCGATGAGGCCGGCGCGCTTGGTGACGGCGACGAGAGTGCCGAGATTGTCAAAGAGGTCCACAAAGAAGAAGACGAAGATGATTTCGAGCAGGCCCTTGTGGAACGCGCCGCGGATGTCAAGCTGCATGGCGGTGCCGGCAAGGGCATGAAGGCCGCCGGGGGCAGGGTGCCAATTGACGAGGCCGAAGGCCCATGCGATGCCCGTGGTGGCGAGGACTCCGATCAGGATGGAGCCGCGCACTTTTTTGATCTCGAGGACGACCATGACGATGAGTCCGAAAAGCGCGAGGGCCGCGGAGGGATTACGCATGTCGCCCATGGTGACCAGTGTGGCCGGGTCGCCGGTCACAATGCCGGCATTGCGGAAGCCGATGAAGGCAATGAAGAGACCGATGCCGCCGGCCACCGCGGCATAGAGTTCGTGGGGAATGGAGCGGAGAATCATCTGGCGGATGCCGGCGGCGGTGATGGCGAGAAAGATGATGCCGGAGAGGAAGACAGCGCCGAGCGCCGTCTGCCAGGGGATATGCATCTTGATGCATACGATGTAGGTGAAATAGGCATTGAGTCCCATGCCGGGAGCGAGGGCGATGGGGTAGCGCGCGAATATGCCCATGAGAATGGAGGCAAAGGCCGCAGAGAGACAGGTGGCGGCGGTGACGGCGGCGAGGGGGACGCCCGCCTCCGACAGGATGGCGGGGTTCACCAGAATGATGTAGGCCATGGTGAGGAAGGTGGTGATTCCGGCCAGGATCTCGGTGCGCCAGTTGGTTCCCAGAGGGAGGAACTGAAAGTAGTTTTCGACTCTCTTGAGCATAGGCGGGTGCAATTAGAAAAACACAGGGTCTGCGCATCACAAAGCGAATTGTTGAGCGCTAATTGACGAAGAGGCGGCTGTTCAACAGCAGATGGGCGGCGATGCCCGCGGCATATCCCAGGAGAATGACGCCAGTCCATTTGAGATGGCTGAGGAAGGTGTATTTTCCGCGGCTGATGCCCATGAGAGCCACCCCGGCAGCCGAACCCACTGAGAGCAGGGATCCGCCGATTCCAGCGGTCAGCGTGATGAGGAGCCACTGGCCGGAATTCATGACGGGATGCATGGTGAGTACGGCGAAGGTGAGGGGGATGTTGTCGACCACGGCAGAGACCAGGCCGACCAGGATGTTGGCGTGCGTGGGGCCGAGGCCGCCGTATAGAAACCGGGAAAGGCCCTCAAGATAGCCGATGGCGCCGAGGCCGCCCACGCAGAACATGATGCCGTAAAAGAAGAGCAGGGTATCCCACTCCACCTTTTCGAGAATTGCGAACATGTCAAATGGCTTGTGGGCCTGATCCCGCTTGATTCCTGATGAGGTGATGTCAAACGGCGCAGAGCCATTGACCTGCCTGCGCAGGTGAGCGCCGCTGAGGAAGTAGGAGTAGAAGTTGAGCACACCGAGCCCCATCATCATGCCCAGAAACGGTGGCAGGTGAAGAAAGTGGTCGAGGAACACGGTCGCGGCAATGGTGAGCGCGAACATGATGACAATCACCCACGCGCCCCTGCGCAAACGGGCCGGGTAGACCTGCTCCTCCGGGCTCTGGCGCGGAATGGTGAACGAGATGATGAAGGCCGGGATGAGCCAACTGATGAGCGCGGGAAGGAAGAGATTGAAAAATTGAGCGAACTGGACCACGCCCTTCTGCCAGATCATGAGCGTGGTGATATCGCCGAACGGCGAGAACGCGCCGCCTGCGTTGGCGGCGACCACGACGCTGACCAGCGCGCCGACGACCGCCTTGGAACGGTTGCCCAGAGTGGCCATCACCACGGTTCCCATCACCAGCGCCGTGGTCAGGTTGTCCGCAACCGGTGACAGAGCGAAGGCAATGATGCCGGTGACCCAGAAGACGCCGCGCGCGGTAAGGCGCATGGAGGAGAGCCTGGCGCGCAGTACCTCAAACACGTTGCGTTCCACCATGGCGTTGACAAAACTCATGGCGGAGAGCAGAAACAGGAACAGTTCCGCATACTCCGTGAGCACATCCCGGAGAACAGCGCCCACCAGCGCACCTGAGCCGTTGCGCTGATAGGCGATGGCGACCAGAATCCAGATGATGGCCGCGCCCACCATGACCGGCTTGGACTTGCGGAGGTGGAGCTTTTCCTCGGCAAATACGAGGGCATAGGTGATGCAGAATACGGCCAGGATTGCGGGACCGGCCCATGGATTGGCGTGAGTCATTCAAGTCACCTTCCCGCAGGCTTCTCAGACTCACTCTGGCCTGAGCAGAGCGGCATGCGATGCCACGGATTGAGGACCAGCTAACGTTGCAGCAGCTTTGCGGCGTCCCTGGCAAAGTAAGTGACGATAAAGTCGGCGCCGGCGCGGCGGATGCCGAGCAGCGACTCGAGCATGGCGCGATCGCGGTCGAGCCAGCCGTTCTGGAAGGCGGCTTGCAGCATGGCGTACTCGCCGGAGACCTGGTAGGCGCCGATGGGCACATCAAAGCGCTGGCGCGCGGCATGCACCACATCCAGGTAGGGCATGGCAGGCTTCATCAGCACCATGTCGGCGCCTTCGTCAAGGTCGAGCTCGATCTCACGCATGGCCTCGCGCAGGTTGGCGCCATCCATCTGATAGGTTTTGCGGTCGCCAAACTGCGGCGCGGAGCCGGCAGCTTCGCGGAAGGGGCCATAAAAGGCGGATGCGAACTTCGAGGCGTAACTGAGGATGGGCGTATTGATGAGTGAAGCGGCGTCCAGGGCTCCGCGGATGGCGGCGACGCGGCCGTCCATCATGTCGCTGGGGGCAACCACGTCAGCGCCGGCGCGGGCGAGGCTCGCGGCGGTGCGGCCCAGCAGCTCGAGCGAGGGGTCGTTGTCAATTTCATAGCCGCCGCCGGTCTTGACCACGACGCCGCAGTGTCCGTGGCTCGTGTATTCGCAGAGGCAGACATCGGCGATGAGGACAAGCTTACTGGCGGCGGAGGACTGCCTGATGGCGCGAAGGGCCTGCTGTACGATGCCTTCCTCGCTCCACGCGCCGGTTGCCTGTTCGTCCTTGGAGTCGGGCAGGCCGAAGAGCAGCAGTCCGCCAATGCCGAGCGCGGCAGCCTCCTCAGCTTCGCGGACGGCCTGATCGACGGAGAGATTAAAGACACCGGGCATGGAACTGACGGCACGGCGCACGTCCTGGCCGGGGCAGACGAAGAGGGGATGGATGAGATCGCCGGGGTCAAGCGTGGTTTCCCGGACGAGCGCGCGGAGCGACTCAGTGCGGCGCAAACGGCGCAGGCGCTGGACTGGAAAGCTCATCTGTCGATTGTACGTGAGGCGGTTTCCCGGCCCTGTGACGCGGGGCGCGCAGGGCTGGGAGAAAGCGGTCGCAGGAGGCCCTACAACTGCTCGTAGAGGGTTGAGTTCCGATAGCCAAGGAGGGTGACCAGCGTCCAGATGGCCAGAGCCGTGCCGATGGGGAACTTCAGGACGGAGAAGAAGGCGGCCACAATGGCCACAATCCGCCCCCAGGAGGTGCGCTCCATCAGCCCCCAGCCGGCCGCGAAGGCCAGCGCAGCGCGCAGGACAAGAAAGACCCAGGCGAACTTGAGCAGGAAGGGGAGCATCATCTCAGGACCCTGGCCCATATGCCCCCAGGGGCCATGCGCCCACGGCCCCAAAGCGCCGCTGAAAAAGGCGCGGGCGAAGACCAGGCCGGCAATGCCGAGCGCCAGCGAAAGCCCGCCGTAGATGAACCAGACGATGCTGAGCGATTTGATTCGGCTCGCATAGTTGGCGAGCTGGAAGCCGAGGTTGGGAACCGCTGGCACCGGCGCCGCCGCGGCCCGGCCGCACTGGGGACAGAAGGTCTGCCCGGGTATCAATGCCTTACCGCATCCACTGCAATACATGGCTCCTCCTCATGTTCCGCCGATGGCGCGCGTGAGTTCTCTGCAGGAACAGCAAAGCAAAACACGGGCGGCAAGGGCAAGGAGATTGTGTCCCTGCCCCATGTCGGCGGCAGAGCCCGCTGCCAAGGGGATACGCAAGTTGGAAGGCCCGTGTTCCCGGTGAAGAACGGTAAGGCTTAGAATCGCTGGCAGAGAACAGATTGGAGTTGCGATGGGAAGATCATTGTGGCTGGCGTTGTTGACGCTGTTGTTTATAGCGGCTGCTCACGCGCAAAGCGATGCTCCAAAGCCGGATGCCGACGGGGTATATCTCGACTGGAAGGGAGTTACGCACGCAAAGCTCGTACACGCAGTCCCCATATCTGTTCCGCAGGATCCACGCCTGAACGGGTTGAAGCACGTTTGCGCGATCCTTGTCGTGATTGGAGCCGATGGAACTCCCGGGGCGATGGAAGTGTTGAACCAGCTAAAGACTCCTCTTGACAGCATGGCCGAGTTGGCAGTGAAGAGGTCAACCTATGAGCCGGGCCGTCTTGAAGGCAGGCCGGTGGCGACCCGGTTGCTGGTCTGGGTGCCATTCCTGTTTGGCAAGGAGACAGAGGCACTGCCCGTGGCATGGCCTGCGAACAGTGTGAACGGACTTGAGACTCCGGTGGTTCTCTTCGCTCCAGAGGCGGAGTATACCGATAATGCGAGACGCGCATTTTACAACGGAGTGGTCGTGGTGCAAGTACTGGTGACCGAGAAGGGGCTGACTGCGCGTGAGCAAATCCTGGTTCATGCCGAATATGGCTTAGATGGCCAGGCACTCAAAGAGATCGAGAAGTGGAGGTTCAGGCCTGCGATGCTGGACGGAGTGCCGGTGCCGATCATCGTCACTATTGCAGTTAACTTCCGGATGCGACAGGGAGGATAGCTCCCGGGCGGGGCACCGCTTCTCCAAATCTTCAGCTCGGCGGCCGCAGTATTCACAATAGCGGTCGTCGATGAAGAGACTGCATTCGAGCGTCCGGGCGAAAAAGAGGAATTTCAGTGCCGGCAACGAGCCTTCAACACTTCTTCAGGCGGAGTGTTGCGAGTGCTAATCGTGGTGAGGCAAAAGCAAGCGGTTTGTGGCCATCACAGAGGTGCCCGGTAGTGATCGAATGCAATCGAAGCGGTCTGATGTACCGGATTTCGATATAAATTGAATCACAATGCGGGACTGTGGCGAGCGGGGGATGTCGCGTGATAATTTGATTACGCCGTTTCATTCTCTGGTACGTGCGAACGCGGGGAATGGAGGCATTTTCCCCAAAAACATCCGTCACAGAGCGGAGACTCTGAGAGCGGATTAGAAAAACGGCACACGGCGAAGATTTTTTCAGTTGAACGATGCCAAAAGTGTTGCCGAGGTTGTTTTTGCTC
>DASSHM010000148.1:0-19594 GCA_035692885.1 Occallatibacter sp.
AGGCGTGCCCGGCGCAATGCCGTGACCAAGGTTGAAGATGTGTCCGGGCCTGCCGTTGGCCGAGCCCAGAACCTCCTTGACGCGCTGCTCCAGTATCTCCACCGGTGCAAACAGGGTAATCGGGTCCAGATTGCCCTGCACGGCGCGGTCGAAGCCCACCACTCGCCAGCCGTCAGCCAGCGGCTGCCGCCAGTCCAGCCCGATTACGTCCGCCCCGGTGGCTGCCATCTCGACGAGCAGTCCTGCCGTCTCCACACCAAAGTAGATCACCGGCACGCCCATCTGCTGCACAGCGCGCACCAGCCGCTTCGACGCATCGAAGACGTAATCGCGGTAGTCGGATGGACCCAGCGATCCCACCCAACTATCAAAAATCTGGATGACCTGGGCGCCTGCCTGTACCTGCAGGCGGCTGAACTCGATGAGCACCACGACAATCTTGTCCAGCAGAGAGCGCCACGTGGCCGTGTCGCCATACATCATCTGCTTGGTATGGATGTAATTGCGCGAGCCGCCGCCCTCGATCATGTAGCTGGCGAGCGTGTAGGGCGCGCCGCAGAACCCGATAATGCCCAGCCGGTCACGGAAGTGCGCAGCCACCTTCTCAATCGCGCGGGCCACATAGGCCAGCTCCCCTGCCCGATCGGTCCGCAGCGCGCGCACATCTTCAGCGCAGCGCACCGGCCGGCGGACCACCGGACCCTCGCCCGCCTGAAATTCAAACGGCAGACCCATCGGCTCCAGCGGCAGCAGCAGATCGGCAAAGATGATGGCGGCGTCCACGTCCAGCTTCTCAGCGGCGGTGATGGTCACCTCTGAGGCCAGCTCCGGTTGCTTGCATATCTCCACCAGCGTGTGGTGCCTGCGGATGTCGCGATACTCCTGCATGTAGCGCCCGGCCTGACGCAGAAACCATACCGGTGTGCGGTCAACGGGCCGTCGCCGGCAGGCACGCACAAAGCGGTTGCCGTCGAGCAGCGAGTCCTCCACGGCGCTCTCAAGGTTGCCCGGGCTCATACACACCTGATTTTACCGGTTCGCACCGGATTTACTCCGGTACACAGACACTCGACATCCGTGCGCGCGCCGCACTCCAGCGGATCATTCCCGGAGGAAACGAAAAAAAGGCCCCTGTCTTTGACAGGGGCCAAGTTGCCTTGGTTCTCTCGTGTTGCGAGAGCTTGTTTGGCGGCCGGACGGCGGGGTAACCGTCAGGGCGGAGGAAGCCTCAGGGGGTGGCTATGCGGCTTTACGGCCGCTCCGCACCACTCAAAGAAGCCACACCATGGGGGGATGTGGAATCCTGGGCCGCCAAGCTGTTTTCCATCAGCCGGATGTGCACGCTGCTGGTGCGAACGCGATGGGACGTACCCGCGTCGTCGCCGTTGGCCACCTGGGCGTTGCCCATGGCCACCGAGTGCATGCGGTAGACGGGAATCTGGTGCTCGGTGACGAGATAGCGCTTCACGGCCTCGACCAGCCGCTCTGAGCGCTGGATGCCGGCGCTGCCCGCTCCGGGCGAGTGCGCTTCCATCTCCAGGATGTAGCCCTGGTGACCGGCAAGATTTGCGGCCAGACCGTCAAGCTGCTCGCGCGCTGCCGAGGAGAGCACAGGATTGCCTGACCGGAAGGCGACATCGACGTCGCTGATCTGGTGATACTGATCCAGCCCGTTCACCGTTCCGTTCAACTGGTTGACCTGAGTAGACGCGCTCTGCGCCGTGCTGTTTGCATTCTGTGCCTGCGAATTCGCTGCAAGCGCGGTCTGGTTAGCTGCGTCGGCGGAAGACTGCGCCTTGTTGATACCGGCCTGAGCACGGGCATCCACATCCTTGATGTCCGCGGCGTTCTTGGCATTCACCTGGTCAAGCTCGCTCAGGCGGTCATTCAGCGGGTCGATCTGCCTGTGCACCCACTTCTTGCGCGCAAATGGATTCAGGTGACCCCAGAACCCCTCCTTCGGGGCGGTGTACGCCGAAGAGGCTGACGGGGAGGGCTGCACCGCCGCGGGAGGGGTTGCCTGGGCTTCGCCGGCAGGCTGCGACTGCTGTGCAACCGCCGGAATTGACATCGCAGACGACAGGAGAATCACGGCAAACGTGCCAGAAAACTTGTTGAGAATAGAAGTATGTGTGGTCATGGTGTCGGCCTCTTCGGTTTTGGCCCGCAGCGTCGCTCCGGGCAAATTTGAGTTTCTACTCGCCCTTGTAGATTGCAAGGCCCATGCCAAAGTCCGGCACGCCAGGCGCAATCAAGCATCTCTATTGAATTGTTAGGCCTAGACGGGTGCTGCCTGACCGCGCAGACCTGCCGGGCAACTGCTCTACCCGGCAATCAGTGTAGTTTTTACCCGGCAGGGTAACTTCTACCGGGTAATTGGCGCCAGCCGGAAGATTAGTGGAAGTCCACGTGGACAATGCGAATTTCAGGGTAGGCGCCATCCCAGTCGGGCGAAACCGCGTCAAAGATCAGGCGGAAATCCCGTTCCCCGCCCGGCTGCAGCGGCGCGGCAGAAATCGGCTCCACGTCGATATACGGCTCGCGCGTGCGGATGAGCATCATCTTCTGGGTCACATTCTGGGTCACTTCCTTGGCAAAGTCGCGAAAGAGCACCTGAACGGTGATGCCTTTCACCACACGGTCACCGGTATTCGTGATGTGACCGTCCACGTAGGTCAGCTTTCCGCCGACAAAGTTGGAAGACTCGCTCATGGCGAGGTTCGTGATCGGCAGATTCGCGGCATACGGATCCGGCGTGGCCGAGATGGATGTGACGATGGCGGTCTTATGGCTGTGCTGCATCACCAGAATGACCAATGCGGCCACCACGATGACAACGAACGCTGCGATTGCCAGCGGTACCCAGTTGCGCTGCCTCGCCTCGTTGCGGGGAACCAGATTGAGATTCTGACCTGTACTCACGTGCGGATTTTACACCCAAACGCCAGAGAATCCTGTCAGCCCCCGGCGCTCGTACTGGGCCGGAGCCGCGCCACATGCGCCGTGCTTGATGAAGCAGACGGAATGACCTTCGTCCCGCCCTTCTGCATCTTTTGTTTGATTCCCAGGCGGAGGGATTTGTATCTAAATGGCAGCAGAGTGCTGGAACGCGCGATGGCTAGTCTGCGTATCCAGCCAATGGAACAGGTCATTTATTTGAAGGCAGACGCACCATGAACTTCCCTCTCCAACCCGAAATCTCCGCGGCATCACCTGCGGCAGACCAGCTTACCCGCGTGCGCCACTGGGAGGAATCCGCCTACCAGGTTATGACGGTGGCCGCGATGGTTACCGTGCTGCTAAGCCTTTGGGTGTTCTAGCCCCGGCAGGCGCACGCCGCGCCTCAGCCGTTCGGCGTGCGCGCGGCACGCAGCACGGCCACCAGATACCATGCTCCCGTCCCCAGCAGAACCACGATGAACAGGGTTACCACCGGAACGTGCAGGCGACCATCCCCGCTGCGCGCCGCCTTGATCATGCCCCACTGCAGCACTGCAAACAGGCTGGCCAACTCGGCCTTGAACCAGCTCAACATATCCAGGGTCAGGTCTTGCACCCGCTGCTGTGTCCGCGCTGTCACGCGCACCGGATAATTGAAGCGCGCCGGGAACCTCGCAACCACGGTGAGAACCACATAAACAGACGTCGCCACAAACACCAGGAACAGCAGCACCGTGGGTGAGCCCCAGCCATTGGGATTCCCTGCCGCATCAAAGTGGGTGGGAATCCGGTTCGGCAGCCGATGCGGTCCGGCCACGGCCATCCAGGCCATCCACAACTGGATGAACAACGCCGCCAACCCCACAGTTTCCAGCCATCTGCGCATTATGACTGCCTTCTCTGAGCAGGTTCCGTAACCGGGGACACCGCTTTGCTGCGCAGCCTCAGCCGAAGCGCGCGCGCTTCACTGACTGGCGAAAGTCCCGGCCGCTCATCTCCACGCGAACACACATCTCGGCCAGCCGCGAGCGCATGCGGTCGCCAATGCGGTCACCCAGGCTCTGCTCGCGCGCGGCGCGTTCAGCGTCACTGGCGGCGCCGCCCGCGGGCAGGTCGGCAAAGTTGGTGGTAATGATGGTGGACTGCCGGTTGTTGTAGCGCGTATTCAGGATGAGCGCCACCGTGTCCCATACCCACTCGTTGGGCTTTTGCGCGCCTAGGTCGTCCAGCACCAGCACTTCAGCGGCAAACACCGGCCTCAGCAGCTCCAGCTCGGTGGTATTCACTTGCGGGTTGTAGCTGTTCTGGATGCGTTTGAGCAGCTCCCGATAGTCACAGAACAGGCCTCGCGCGCCGCGCTCCTGCACCAGACGCCGCAACACGCCCACGGCCAGGTGCGTCTTGCCCACCCCGATGGATCCCGCAAACAGCAGGCCCTTGCCAGCCGTATCCACGGGATAAGCTTCGACGAATCTGCGCGCTGTCAATAGCGCCTCGCACAGCGAGCCGTCCGCGCCGGGGAACGATGGATCGTAGCCGTCGAGTGTGCATTCGCCATACCGCTCGGGTATCTGCGCCGCAGCCAGCCGTTTCCGCTCCCGCTCGGCCTCCTGGCACGCGCAGCCGCGCGTCACCTGGCGGCCTGCAGCGTTCACCACCTGAACCAGTCCTGTTCCTCCGCAGATGGGACAAGCGCTCATGACTCTTCAAAGCCTAGCGCATCCGGCACGGCTGCGGGCCGGTGGGACTGATGCGATTTTGTGGAAAAGAGGATGCGCAAACCAATCCGATTGCCTACAATCGAGAGCGCTGAAGAAAACCGATTTGTCAAAGCCAACCTGAATGCCAGTCAAGGGGGATTACGCCGTGCATCGACCTGCTTTGCCTTCACTCGTCGCAGCGTTCGTACTCGCCGCGCTGCTGACGCCCGCATGCAGCAGCGCCCAGGAGGCCGGAAACGTTCCCGAAACCAAGGCACCCGCCCCGGCCCGGCAGGCCCCAGCCGCGACCGGTACCCTGCTCTCGGGCCACCCAGACAACGCCTACTGGCGCCAGCACGATCTGCAGGTGCTCACCGACTTCGGCTGGCTCGCGCGCTTCCGCGACGAGGATGCCAGTCTCGGCCCGCCCAAGCCGGGCGAGAATCGAGTGGTCTTCATGGGCGACTCGATCACCCAGGGATGGCATCTGGACCAGTCCTTCCCGGGCAAGCCCTACATCAATCGCGGAATCAGCGGGCAGACCTCGCCGCAGATGCTGGTGCGCTTTCGTCAGGACGTGATTCACCTTCAGCCCAAGGCCGTGGTTATCCTTGCCGGAACCAACGACATCGCCGAGAACACGGGCCCCGAAACCATGGAACAGATTGAGGACAACCTCGCGTCCATGGCCGACCTGGCAACCGCAAATGACATCAGGGTGGTGCTGTGCTCAGTGACGCCGGCCACCGATTTCTGGTGGCATCGCGGCCTGCACCCCGCGCCGAAGATTGATGCGCTGAACACGTGGATTCAGAGTTACGCCGCGAAAAAGGGCTATGTCTTCGTGGACTATCACTCCGCCCTGAAAGACTCCGAGGACGGCCTGCCTCGCAATCTGAGCCCGGACGGCGTGCACCCGCTACCAGCCGGTTACGCCATCATGGCACGGCTGGTGGAGGCTGGCATCGAAAAGGCGCTGGCAAAGTAGGACAGAAATTGCGTCTCAGCCCGAATCCACCTACAATAAGAGCATTGCAGGAAAGGTTTGTCCCAACAGATGCCAAAGGAAAAGATTCATCCCGCTTATGAAACGGTGCGCGTTGTGTGCGCTTGCGGAAGCAACTTTGAGACCCGTTCGACCCACAAGGGCGACATTCATGTGGAAATCTGCTCGGTATGCCATCCGTTTTTCACCGGCAAGCAGCGCCTGGTGGATACGGCAGGGCGCGTGGAGCGATTCCGCCGCAAGTATGCCAAGGCCAGCGAGGCGGCGCCCGCGAAATAGCAGAGACGCCAGGGCAGAGAGTTGAAGTAGAGGGCCTCCGCCACGGCGGGGGCCCACGTTCGTTCAGGCAGGCGCCATGTCACGCAGAGGATTCACGGTGAACAAGAGCTGGGACAGCCCGGTACAGCACGCGATGCCCGCCGATACCCGGGTGCCAGCGGAGGTGCGGATTGGCCCCGTCGCTGTGAAGCCCGCCACGGTGCTGGCTCCCATGGCCGGGGTAACCGATACCGTGTTCCGCCGCTTTATTCGCCACGCCAGCCTCTTCGCCGGCGGCGCTCAGGACGGCCCGGGAAGTCAGGCGACTGCCGGTTCCGGGGCGGCTTGCGGCCCGATGGTCGAACCATCCCGCATTGAGGCAACGGTCACCAATGCGCAATCCGGCTGCGGCCTGCTGATGACCGAGTTCACCTCGGCTGACGGCCTGTCGCGCATGCGCGAGTCCAAGCGCCGCCGCTACCTCACCTTCTATGACGACGAACATCCCATCGCCGCGCAGCTCTTTGGCTCAAATGCCGACACATTGGCTGAAGCCGCACGGATTGTGCAGGATACAGGCTTTGACGTGGTGGATCTCAACCTAGGCTGCCCGGCCAAGCGGGTGGTCGGCTGCAACGGCGGCTCGGGTCTGCTGCGCGACCTGCCAAGAATCGGCGAAATCTTTCGCGCAGTCCGCGGCGCGGTCAGTATCCCCTTTACCGTCAAGATCCGGATGGGTTGGAACGATGCCCAGGTTGTGTGTGTTGAGCTGGCGCGGATGGCCGAGGCGGAGGGGCTGAATGCCGTCGCGCTGCATGCCCGCACCCGCGAACAGGGTTACAGCGGCCAGGCGCGCTGGGAGTGGATTGCCGCCATCAAGCAGGCGGTTGCCATTCCTGTCATCGGCAACGGAGACATTCGCACTCCGGAGGACGCCGCCGCCATGGTGGCGCAGACCGGCTGCGATGCTGTCATGATTGGCCGGGCAGCATCGTCGAACCCGTGGATATTCAGACAGATAGCGCAGTACACGGCCACCGGCAGCTACGACCTGCCCAGCGCGCAGGACCGCTACAACATGATCCGCTCCTACTTCCAGATGCTGCTTGACGAGGCTGAGGTCAGCCAGACTCTGCCCCGCGATGCCCGACACGGGGAAACGGCGGGCAAGATGAAGCAGTTTGCCACCTGGTTCACGCATGGTGTTCCCGGCGGAGCGAGGCTGAGGGCGGCAATCTACCAGATGCGCACCGGGTCCGAAGTGCTGGAGCAGGTGGACAGTTTCTTCCGCCAGCAGCTTGCCTCGGGGGCCGATGGACTAGCGCCCGAGGAGACCGAACATCCCCCGGCTGTAGAACCTACCGCTGAACCCGCGTTCGCCTGCGACTGATTCTTAATTAGTTCTCAGATTTTTTCTCCAGAGTCCTGCAATCCGCCCCACCATCGCCCTCACAGGGAAAAGCCATATACCACTGACAGGACAGGTAATAGACCTTTTGTGGAATGGCACTCCCGCGCCATGGGAGGCCATAATTTGTTCATCTTCGGGCACCCGTTCGTATGGGCGGTGGCGGTAAGCCGAAGAGACTCATGCTTTTGTCAAAAGTTGAAACCCAGGGCTCGAACTAAACCCGAATCTTTGCAGCCGGAGAGAACGAGAGAACATGATGGGCCGGTCCAGTTCGCGGATGATTCAACAGGGCGTGAGACTGTTCCTCGGCTGCGCGCTGTTGCTGTCGGCAGGTCTCGCCGCCCCGGCCCAGCGCTACAGTTTCCGGGCCTATACCGATGGGCTTGACAATCTGAACATCTCGGCGCTGGTCCAGGACCACACCGGCTACCTCTGGGTGGGTACTGAAAGCGGCCTTTACCGCTACAACGGGAAGACTTTTCACCGCTACGGAGAGGACCAGGGCATTCACGAGCGCGTGATTCGCACCGTGTACGTCAGCCAGGACGGCACAATCTGGGTGGCAACGGACACCAGCCTCTATTTTGAAGCCGCGAACGGACGCTTCACGAAGGTCGCACTGCCAGTCAGCCGCACCATGCTCTTCCCGGGACTCAACACCGCCATGACCTCGAAGAGCCGCGATCAGATTGTGGTGGCCACTCAGCGTGGCGCATTCCTGATCAGCAGAGTGGCTGCGGACAATTGGACCGCCACGCCGATGCATCTGCAGGGCACGGTAATCTGGAGCGTTCTTTACGCACGAGACGGCTCTCTCTGGTACGGATGCGACTCCGACCTTTGCCGCCTGAAAGACGGCGTTACGACCCATGAGCGGGCGCGCATGGGACTGCCTGAAGACCAGTGGAACAACCTGATGCTCACAACCAGCGGGCAACTCTGGATCCGCAGCCGCCAGCACATTGCCGAGCTGGAGCCCGGCACCGACAGCTTTGAAATGCGCGATGTTCCCGGTGATCTGCCTGCCGGCCCGGCCCAGGAACTGGTTGAGGATGCACAGGGGCGGATTCTCGCCTCGCAGGGCTCCGTTTTTGGAATCTGGACAGGCGACCACTGGCGCATTGTGGATCAGCGGAATGGCCTGCCCCACATTGATATCTCCAAGCTCTTTGTTGATCGCGATGGCTCTGTGTGGATCGGACTGGTGGGTCATGGACTGCTCCTGTGGCTGGGTGAGGATCGCTGGCAGGGCTATACCAACGCTGACGGACTGAGCAACGACACCGTATGGGCCATGGCTCGCGATGGCGCAAGCCGTCTTTGGGTGGGTACCGACTCCGGGCTGGACTACTTCCCCAGCAACGGAAACACGCCCGTGGCGTGGCATCAGTCCGGTATTGGAACCGGCCAGGTGGTGGCTCTGGCAAAAGCTCCTGATGGAGCGATGTGGATTGGCACCCAGCAGGGCAGCGTCGCGCGCATCAATCCAGGCACCCTGATAGCACAGCAGTGGAAGGTTCCCGAGGTCTACCGCATGCTGGTGGATACCCAGAAGCGGCTGTGGATTGCGACCGCGGGCGGGCTGTATGTCGTCGATACGCTGGCCCGGGGTGAGGCGCCTCATCTCTTCGATGGTCCATCACTCCCCGCGGCGAAGACACGATTCACAAATCTCTGCCTTGACCCCCAGGGTGGCGTATGGACCACCAGTGAACAGGGTGTGTTTCACCTTGACCAGAACAAGTGGGTCCACATTGATACCGGCACATTGCCGATTCGGCCCGACGTTATCGCCGTGGATGGTCAGGGCAATCTTTGGATGGCCGACTCTTCCCGGAATCTGATGAAGCTGCAGTTGACCGGCAATAGTATCACCAGCACTCAGACCATTACGCGGCCCGAGCTTCTCTCTGAACAGGTGGTTGCCCTGATGGTAGATAGCCGCGGCTGGCTCTGGGTGGGTCAGGATGCCGGCGTGAGCGTCTACGACGGTCACTCCTGGCGCAGCTTCACCAAGGATGACGGGCTCATCTGGAACGATGTGAACAGCGACTCACTGATGGAAGACCAGGACGGCAGCATCTGGATCGGCACCACCGGCGGTCTGTCGCATCTTCTCCAGCCGCACTTCGCATCCGCGCAATCGCAGCCACCGCTTGTTTTCGAACAGGCCGCATATAATGGTGCGCCGCTCACCGAGGCGAACAAGGTGAAATGGAGTGGCGGGCCGATGGTGATTTCGATGGCCTCACTCGCGTTCCACAACACGCTCGATGCCGGCATCCGCTATCGTCTCGTTGGTGACCAGGGTACGGGATGGGAAGACACTGAGGACATGACGGTGCGCTTTCGTCATCTCGCGCCCGGGAACTACCGATTCGAGGCTGAATCGGTTGATGCCGCCGGGAATGCCGTCTCGCCGGTCTCCACTTTTTCTTTTCGCATCGAGCCAAGCTGGTGGCAGAACAGCGTTGTGCAATCCAGCTTTGGACTGCTGGCACTGCTCCTCATCCTGATTATCTGGCGCCTGCGGGTTGGCCATCTCATGGGCCAGAAGCGCCGCCTGGAGCAAGCCGTGCAGATGCGGACAGAAGACCTGGAGCAGGAGAAGATAGAGCTGGTCCGCGCCCGCGAACAGATGCGCTACTGTGCCGAACACGACGGGTTGACCGCCGTGTGGAATCACCGCATCATCGTGCAACGGCTCTCCGACGAGGTGAACCGCTCGATGCGCGAGGGCAAGCCGCTCAGCATTCTCCTGGTTGACCTCGATCACTTCAAGAAGATTAACGACACCTTCGGCCATCGCGCCGGCGACGAAACCCTCAAGCACGTCAGCGCGCTCTTCCAGGGCATGGTGCGCAGTTACGACTGGGTCGGCCGTTATGGCGGCGAGGAGTTCCTTCTCATCCTGCCGGGCGCCAGCTTCGAAAACGCCAGGCTGCGCGCGGAGGAGATGCGCCTGACCGTGGAACAGTCTGACGTCGAGGCTGGCGACAGGCGGATCCCGATTACTGCCAGCTTCGGCGTGATTTCAGGTTTCCCAGATAACTATGAAACCATGATTCAGGCTGCCGACGCCGCTCTCTACCACGCCAAGAACAGCGGGCGCAACTGTGTGGTGGCCAAGGAGCTCAAGCAGCGTGAGAGCGAGCTTTCCTCGGCGAAATCCTCGCTGAATTAGTGCTTCCATGCAGGGCAGTTCAGGCGCATGCAGTGCGCGTTACATTTCGTTGCTCACACCCGCTCAATCGCCAGCGCAACCGCATTCCCGCCGCCCAGGCACAATGCCGCAATCCCCCGTGAGGCCTTCTTCTGCGCCATTGTATGCAAAAGCGTCACCAGCACGCGGGCCCCGCTGGCCCCTATGGGATGCCCGATGGCAACGGCGCCGCCGTGGATATTGACGCGATCAGGATTCAATTTCAGCTCGCGGATCACCGCCAGCGCCTGCACGCTGAACGCCTCATTCAGCTCAAACAGGTCCACGGCGTCAAGGCGCCAGCCCACTTTGGCCGCCACCTTGCGCACCGCATCAATCGGCGCCAGGCTCATCCACTCCGGCGCGCGTCCGCTGGTGGCTCGCGCCCGTATCACCGCCATCGGTTCAATCCCCAGGCCGGCAGCCTTCTCTGCGCTGGCAACCACCACGGCAGCCGCGCCGTCGCTTACGCCCGGAGCGTTGCCTGCTGTCACCGTGCCGCCCTCCTTGAACGCGGGCTTGAGGCGCGAGAGGGTCTCCGCTGTTGTTCCAGGCCGAACTGACTCGTCGGCGGCAAATGTGCGTGGCGGATCGCCTTGCTTCACCGGCGGCACTTCAATCGGCAGAATCTCGTCGCGAAATAATCCCGCGGCTGTCGCGGCTGCGGCGCGCTGGTGCGACTCGGCGGCAAACGCGTCCTGCTCAGCACGGCTGATGCCATATTTTTGTGCCACCAGCTCGCCGGCCGTGCCCATGTGGAAGTTGTTGTAAACGTCCCAGAGACCATCGTTGATCATTGCGTCCACCAGCACGCCATTCCCCATGCGATAGCCCGACCGCGCCTGCGGCAAAAGATACGGCGCGTTCGACATTGACTCCATGCCGCCGGCAACAATCAACTCGGCATCGCCCGTCAGGATCGCCTGGGCCGCCATCGACACTGCCTTCAAACCCGAGCCGCAGACCATGTTCACCGTACATGCGCCAATCTCATGGGGCAGTCCTGCGAAGAGCGCCGCCTGCCGCGCTGGATTCTGGCCCACGCCGGCCTGCAGCACGCAGCCCATAATGCACTCGTCAATCTCATTGAATTGATGCCCATCGCCTGGATCCGTACTCTGCCCAGCATTGAATCCCGCCCGGTGTACAGCCTCGCGCACGACCAGTGCGCCCAGCCGCGGCGCTGTAAAGGACTGTAACGACCCCTGAAAGCGGCCCACAGGCGTTCGCACGGCCGAAATAATCACAGCTTCCTTCATGCGTTGCTCTCCGAGGTGCAAATGAACATACCCCCAGTTTAGATGCGTGCCATTCACCCGCGAGCCTTAAACTTTCTCTGCCAGATTTCCCATGGATGAGGCCGGCGGAAAAATGGAGGAGGCTTGATGAGTTTTTGCTTCCGGTTGCCCGCCCGCGACAAGTTTGCACTCTGCCGACATCTGCACAACCGGCAAGCATCGGCGACGGACCATCGGTGCGAGGTTACCCTGCCTTCTCCCGATGGACCTGAACAACCGGGCAAGCGGGTTGGCGGGCGTGAATAACGCCGAACCGAGTTGTCATTGTGCAAGATGAGCTCGAAAGAAGCTGCCCACCATCGGGAAGATGGCGGCGAATGGATCACATCCCCAGCGTGCAGAGGACTTTGCGGCCGGAGATTGGGTTACATTGACCGTACCGACGTCTGTAGTTACCAGATTTGAAGAGTTGAAGAATCCATGGGACAACTTTTCAAACAGAAGCAGCGTTGCCTCGGTTGAGGCCGTGCACAGAGCATCAAATAGATACCTGCTCTGACTGACGGGGATCAGGCTGTCCGCCTGACCATGAAGAATCAGGAACGGAGGAGCATCCGGCCTCACATAATGGACCGGATCCGCAAACATCACCTCTCGCAAAGATGGCCTGACGGCAACCCCGAGAAATTTTGATTCGAATGAATCAGGATGGCTGACCGGTAAGACTTCTCCAACCAGGCGGCTCTCTGCGTCGGTCCGCATTGCCGCCATCGCCGTACGCTCCTGATCAATCAGCCCAAAGTTTGTGGGCCCATATCCGTCAACCACCGCATCCACATCGGACTGGTACGCCGCATGTTCCTCGCTGCGGAACTCCTCCGCGGTCGAAAGCGCGGCCACGGCGGCAAGATGGCCGCCGGCGGAAGATCCCCACAGACCGACACGACGACCGTTCAAACCGAAGGCGGCGCAGACGCCCTTTACCCACCGCACGGCAGTTTTCACATCCACCACGGCTGCGGGAAACGTCGCTTCGTCACTCAGCCGGTAATCGATGCTGACGACCGCCAGGCCGGCTTCTGCTGCAAAGCTCTTGAGGTCTGGTGCGAGATGCCGGTCTCCGAATCTCCAGCCGCCGCCATGGAGCCAGATAACCACGGACGGCTCGACTCCGGGCGCGGAAGGGATGTACACATCCGCCAGCCGCGCCACGCCGCCTGCACGGCTGTACACCTGATCGGGAATGACGCGCACTTGTGAAGTGGTTTGTGACATCCCGCCCCCGGTTTTCAGCCTGCAGATCCCGCAGGGGGTCCGCCGAGCCGTTCAAGAATTGTGAGATCCAGTTCATTGAGATTCTGAATCACACGGTCAAATCGAAAGGGCGGCGGCACAAGCGGGTAGCGGTATCCCTCAAACGGATCGCAGAGATACCGGAAGAATGGCTCGAAATGACCGGGGGTGATCATCCCCAGGAATCGCGTATCGTGCTTCTTCAGCTGAAATGAGTGAGGAGTCCTGGGCGGAATGTGCAGGAAATCGCCCGGATCAATCGCCACCATGCCGTCGCCCGCAAACATCTCCATCTGCCCGTTCAGGCAATGGAAAAGTTCCGTCACTTTTTCATGCTGGTGCCGGGGTATGGCGGGACCGATTGGCCCCTCGGTAAGGAGCGTAATAAAAACGCCGTTGCTATGGGTCTGATTACCCAGAATTGTGTAGAGCTGGTCGGCCGCGATCATGCGTTCGCCTTCACCTGCTGCGAGTACAAAGGGAAGCATCCCTTCCGGCGCCACGGTCAGTTTTTCTGCGGTGTGATCGGACTTGCCGCCCTCTTCGGCTGCCAGTTCGGTATCGACCCCACTCGATAGAGCGCTCCAGTCCACTGATTCACCGGTTTCTGCATACACGTTGCCCGGATACTTGCCGCCGATCCGTTCGTAAGCGTCGGCCGCGTTTCCTCCAAAGGTCCAGCTCAGCAGCTTGCCCCGGTGATCGACAAACTCATATCCATGCGGTGTGCCTGCGGGAATGTTCACGTAATCGCTTTGAGTGAGCAGATAGGAACATCCTGCGAGAGAAAGAGCGACAACGCCCTCCAATACGAACATGGCCTCATGGCTGGCCTGATGACGGTGCAGCGGAAACTTTGCGCCCTTCGCACCGCTAAGCACCGTCCCGCTTGCGGTCTGTCCGAGTTCGGCGGGAGTCGCAATGATGGTTGCAAGATGACCGCCGAAACGAAAGCGCTTGCCTTCACCCGCATCGAGCTTGTAAGGGGTTCTCATTGCAGGCAATTCATTGCTGAGCATTGTTCTTGATCCCTCCGTACGGCCACTGAAAAGCCATGCTGCTTCGGCCTGTCCTGCATGGCATGCAAGCAGCCGTGGCAGGCATTGCAAACAAAGCGTCACGGTACCCGCGCGTACCATGCACATGGGAATAGATAACAAAATGGGTCGAGGATTGTAAAGGCAGCGATGCCCGAGCAACCATGTTGACAGCGATGCGGTACCAAAAGGTACCATCTGCCTGCGGTCTGCAGGTTTCTGCAGGCATGCGTCAAGCTGAAGCAGAAAGGCAGCGTGGCACGCGCTTCCAGGCAAATAATTGATGAAACTGGCAACGTTTCGAACACACGACAGAACATCCTGGGGCATCGTCCACGACCGGTCGGTACTGGACACCGGATTGGTACTGATTGCGGACTATCCGGATTTGAAATCATGGCTTGCACGGCAGGACATCGCCGCGCTCGACAAGGCCGGCGCGGCTGCGGTGCGCTACGAATTTGCAGAAATGGAGTGGCTGCCGGTCATTCCCAATCCCGAAAAGATCTTCTGCGTCGGGCTCAATTACGAGATGCACCGCGTGGAGACCGGGCGCGCCGCCGTCGAACACCCTACAATCTTTATGCGCCTGCCCAATACCCAGACGGGCCACTTGACGAACATCATTCGACCGCGCGTTTCCTCCCAGCTTGACTTTGAGGGAGAACTCGCCGTGATTATCGGCAAAGCCGGCCGCTACATTCCCAGGGAAACCGCTCTTGGGCACGTTGCCGGATATGCCTGCTACAACGATGGCAGCATCCGCGACTGGCAGCGTCACACACATCAATTCACCCCGGGCAAGAACTTTCCCGGGACCGGTGGCTTTGGGCCGTGGATGGTCACCGCAGATGAATTTGCTGAAACAGGCTTCCACCGTCTTACCACACGCCTGAACAGCGAGGTCGTGCAGCAGGCCGTGCTCAGCGAGATGATTTTTGATATTCCGACGCTGATTCACTACTGCTCATCCTTTAATCCGCTTGTTCCCGGAGATGTGATTGTCACGGGAACGCCGGGCGGTGTTGGCGCAAAGCGCAACCCGCCCCTCTGGATGAAACCGGGCGACACAGTTGAGGTTGAGATTGATGGAATCGGCGTGCTTAAAAATGGAATTGCCGATGAATCGGCATCTTGATGCTCCATCAGATTTCGCGGGTTGACGCCGATCGAGCACGGCAAAGCTCAGGAGGAATGCGATGAGCGATTTCCCCGTAGCCGCAATCCGCAGTGTTGAGTTTGGAGTGCCTGACATTGTTCGCGCGGAGAAGTTTTATACGGATGCGTGGGGTCTCGCCGTGGCTGCCCGTGATGGCGGAGTCGTCTATCTGCGCACGACAGGACAAGACCACCACGTGCTCGCGCTACATCAGCATCCGCGCGCGGCAATCCTGTCGGTGAGCTTTCGCGTTCATAGCGCGGCAGCGCTCACTCAGCTGGCACGCGCAATTGACGCCGCGGATGGCACGGTTCTGACCTTGCCTGCACCCAATCAACAGCCGGATGGCGGCATCGTTATGGAGGCATCCTCTCCCGAGGGATTCATCTTGCGCTTTCATCACGGTGACTATCTGCACGAAAAGCAGGATACGCGCCAGGGGATTCCCTTTCGCCTGTCTCACGTCAATCTCAACTGCGCGGATATCGAAGCAACGAGCCGGTTCTTCCAGACTGCACTCGGCTTTTCGTTGACGGACCGCTCCCGGGCCATGGCGTTCATCCGCTGCAATGCTGACCATCATGCGGTCGTTCTCGCGGATGCCGGATTGAATGGCCTGAATCACGTGGCATTCATGATGCCCGATTGGGAGTCGGTGATGCACGGATCGGGACGCATGATTGATCACGGTTTCGCAATTGGCTGGGGCGTGGGACGGCACGGACCCGGCAACAATGTCTTTGCATATTTCGTTGATCCATTTGGATTTGTGATCGAATATACAGCCGAAGTTCTGCAGGTTGATGACGCCTATCTTGCTCATGGCCCCGATTACTGGGTATGGCCACAGGGGCGGACCGATCATTGGGGAATCGCTCCGCCCAAATCCGCCCATGTCGTGAAGGCACAGTTGTCTGTCGGTTTTGCGAGCCGGATTACCACAGATGGATCGGCGGGATGAAAATCGGCCAGCAATACGACGTTGCCATTGTGGGACTGGGCCCGGCAGGCGCGATCGCGGCCTGCTGGCTTGGACAGGCTGGCATCAAAACAGTTGTCCTCGAGAGAAGCCGGACCATCTGGGATATCCCTCGCGCCATTGCTCTCGATCATGAAATCCTCCGCGTCTTCCAGAACCTCGGCGTCATTGATCAGGTCCTGCCCTACACCGCTCCTTTCGGCGCCTCAGAGCACTTTGGGGCGCGTGGACAACTCATTCGCCGTATCGATGTGGTTCCGGCGCCGTACCCGCTTGGATATCCGCCAAACATAGTCTTCTCTCAACCGCCGGTTGAGAAGATTCTGCGCGAGCGGGCGCAGGCGCATGATTCTGTAGCCATCCAGCTCGGGCGAGAGGTGACTGGATTAACCCAATGCGAACATTCTGTTGAGCTCTCCACGCGCGACGATTCAGGGGCAACGGATGTGATGGAAGCGAAATATGTCATCGCATGCGATGGGGCGTCCAGTACCGTGCGCAGGCTGCTTAACATCGCTCTCGAAGACCTGGGCTTTGATGAACCCTGGCTCGTGGTTGATTTGATGGTGAATGACGAGGCGATTGCACGGCTGCCATCCGTCTGTGCACAGTACTGCGAACCTGCACGCCCCTGTACATACATCATCGGTCCCGGCAATCACCGCCGGTGGGAGATTATGCTCAATGATGGTGAAGACCCAAGGCAGATGGAATCGAACCAGCGCGTCGGGCAGCTTCTTTCACGGTGGCTGCAGCCCTCGGACGCGCGAATCTGGCGGGCGGGCAGCTATCGCTTTCACGCACTGGTGGCTCAGCATTGGCGCTCCGGCCACGTCTTTCTTGCAGGCGACGCCGCGCATCAGCAGCCGCCGTTCATCGGGCAGGGCATGTGCCAGGGCGTCCGCGACGTCACCAATCTGTGCTGGAAGCTGATTGCAGTCTTGCGCAGCGAAGCAGGAAGCGCTCTGCTTGATACCTATGAGCAGGAGCGGAAACAGCACGTTAGAGTGCTGACCGAGCGAATCAAGGAAATAGGTACTGCCATCTGCGCGCGAGACCCGGAGGAGGCGCGCCGGCGCGATGAAGCGCTGCTCAAGCAGGGTGGAGGACAGGTGCCGGTCGTAACCCGTCAGGAAATCGTTCCTCCACTTCAGTGCGGGCTTTTGCGGCTGGAGTTAAGCAAGACCGCTGGATCCATTTTCCCTCAGCCATGGGTCTTTACGGTGGATGGTGTCAAACGTCTGGATGACTTGTCAGGCCCGGGTTGGAGCCTTGTTGTAGATGGGCGGTATTCGGCCGGCTCGACCGCATTGCACGCGCCCGGCATTGCGACACTGGTGATCGGTGGTTCAGGGCTGCAGGAAAAGGACGGCGTTCTGGCGCGATGGTTTGACACTCATGGCTGCAGCCTTGCACTCGTCCGTCCCGACCACTATGTGTACTGCGGATTGACCGCTTCAGATCAGGTTGAGCGTATTTGGCGAGACATACGAATCGCTGTTGCGGCAGATCGGCTTGCAACAGCTGCCGGAAATAACGCCCCCACAGGCCCGATTCAGGATGCGACGTCTCCGCCTCATTCTTCTTTGCAACTATAGGCAACAACGAACATGCCATTATCAATCACACATTCCGGAAGCGTTCATGAGGATCGCATTCTCGCTGCCGCCACCCAGATTTTCCTCGAGAACGGCTATGAAGATGCCAGCACTGCGGCAATTGCTCGCAAGGCGAAGGTCTCAAAAAGAGAGCTTTACGCAAATTTCCGCGGCAAGCGGGAGGTTCTGGCTGCGGTCATTACTCGGCTTCAGGCAGAAGTCAATGCCAGTGCAAATATCAGCCTGTCGTCAAACGGAGAATTGAAAAGCGTGTTAACCCAGGCCGGCATCCGGATTCTTCGCCTCATCAACTCTGAACGATTTGGAAAGGTGTTTCGTATCGTGGCGGCAGAGGTATATCGCGATCCGCTTCCCGCGCAGAGGTTCTATTTGCTTGGGCCTTACGCTGGCCGCGATCACATCGCAACCTTCTTACGGCGACACATCAGGCTCGGCAACCTGCGAAAGACCAATGCCCAAAAGGCTGCCGACGACTTCCTCGCCCTGCTGGTCAACGCGCAGCACCTGACCGCCTTGGTGCTGGGCCTGAGCGACAGGTCCCCGCAACCGCGTACGCATGCCCGACACGCGGTGGAGGTATTCCTCGCCTACTACGGGACGCGAAACAAGGACCGGGCCAGCAAGACGAAAGCTCAGAGTGTGCGGCCAGCGCGATAACCCATGCTGCCCCTTAGAAATAGTCATCCGCAAACCGCGAAGCACATCTCTGCCATTTCTATTCAAGTGTTGTGTAAAGTTGAATCACCCATTTCGAATCCGAATGAGGGCGCGTCGAGGACGTTCCGGAGGGGCTGCGGACTATGCCAGTTCAGCTGAACGGCCGCCAGGACTGGTGGGCGAGGCGGGAATCGAACCCACAACCCCCGGCTTAGAAGGCCGGTGCTCTATCCGATTGAGCTACTCGCCCGCTGTCTCGATTGTCTCATGATTGCGAAATAAGGAGTTGGCTGCGTATTACCGGATCTCCGGGCATGGAGCACTGGCCGACGCGCAGACAACTCCGGGCGTCACGAGCGAAACGTGAACGAACAATGCCATCGGCGATGTGACAATCAACACGCTGCAAATCGCTGCAACTATCAGCCGTTCGTCTCGGATGGAACCGGTACATCTGCCACCGGAAGGGTACCTAAAGGCTACGAGTCGGCTGCGCCGGGAACATCGGCCATAACGCCCGGCGCCTGCCCTTCAGCCGTCGCAATGGCCTCGGCAAATTTGCTGGTCTCTGATACCATTTTCTTCACCCCGATTCAGACCCCAAGGGCGTTGCAGGCTATGCGCCATCCACTAGAGGGAGTCTCAAAGTCCGGGCTTACCCGACTTTGGGGAACGAGAGTTCCAACGTATGCATCAGCACAGCAAGCTCGATTTTCCGAGGCGCCCTAAGGTTGAGCTGGAGCGTGCCGCGGTGAAGACGCTAGTCGCGATGACGCTCAGTCTTCTCCTCGCAATCAGCACGGGTTGCTCATCGCAGAAGTCAGCGAGCACCGTAACGCCACCCCCACCCCCACCCCCGCCTCCAGCGGGAGCGGGCACATACGTGGCGGTGAATAATTCCCCCGCGCCTCTTGGCCCATGCACGGGCACCGGCACAACCTGCGAACTGACATTGAACGGGGCTATTTCCGCAGGCAATCTCCTTGTGATCGGATGCAATACAGCGCCATCGACCTGCGTGCAGATGCAAAGCATTAGCTCCGGCGGAACGCTGGTTCCCGTATATTCTGCGAGCGGGGCCGGAAGCACCGACAT
>DASSHM010000149.1:0-8310 GCA_035692885.1 Occallatibacter sp.
TGCGGGTTTGCTGCTGTGGCTCGGATCAGCGCTTTCACGCTGGAACACGGCGAGGTTTTCGTTTGCAGACAATTCGTGGTGGTACTGGCTCATTCTGGCCGTGGTGGTGAATGCCGCGGCGCAGGTGGGCGACCTGGCAGAGTCGGCGCTGAAGCGCTCGGCGGGCGTGAAGGACTCAGGGACGCTGCTGCCCGGCCATGGGGGGATGCTGGATCGCATCGATGCCCTGCTGCTGGCCGCTCCGGTGCTATGGTACGCTCAGATTATTCAGACGCGGTTGTAAGTAGTTGACAAGCTACCATCTTAACCACTGCTCCGAGCAGAACACCGACCTGGCCAACCCTTGAAACGACTGGCAAGTCTCGGCTCCACAGGCTCCATTGGGCAGAGCACGCTGTCAATTGTGGAGCAGTTTCCGGACCGCTTTGCTGTGGCGACACTGGCGGCAGGCCGGAACCTGGATGTGGCCTATGCCCAGGCGATGCGCTGGCGGCCCCGGTTGATCTCACTGGCGACGGAGGAGCTTGCGGCAACACTGCAGAACCGGTTGCGACATTCAGGCGTGAGCGAAGTCGAGGTGGCCTTCGGGAGCGAAGGCACCGTTGCCTGCTCAACCCACGCAGAGGCGGACTTTGTAGTTTCGGCGATTGTGGGCGTGGCCGGACTGGAGGCGACACACGCCGCGATAGTGGCGGGCAAGCCGGTGGGGCTGGCGAACAAGGAGTGCATGGTGGCGGCGGGAGAAATTCTGACCGCTGCGGCGCGGGAGCGCAATGTGCCCATCCTACCCATTGACAGCGAGCACAACGCCGTACACCAGTGCATGCGCGTGGGGGCGCACGGCGAGGTGAAGGCGATCTGGCTGACGGCCTCGGGCGGGCCGTTCCGGCAACTGCCGCTGGAGAAGTTTGCAGAGATTACGCCGGAGCAGGCGCTCAAGCATCCGACGTGGGTGATGGGGCGGCGAATCACGATTGATTCGGCCACCATGCTGAACAAGGGGCTGGAGATTATCGAGGCCTGCCGGCTGTTTGACGTTGGCCCGGACAAGGTAAGGGTGATGGTTCATCCGCAGTCGACGGTTCACTCCATGGTGGAGTTTGTGGATGGCTCCATCCTGGCGCAGATTTCAGTCACGGACATGCGTCTGCCGATTTTGTATGCGCTGGCCTACCCTGAGCGGCCGAAATCGACGCTCACGTTTGATTTGACGGCGCTGCGCCATCTGGACTTTGAGTCACCCGACTTTGACCGGTTTCCCTGCCTGCGGCTGGCTTATGAAGCGGCAGAAAAAGGTGGAGCGCACTGCATTGCGCTGAATGCCGCCGACGAGGTGGCGGTGGAGGCATTCCTGGCGGGTCGCATCCCTTTCATGGGAATCCCGCGTACAATTGAAGCAGTGCTTGCCGCCACGCACGAGGCGCACCCGGACCGGATTGCCGGAGTGCTGGCCGCGGACCGCGAGGCGCGTCGAACGGCTCATGCTCTGTTGGCCTGAGCCACATATCCGTGGGCCGGCAAGAGGTTACGTCGAGGTTGAGTCTCTAGTCTATGCATGAGTTTCTAGTTGCCACAGTCGCCTTTATTGTTCTTGTGGGCATCATGGTGGTGGTCCACGAGTTTGGCCACTTTGCGGTGGCCAAGTTTTTCAGGGTTCGCGTTGAGGCGTTCTCAGTGGGCTTTGGCCCGCGTCTGTTCGGCATCAAGCATGGCGAAACCGACTACAAGGTCTGCCTGCTGCCGCTGGGCGGGTATGTAAAGATGACGGGCGAGAATCCGGGCGAAGAGCAGCGTGTTGATGACCCTGGCGCCTTCACCTCTCATCCGCGGTGGCAGCGCATGATTATCGGGCTGGCGGGTCCGGTGGCCAACTTCATCCTTGCCTTTGTGTTGATGGCCTTCTACTTCGGCTGGATCAACGAGATGCCTGCGCTGGAGGTGAAGACGACCACCGTGGAGTGGGTGGTGCCCGGCTCGGCCGCGGCCGAGGCAGGAATCACGACCGGAGATGTCATTCGCGGCTTTGCGGGGGTAAAGGACCCCAGCTGGGACGATATCGTGGCGCAGATGTCCCTTGACCCGAACCAGACGGTGCCGGTGACGGTGGAGCGGGATGGCACCCGGGCGCAACTGTCGATGCGCGTGCCCGCAGCGCTGGGCGACAATGACATCGCGGGCATTCTGCCGCAGTACATGTTGAGCCCCATTGGCGTGCAGAGAGTGATGCCGGATACGCCGGCGGCTCGAGCAGGGCTGCGGGCAGGCGACAAGATTGAGTCAGTGGATGGATTGAGGTTTCACACGGTATCGTCCCTGCTGGCCTACATGCAGTCAGGCAAGGGCAAGTCGATGTCGCTGGAGGTCCTGCGCAACGGCGCGGACCTGCCGCCGGTGAAGGTGACGCCGGCCAAACTGGACACCGGATGGAAGATGGGCTTTGCCTCGACGCCCATCCCCATCCGCAACGCCCCCATGTCACTGGGCAGCGCACTGGCCAAGTCAGGGCAGTTCTGCGTGGATGGCTCGACGCTGATTGTAAAGATGCTGCAGCGGATTGCGACGCATCAGGTATCGGCGCGGCAGCTTTCAGGGCCGGTGGGGATTGCGCAGATGGCGGGCGAGGCGGCGGAGATGAAGGGCTGGTACTCGAAGTTTTATCTCGCCGGAGAGATCAGCCTGAACCTGGGCATCCTCAACCTGCTTCCATTCCCGATTCTGGATGGCGGGCTGATTCTGCTGCTGCTCATTGAGAGCGGACTCCGCCACGACATCAGCATCAACGTGAAAGAGCGCATCTACCAGGCCGCGTTTGTTGTGCTGATGATGTTTTTCGCCTTCGTCATCTTCAACGACGTGACCAAGCTGCCGATCTTCACCCACGTGAAGCCCTGAGTCCGGCGCGGGGATAGAGTCTGACGGAATGCCAGTGACCACACATCAGGTTCGCGTGCGCTATGCGGAAACCGATCAGATGGGCATTGTGTACTATGCCAACTACCTGGTGTGGTTTGAGCTGGGCCGCGTGGAGCTGCTGCGCTCGCTGGGGCTGGCCTACAGCCAGCTTGAAAAGGAGCATGAGTGCATTTTGCCGGTGGTGGAGGCAACCTGCCGCTATCGCTCGCCCGCCCGCTATGACGACGAGATTCTGATTGAGACACGGCCCTCGCTGCTGCGGGGTTCGGTGCTGAAGTTTTCCTACCGCATTCTGCGCAAGCCGGCCGATGGAGCCGAGCCGCGGCTATTGGCCGAGGGCGAGACGGTGCATGTGGTGTGCGACGATCAACTGAATCGCAAGCCGCTGCCGGAACACTATGCCGTGGCGCTGCGCCGGCTGATGGACGGGGAGTAAAAGGCCGACGGAACGCGACGCCGCCTAGGACAGCACAAGAGCCACGGCCATGCCATCGTATCCTTTGACGCCGACCGATTGCAGCGCGGTGGCGCTGAGCCTTGGCTCGGCGGCAACAATCTCATTGAATCGCCTGACTCCCTTGACGTCGGCGTCAGTGCTGCCGGAGCGGATGACTTCCCCATCGCGGATCACGTTGTCGGCGACGATGACCGTGCCGGGCCGGGAGAGCCGAAGGGCCCATTGCAGATACTCGGGGTAAGAGGACTTGTCGGCGTCGATGAAGATGAAGTCGAAGGGCTTTTCCCCCGCTTTGATCATCAGGGAGAGGGTATCGAGTGCGGGCCCAACGCGGATATCGACGCGGGATAGCAACCCGGCGCGGCGCAGATTTTCACGAGCGACCTGAGCGTGTTTCTCGCTGAGTTCAAGGGATACCGCCCTACCATCGGGAGGCAGTGCGCGGGCAAGCCAGATGGTGCTGTAACCGCCGAGCATGCCAATCTCGAGAATGCGCCGCGCGCCGGAAATGCGCGCCAGCAGGTGGAGAAACTTTCCCTGGATGGGTGAAACGTCAATGGCCGGCAGGCCGGCCTGGCGGTTGGCTGCAACGGCTGCGTCCAGCGCGGCGTCGTGGGGAATCCACAGATCGCTGAAGTAGCGATCCACCTCAGTCCAGAGGCTCTGGCTCTGATCGTCCGGCAAGCTTGACCTACCTGTCCCGCGCCACGACGAAATCCGGCACCCAGAGGAGGGCCCGCTTGAACTCAGAGTCGGGCAGCGCGACGAGCGCTCTGCGCGACTGCTCTGCATAATGATCAGCGGCGGACATGGCGTACTCCACAGACCCGTTGCGGAGGAGAATCTCCTGAATCTGGTGACGGGAGACTCGGTCGAAGCTGCGGTCGTCAAGGACCATCTGGATGGTCTGGCGGTCGCGCGCTGTGCCGTGGTCAAAGGAGTGAATGACGGCCAGTGTGGCCTTGCCCTCGCGCAGATCGCTGGCCACAGGCTTGCCCAGCACCTCCTCAGTGGCGGTGAGGTCGAGCACGTCATCGATGATCTGGAAGGCGAGCCCGACGGCGCGGCCGTAGGCAGCCAGAGTGGTCTCCTGTGCCTCAGTGGAGCCGGCCAGAACCGCGCCGAGGCGCATGGAAACCGAGAACAGGCAGGCCGTTTTGCGGTAGATGAGATCGTAGTACTCGGCCTCTGAGACCGCCTTGCCAAGCTTTTGAATCTGCAGCAGTTCCCCCTCGACCATTTGCTGGGTGAGGCCGATCAGCAGGTCGAGCACGCGCAGGTTCTTTTCCTCGAGGGCCACCTTGAAGGCCTGCATGTAGAGCCAGTCGCCGGCCAGCACGCATTTCTCGTTGCCCCAGGTGGTATTGGGCGAGGGCCGGCCCCGGCGCGTGTCAGCACCGTCAATGATGTCGTCATGGACGAGGGTCGCGGTGTGGACCATCTCCACCACCGCGCCGAGGCGGATGGCGCTGGGACCGCTGTAATCGAGCAGATGCGCCGAGAGCAGCAGGAGTGAGGGACGAATCCGCTTGCCGCCGCTCTCGCGCAGGTATTCGGCAATCTCCGTGATGGTGCTTACGCTGGAAGCGGCGTCACGGCCCAATTCCTGCTCGATTGCCACGAGGTCCTCCCGCAGCAGATCGAAAACCTCTCTCGCCGTCGCTATCGTCAGGGTGCTCAAGTTCTATTCGTTCTCGATTCTTTCACGTTCCTCACACATGAGGTCTCAGTTGGTGCGATAGTTCGTAAACTGCAAATCCACGCCCAGATCCCGGCCGCGCAGAATGGAGATGACGGCCTGCAGATCGTCACGGTCCTTGCCGGCTACCCTCACAGTATCGCCTTGGATGCTGGCCTGCACCTTCTTTTTTGAGTCTTTGACGATGCGGACAATTTCCTTGGCTTTTTCGCTGGGGATGCCCTGCTGGAGGCTGATTTTCTGCCGGACGCTCTGCCCCGCGGCGGGTTCCAGTTTGCCATAGGTCAGATTCTTCAGCGAGACGCCGCGCTTGACCATCTTCTGCCCGAGAATCTCCTTCACCGCCTCGAGCTTGTACTCATTGGCTGAGGCAAGTTGAATGCTGTCATTACCTTCCAGCTTAACCTCGGAGTGAGAATCCTTGAGATCGAAGCGTTGGTAAATCTCCTTGAGCGCCTGATCGATGGCGTTGCGGACTTCCTGGATATCCACCTTGCTGACGATGTCAAATGAGTTGTCTTGCGCCATGACGTTGTTCCTTGCACTGACTGTGTACCATGATTAGTTTCCCACGTCAGGCGGCAGGTGAAAAAGCCGGGCAAAATTTTTCGTGGTGGCGGCAGCCAGGCCGCCGGCCTCCACGCCGAGCAGGCTGGCCAGCATCCGGGCGGTGCGGGTCACAAACGCCGGCTCATTGCGCTTCCCGCGATCGGGCACGGGCGCCAGCCAGGGGGCATCGGTTTCGACGAGGATGCCATCCAGCGGCAAACGGGATGCCACATCGCGCAGGGGCTGCGCAGCGGGGTAGGTGAGGTTGCCGGCGAAGGAGACAAGGAAGCCCATGTCAAGCGAGCGGCGCGCCTGCTCCCAGCCGCCACCGAAGCAGTGCATCACGCCGCCGATGCCGGTGTGACGCCAGTAGGTGTCGAGAGTAAGAAACAGGTGGTCCCACGCATCGGTCTGGCCGTCCCTGGGCCTGCAGTGGATCAGAATGGGACGCCTGCGGGCGGCGGCCACCTCAAGCTGGCGGACGAGTCCGCCGCGCTGTGCCTCAGGAGCAGCGCCTTCGTGATAGTAGTCGATGCCAATCTCGCCGCAGGCGATGACCTCGGGCTGAGCCAGCAGGCCATCCAGCCTCGCGAGAACGGTATCGTCAATCTCCGGCGTGTTGTGGGGATAAACCCCGGCGCTGGCGAAAAGACGCGGCAGGCCCGGCTTGCCATTGAACTGGCGGCAGATGTCGAGAGCCTGATGCATTTCCGCAGGGCCTTCGCCGATGCCAATGGAGAGCACCGCACCCACTCCAGCCTCGTGCGCGCGACGCAGCATCGCTTCGCGGTCGTCATCATAACGCGGACTGTCGAGATGGGCGTGTGAGTCAATCAGCACGTGCGAGTCCTCTGGAAATTGGCGCGCGAAAAAGCCAACATGAAGGCGCAAAACCCGCGCAATGGCTCTATCCCTTGGCTACTTGAGCCGTGCGCCGAGTGGAACCTCTTCAAGAAATCCAGCCAGTACCGGCGCGCCATCGGGCAGCGAAGCCGCAAGCAGCATGCCGTTGGACTCCAGGCCGCGCATCTTGCGCGGGGCGAGGTTGGCGACGATAACAATCTTGCGGCCGATGAGTTTTTCCGGCTCGTAGAACTGTGCGATGCCGGCGAGGATCTGGCGTTTCTCGTAGCCGAGATCCACTTCAAGGCGGAGCAGTTTGTCGGCCTTGGGAATGCGTTCTGCCACCAGCACCTGGGCCACACGCAGCTCGACCTTGGCGAAGTCGTCGATGCTGATGTGGGAATTGGCCTGCGCAGTCGGCTCAGAGGTCGAGGCACTGGCCGCCGCAGCGGGCGCGGGCCGGTTCTGCGGTGGCGTGGCCGGTGCGGACGGGGCCGGTGTGGGCGGGGCGGGAGCGTGCTTGGTTTCTTCCATGGGCTTTTTCTCGGTCGTCTTTTTTGATTCGGGTACATGCAGTGCGGCTGGCGGCGGAGGCAGCTTCGGCCCGCCGGCGGCCTCAATCACTGACTGGTTGTTCTGTTCCTCCATGGCCACCATGCGCTCGATGGCATCCTTTTCCGCGCGGGGGAAGAGGGGCGCGGGCTCAAGGAACGTGGTGCCGGGCTTGAGGCCGCCCCATGCGAGGCTGGCGAGGAAAGCCAGCTGGGCAGCGTCGGTAATTTCGCCCAGGCCAAGCTGCCGCCAGACCCGGGCCGCCGCGTCTGGCAGGATGGGATAGGCGAGCGCCGTGATGATGCGAATGGCCTCCGCCGCGGTGGAGAGCACGCGCGCCTGCATGGCTGCGTGGTCTTCCTCGGAGCGGCCGGCGGGCTTTTTCCACGGAGCATTTGCGGTGAGATAGCCGTCAGTTTCAGCCACGAGCATCCACAGGTCGCGTAATGCGTCGGAGAAATTAAGTGCGTCGAAGCCCGAGGCGAAGGAGGAAATTGTATCGGAGGCCGCCTGGCGCAGAGCGGCCTCGGACGCAGTCCCAGAGCCGGGGGTGGGTAGCTTGCCCGCAAAGTACTTGTGCACCATGTTGACCACGCGGCTGACGAGGTTGCCGTAGCCGTTGGCGAGGTCGGCGTTGTAGCGCTGGACGAGAGCGTCGAAGCTGAAGTTGCCATCCTGGCCAAAGGGAATCTCGCGGAGCAGGAAATAGCGCAGCGCGTCGGCGCCGAGCACCTCCATCACCGTTTCAGCACGCACGATGTTGCCGCGCGACTTGGACATCTTGCCCTGGTCGAAGAGCAGCCAGCCGTTGGCGCGGACAGAGCGTGGCAGAGGGATGTCCGCGGCCATGAGAAAGGCCGGCCAGTAGACGCAGTGGAAGCGGCTGATCTCCTTGCCGATGAGGTGCATATCAGCGGGCCAGAACCGGGCAAAGCGAGCCTGCAATGCGGGGTCACTGGAACCATAGCCGAGCGCGGTGATGTAGTTTGCCAGGGCATCAAGCCAGACATAGACAACGTGCTTCTCATCGCCGGGGACGGGGATGCCCCAGGAGAAGCTGGTGCGGCTGACGGAGAGGTCCCTGAGTCCGCCGCGCACAAAGGAGATGACTTCGCGCCGGGTTGACTCCGGCCCCATGAACCCGGGGTTGGCCTCATAGAACTCGAGCAGCCTGCGCTCGAATGCCGAGAGCTTGAAGAAGTAGTTCTCCTCACTCACGGTTTCAGTGATGCGTCCGCAGTCGGGGCAGGGCGTGCCCGGCGGGCCGTCGACGTAGAGCTCGTCGAAGACGCAATAC
>DASSHM010000150.1:0-11559 GCA_035692885.1 Occallatibacter sp.
AAGATTTCCGTCTCGCGCAGTTGTACGTCGAATTGCCTGAATAGTTTGACTTTGCAGCCCGTTCCTCGTTAGATGCTCAACTAGATGATACGCCCGGTCAGGCAGCCTTGCCGTACCGCCTGTTGAACCGGATGTGACAAGGAACTGTTCCCGGAGGACGCCGGGAGAAAAATATCTTTGTGGCTTGTGCCGTCGCTTTGAATGATGGACGGCTTAGTTGGAAATGACCCACGTGCTCTGCGCAACGCCTGCCTATGCGGCGGCAGATAACCGGAGAACCCTACAATGCATAACACCGGCAATCAACATGGCACCGCAACCGCCGGTACGGAGACGATCATCCGCGCCGAGAAGATTGAAAAATACTACGCGCAGCCCAGCGAGAAACGGATTCAGGTCATCTCGGCCACCGACTTGAGTATTATCCCGGGCGAGATCGTGGCGCTTCTGGGCCCGTCTGGCTCGGGCAAGTCGACCATGCTGCGGATGCTCACGGGGCTTTCCCGGCCCTCTGCCGGGTGCGTCTACTGGCACGAACGACCCATTCTGGACTCGGAGATCAACGTCTCGATTGTCTTCCAGAGCTTCGCGCTCTTTCCGTGGCTTACCGTGCTTGAGAATGTTGAGGCTCCACTAAAGGCTCGTGGAGTTCCGCCGGCCGAGCGGCGTGAGCGCAGCATGCGCATGCTGGATACAGTGGGTCTGGATGGATTTGAAGCGGCGTACCCCAAGGAACTCTCCGGCGGAATGCGGCAGCGGGTGGGCTTTGCCCGCGCACTGGTGGTGGAGCCCGAAGTCCTTTTTATGGACGAGCCCTTCTCTGCCCTCGACGTGCTGACCGCGGAGAACCTGCGCAGCGAACTGCTGGAGTTGTGGGCCAAGAAGACGATGCCCACCAAGGCCGTTTTCCTGGTGACGCACAATATTGAAGAGGCCGTCCTGCTGGCTGATCGCATCATCGTGCTGGGGCGCAACCCAGGGCACATCCGCACGGATTTCAAGGTGCATCTGGCGCAGCCGCGCGACCGGAAATCTGAGCCGTTCACCCAGCTCGTGGACTACATCTACAAGGTGCTCACGCGGCCTGACGTTCCGGCCACGGTGCCCGGGCAGCCACCTGAGTCGCGCGTGCGCGACCAGCGCCAGGCGCGCTACCAGATGCTGCCCCACGCCCGGCCCGGAGGTATGGCCGGCCTGCTGGAGTTGTTGCTCGATAAGGGCGGCCGCGACGATATCTATCGTCTTGCAGATGACCTTACGTTCGAGATCGACGACCTGCTGCCCATTGTGGATGCCGCCCAGATGCTGGGCTTTCTCACCATCGAGGAGGGTGACGCGGCCATCACGGAGAGCGGCTCGGCGTTTGCAAATTCCGAGATTCTGCGCCAGAAGGAGCTCTTCCGGGACGCGGCGGTCGAGAACATCCTCCTGCTGCGCCAGATTCGCCGCGCGCTTGAGGCCAAAAGCGATCACACGGTGGCCGAAGCATTCTTTCTTGACCTGCTCGACGAACAGTTCAGCGAAGAGGAGTCACAGCGCCAGATGGAAACGGCCATCACCTGGGGCCGCTACGCCGAGCTGTTTGACTTTGATGCCGGACGACGCCGCTTCGTCATGCCCGACGCGCTCGAAGAGGAGATCGCCGGCGATGAGGACGGCGAGTGAAGATCCAGAATACCTTCGGCCGCTCGCTGGTGGCGGTGCGCAGTTGGCCATTCCTCACCGATGTGGTGGTTGGGGCGTGCGGCCTCGCCGCGTTCTTTGCCATCGTGCAGGTGGGCAGCTACTGGCTGGAGCAGCCCACGCCCGCCGTACCCATCTCCCACTCGATACGGGCGCTGCCGCTGTACGCGTTTTACTCAATGGTACGCATCGGTATTGCATATCTGCTGAGCCTGATCTTCGCCGTGGGCTATGGCTACATCGCCGCCTACAATCCCCGTGTCGAGGGGTGGATGATTGCCACGCTCGACATCCTTCAATCCATCCCCGTACTCAGCTTTTTGCCCGGAGTGATGCTGGCCATGATGGCGCTGGTGCCCGGTCATCAGCTTGGCATCGAGCTTGGCTCCATTGTGCTCATCTTTACCGGGCAGGTTTGGAACATGGCCTTCAGCTTCTACTCCTCCATCAAGGGCATTCCCCGGGAGATGATTGAGGCTGCTCGCATCTACCGCTACTCCGCATGGCAAAGATTCTGGCAGCTTGAGCTGCCCTATAGCGCCATCGGTCTCATCTGGAACTCAATGGTCTCGGTGGCGGGCGGGTGGTTCTTTCTTATCGCCTGCGAGATGTTCCCGCTCGGTGACCGGTTTTTCCGCCTGCCGGGGCTGGGCAGCTATCTGCAGACAGCTGCATCGGCCAATCCGGTGGATACGCATGCGCTCCTGTGGGGATTGGGCGTGCTTATCTTCATTATCGTGGCCAGCGACCAGCTCATCTGGCGGCCGCTCATTGCGTGGAGCGACAAGTTCAAGTTCGAGCAGGTTGAATCCACCACGCGCGTCAGCTCGCCCATTCTTTCCCTGTTCCGGCGTTCCAGCCACCTGACCCACCTGCCCGCGCGCCTGTGGAACTCCATGGACGAACATATCTACCGCCGTCTCGCGACATCGCATGAGCGCCAGATTGTGCTGCCAGTAGACGATGATGCACAGCGGGGCAGGATGCTGCAGATGATGCTTGGCACCTGTGCCGGCCTGGTTGCGGCGTGGGGCATCTTTGAGGGGTCGCGGATGCTGCATGGCGTGTCGTGGCCCGATGTGCGCCTGCTGCTGCTGGGTGCCGGCGCCACCTTTCTGCGCGTGAATGCGGCTCTTGTCATCGCCGCGGCATGGACCATCCCCGTAGGCGTCGCCATTGGATTCAGTCCGCGGCTGGCGCGTATTCTACAGCCGCTCACGCAGGTTGTGTCCTCGGTTCCAGCCACTGCGTTGTTTCCCGTGCTCTTGCTCGGCCTCATCCGCATCGGCGGCGGACTGGGCGTGGGGTCGATTGCGCTTATGCTGCTTGGCACCCAGTGGTACATCCTGTTCAACGTCATCGCGGGAGCCATGGCCATCCCCTCGGATCTGAAGGAGGCGGCTACCCTCTACGGCTTTACACGCAGGCAGCGGTGGACGACGCTGATTCTCCCCGGCATCTTCCCCTACCTGATTACAGGCATGATTACGGCATCGGGAGGAGCATGGAACGCCTCCATCCTTGCAGAGTACTTCCACATCGGCCATCAGACATTGCAGACACTCGGGCTGGGAGCGCAGATCAGCGCCGCCACTGACCATGGCAGATTCTCCATCCTGCTGCTGGCCACGGTTCTGATGGCGCTGATGGTGGTCACTATTAACCGGCTGGTGTGGCGCAGGCTATTCAGGCTGGCCGAGACGCGATATAAACTCGAAGGCTGAACGGGCCACAACGAAAATTGAAGGGTTTGGGCGGAGGCGGATGGTACGGGCTGGACTGGTGGGCTTTGGCATGGCAGGGCGCGTCTTTCACGCGCCATTGCTCTCTTCCGTCGCGGGACTGGAGCTGGCCGCGGTCGTCGAGCGCAACTCCGATCAGGCAGCGGCGCGGTACCTGGGCATCGTCACGTATCGCTCACTCGAGCATCTGCTCAACGACCACTCAATCGATCTTGTAGTGGTGGCCACGCCGAGCGGCACCCATTTCGAGGTTGCGCGGCGGATTCTTGAAGCCGGAAAACACGCCGTCGTGGATAAGCCGACCGCCATCTCCTCGGCGGAGGTGGCGGAGCTGATGCGGATCGCAAAAACCAGCCGCTGTCTCCTGATTCCATTCCATAACCGTAGATGGGACAGTGACTTTCTGACAATCACTGACCTCTTACATGAGGGATTGACAGGCCGTGTCGTGAGCTTTCTCTCAACCTTTGACCGCTGGAGCCCCGGCACGGCACGCCGACCGTGGAAGGACCGTGCTGAGGAGGGAGGCGGCACCCTTCTCGACCTCGGCACCCATCTCGCCTACCAGGCCCTTGGCTTGTTTGGAAAGCCGGAGGCCGTGGGAGCCGAGGTCCTGCGCGAGCGCGGCGGGGACGGCGCCAACGACTCATTTACGATGCGATTGCACTATCCAGGTCTGGCGGTGACGCTGGCCTCCAACTGCCTTTCGTCGCTTCCGCGGCCTCGCTATCACGTGCGTGGAACGCAGGGAAATTACTGGAAGTTTGGAGTAGACCCCCAGGAGGCGGCCCTGAACCAGGTCACACGCATTGACGCAGTGAACTGGGGCGCGGAGCCGGATACAGCCTGGGGCAGGTTGCGTGCGATACGAAACGGCGAACTGGTTGAGCGGCCGGTCGAACCGGTTTCCGGTGACTATCGCATTTTTTATGCGGGTGTCCGCGACGCTATATTGGGTAAAGCCGCCCCTCCAGTTGAACCGGTGGAGGCATGGAGAACAGCCCGCCTGCTGGAGTGGGCATTACAAAGCTCCGCAGAGCACCGCGACATTCCCTGCGACTGGGATGAAGAGAACGTCCAATTGGGTGATACCGGCGCATAGGCTGGCGTGAAAAATGAGATGTGACACACTTTTGACGCCGATGACTCTCGTGCAGTCTGAGCCGGCAAATTGAATGCCGGTTGCTGCTTCGCAATGAGGCGTTCTGGTGCGTTGCGGGATGCCTGCTTGAAAAGGTATGCAGGCAGGTCCATCACTGCAACTGATGGTTGGTTTTCCTGCCTGGACGCGGCGCCGGGCGGCGACACTGTTTGAATCCAACACACGCAGGCAGCGCCAGTTAACCTGCATCACGAACCTGTCTGGGATGAGCTGCCGAGGGGCAAGTTCGGCGTCCCGCATAGCCGAAAAGAGCGAAAAGTTCATGCTGAGCGAATTGCAATAGACAATTCGTATCTCTATCGAATACGATACCGTTTGTTCTGGCGGTCGGGAATCGCCTTCTGCTCGCCTGGTGCCTGCATGCGCGCATCACTGTTCGTTACGTGCTATAACGACACGCTCTTCCCAGAGACAGGGCGCGCAGTGGTTCGTCTTCTTGAGCGTCTGGGCGTTGAGCTGGAGTTTCGTCCCGAGCAGACCTGCTGCGGCCAGATGCATGCCAACACCGGCTTTCGGAGCGAAGCTTCCTGCCAGGCGCAGCGACTGGTTCAGCTCTATCGGGACGCCGAGGCTGTTGTCATTCCATCGGCATCCTGTGTCGCTATGATTCGTGACCAGTATCCAGCGTTTTTTGAGGAACTTGGAAATGATTCCCTAAGGCGCGACTTCCAGGCTCTGCTGCCTCGTGTCTACGAACTGAGCGAATTTTTGACCGACCGGCTGGATGTGGACGATGTCGGCGCCTACTTTCCCCATCGAGTTACCTACCATGCCAGTTGCCACAGCCTGCGCTCCCTCCAGGTGGGCGACCGCCCATTTCGTCTGCTCAACAAGGTGAGTGGACTGAACCTGATCCCCCTGGACAACCTTGAAACCTGCTGCGGCTTTGGCGGCACGTTCTCCATCAAGAACGCCGAAGTCTCCTCGGCAATGCTGGCGGGCAAGGTGCATGACGTGCTCTCCACTCACGCCGAGTATTGCGCGGCGCTCGACAACAGTTGCCTCATGCATATTGGCGGCGCACTGCACCGGCAATTTGCCAGCCCGCGCACCATCCACCTGGCGCAGATTCTTGCCAGCACCCAGGACATGCCGGCCGAGGAGGTGGCATGAGCCACGTGATTCTCAATCCGCGGCTCGCGCCTCCCTTCCCCAAGGCGGCCATTCCCATCCTGCGCAATGCGCAATTGCGTACGAACGTGGCGCACGCGACGCAGGTCATCCAGAACAAGCGGGCGAAGCTGGTGGCCGAGAAAACCGACTGGCAGGAGTTGCGCACCGCGGCGGCCGCGATTCGCGATCACGCACTGGACAACCTGGGCTCATATCTTGAGGAGTTTGAGACCCGGTGCACGGCCGCGGGGGGCGTGGTGCACTGGGCGTGGGATGCGGCGGAGGCCCGCGCGACGATCCTGAACATTCTTTGCGAAGAGCAGGCAAGCGAAGTCATCAAGATCAAGACCATGACCTCGGCTGAGATTGAGCTGAATCCCGCACTGGAGGCCGCGGGAATCCATGCTATTGAGACAGACCTGGCTGAACTGATTCTGCAACTGGGCGACGACGAGCCATCGCACATAGTCGTTCCCGCACTGCACGTAAACCGCAGCCAGGTGCGCGAGATCTTTGCGCGGCGCATGGGCCTGGATGATCTGACGGACAACCCCCAGGCTCTGACCGCCGCCGCACGGGACTATTTGCGGCGAAAATTTCTGTCAGTGCCCACAGCCATCAGCGGGGCAAATTTTCTTGTGGCGGAGACGGGCTCGGTTGTCATTGTCGAGTCCGAGGGTAACGGCCGCATGTGCCTGACCCTGCCCCGCACCATGATTACGCTGGTCGGCATCGAGAAGGTGCTGCCCCGGTTCCGCGACCTTGAGGTCATGCTGCAGCTTCTGGCCCGCTCTGCAACGGGCGAGCGCATGAGTCCGTACACGTCGGTCTGGACAGGAGTGAAGCCGGGCGATGGCCCCCAGCGGTTCCACGTGGTCCTGCTTGATAACGGCCGGTCCCCGATGCTGGCGCGGACGCGGGAACGGCAGACGCTGCGGTGCATTCGCTGCGCGGCGTGCCAGAATGTCTGCCCTGTGTATCAGCAGACCGGTGGTCACGCCTACGGATCTGTCTACGGCGGGCCCATTGGAGCCATTCTCACGCCGCAGCTCATGCACATGGAGTACGCGCAGTCCCTGCCGTACGCATCCTCGCTGTGCGGCGCCTGCTATGAGGTCTGTCCGGTTAAAATCAACATTCCCGAGGTGCTGATTGATTTGCGGGCCAAGGTGGTGGACCAGGACCGCCGCCGCGCGAGCCGGTTAACCGACCCCATGTATCTAGGAATGCGCGCAGCGAGCGGCGCTTTCTCGAGTGCGCGGCGCTACCGGGCGAGCCAGCGCCTGGCCCGGATGGCCCTTCGCCCGTTTACCGGCAAGGATGGATGGATTCGCAGCCTGCCCAATCTCGGCTCCCGCTGGACCATGACCCGTGACCTGCGCGGCATGCCCGACCGGACCTTCAGGGAGTGGTGGGCGAAGCGCGGAAAGGCGGCCCAATGAGCGCCAGCGTCTCCTCACGCACTATCATCCTCGAGCGCATCCGGATCGCCAACAAGGTGTCCACCGTGGACGCCTACCGGGAGTTGCCCCGCAACTATATTCTCAGTGGCTCACTGGATGAGCCGGCGCGCGTTGGACTGATGATGGAGCGGCTCAGGGAGTATGGCGCCGAGGTGGCCGAATGCGTACCGGAGCAATTGGGGGCAGCCATCGCCGCGCAACTCGCCTTCAGCGGACGCCACAACTTTGCAGCCCCGGCCGATATATCGCCGGCGTGGCTCGTCCCAGGCTTCAAGTGGACACTGGACAGCGCGCTTGCGACCGACGAGATTGAGCACCAGGACGGCGTGCTGACTTCGGCCTTTGCTGGCGTCGCCGACTCGGGCACAATCGTGCTCCACCACAGCGGAGGCGAGGGCCGCAGGGTCCTGTCCCTTCTGCCCGACTGGCACCTCTGCATCCTGCGCATCAGCCGGATTGTTGAGACGCTTCCGGAGTACTTTCATCTTTGCAGTCAACCACCCGCGCTGGCACCCGCGCTGGCCACGTTTATCTCAGGACCCAGCGCCACGGCAGACATTGAAATGACACGCATCAAGGGAGTCCACGGGCCCCGTTCGCTCAGCGTCATCCTGGTGCACGACCATAACCAACATGAGGCCGGTGAAATTCCGTCCCCAACAGATACAGGCAGGCGACCATGACATACTCGGACTCTGCAATCCTTGACCTGGCGAGTCAGGCTCTTGATTCGTTCCAGATTGAAATCCCTTCATGGGGATTTGCCAACACCGGCACGCGTTTCGGTAAATTTGTGCAGGCTGCCGCCGCATCAACGCTGGAGGAGAAATTCAGTGATGCGGCAGAAGTGAACCGGCTCACCGGCGCCACGCCCACGCTCGCACTGCATGTGCTCTGGGATCTGCCGAGCGGCGTCAAGGACGTGCCGGGCGTGCAGGCGCTGGAGCGCCAGTACGGCATTCACTCGGGGTCCATCAATCCCAACCTATTCCAGGATCAGGAATACAAGTATGGATCCCTGTGCAACCCCTCGGCAGAGATCCGCAAAATGGCCGTCGATCACTGCCTCGACTCCATTGAGATTGCCGGTCGGCTCGGATCGCGCGACATCACCATCTGGCTGCCTGACGGGTCAAACTATCCGGGAACACAGAGCATTCGCAACCGCATTACTTGGCTTGAGGAAGCGCTGCGCACAACTCACAGTCACCTCTCAGCGAATCAGCGGCTGCTCATCGAGTACAAGCCTTTCGAACCTGCCTTCTATCACACGGATATCGCCGACTGGGGCATGTCATCGCACTTTGCCAGCTTTGCCGGTCCGCAGGCCCGCGTGCTCGTGGACACCGGACATCACTACTCCGCACAGAATATCGAACAGATTGTGGCATGGCTTTTGCACACGGGAGTCCTGGGCGGCTTCCATTTCAACGACCGGCGGTACGCCGATGACGACCTGACGCTCGGCTCCATCGATCCCTACCAGATCTTCCGCATCTTCCACGAGATCCACTCAGCAGCCGACCAGGGGCTGCCGCTTGATGTCGCGTATATGGTGGACCAGAGCCACAACCTGAAGGGCAAAATCGAAGCCACGGTGCAGACCGTGGTCATGGCACAGGAGCTGTGGGTAAAGGCGGCGCTCGTTGACCGGGCAAAACTGGCCGAGCTGCAGCAGTCCTGCAGCCTGGTGGCCGCCGAGGAGCTGTTCCGCGGGGCATTCTGGCGCGATGTGCGTCCGCTGACCACCGCCTGGCGCAAGGCGCGTAACCTGCCCGCCAATCCCCTGGCCGCGCTGGCCGAGGGCGGCTACGTGGAGCGCATCAGCCGCGAGCGCGCCGGACGCCAGACCGCCGTAAACAGCTACGCATGACGAGAAATCTGCTTGCCTGTGAGGTTTCGGTAATGAAACACTGGTTGGGGAGCAAGAACGTTGGCCAAGACCAAGATCAAACGGCTGTACCTGATTCCGATTCTTTCCAAGGCGCTGGACGTTCTCGAGTTGCTGGAACATAAGAACGCACCGGTCACGCTGGAAGATGTCTTTCAACAGACGCACATCTCCAAGACCAGTGTCTACCGCATCCTCAAGACGCTGGTGCATCGCGGCTACGTCGCGCAATCGCAAAACGGGCAGTACCGGCTGGTGTCACGGCCACGCCGCCTTCGCTTCGGACTCGCGGTGCAAAGCGGCGAAATGCCGTTTTCAACCGCCATGGCCCAGAGCGTGGCGGAGGCAGCCGCCGCCGCCGGAGTGGAGATTCTGCAGCTCGACAACCGCCAGGATCCCGACATCGCCATCCAGAACGCCGAAAAGCTCGTCGAAGAACGCGTCGACCTCGCGCTTGAATTTCAGGTGGAGGAGCATGTTGCGCCCCACGTGGCTCATATCTTCAAGAAGGCGGATATTCCTCTTGTCGCCATCGATGTGCCGCATCCCAACGCGACCTACTTCGGCGTGGATAACTTCGACGTGGGGTTTGAAGCGGGTTCCCTGCTTGGGCAATACGCTCAGCGGAAATGGAAGGGGAAGCAACTGTGCGTGCTCGGGGTTGGATTCTCCGAGGCAGGCAGCTTTGTTCAAAGTCGCATCACCGGAGCCTTCGAGGGCATTCGCAGCAAATTGCCTGATCTGCCATCCGACTGTTTCTATCGCCTGGAGGGCCGGGGCATGCGCGAGCCCAGCCGCCGCGCCGTAGCAGACTTCATCAGGGCTCACTGGAAGGGGCAGCGAGTTCTTGTGGCTGCCGCTACAGACACAAGTGCCCTAGGCGTGCTTGACGCCGCCCGGCAGGCGGACCATGCGGACGACTTTGCCATCGTTGGGCAGGACTGCATCCCGGAGGTCATGGAGGAGATGCGGTGCAGCAAGAGCCCGATTATCGGAAGCATCTCCCACGAAGCTGCCAGCTACGGGCCGCGGCTAATCCAGCTCGGGATTGCCCTGCTGCGCGGTTATACTGTTCCTCCTTACAATTACGTGCGCCATCGCGCCGTCACGCGCGACACCCTGGACGGAAACGGCGGCGAAGAGACGACAGAATAACCGCGGCCGCCGATGCGGGCCTCGGCTGAATCAAGGGCATCCGCGCACAGTTTCGCTCCACCACGCAGCGTTCACTGTGTCAGCATTACGATGAACCGCAATATGACTTTTATTTCCCATGTGAAATACTTCCCCTATTGATTGATGTGTGATATCGTACTTGAGTCTAAAACTCTCTCCCCCGGTGGTGTCTATGCCTCAAGCAACTATTGCTACTCCTGCGCTCAAATTTCTTGAAGACCGCTGGGACCCGAGCCTGGCGGCTACCCTGGATGAGCCTGAACTGCTGCGATACCGCTCGAACCTGCTCGGTTCAGACCTGCGCATCACCAACTTTGCGGGCGGAAATACCAGCTCGAAGATCTCCGAGATTGATCCCCTCTCGGGCGAACCGGCCGAAGTGCTCTGGGTAAAAGGGTCGGGTGGCGACCTCGGCAGCATCAAGCGAAGCGGATTCGCCACGCTCTTCCAGCACAAACTGCTGGCGCTGGAGCGCAGCTACAAAGGTGAGGATTTTGAAGACGACATGGTGGAGATGTATCCGCTGTGCTCGTTCCGCAATAATCCTGTTGCCGCGTCGATTGACACGCCGCTGCACGGTTTTCTGCCCTTTCCTCATGTTGACCACCTTCATCCTGACTGGGGAATCGCGCTGGCCGCATCTGCCAATGGCAAAGCCAAAATGGGGGAGTTCAACCGCGAGTTCAATCACCGTCTTGTCTGGATTCCCTGGCAGCGGCCGGGATTTGAACTGGCAATGATGCTCAAAAAGGCCATTGCCGCCAACCCTGATTGCGACGGCATCGTTCTTGGCGGCCACGGGCTCTTTACATGGGGCCAGACGCAGCGCGAGTGCTATGTGAACACCCTGACCTTGATCGATCAGATTGGTCAGTTCATCGAGCGGCATGGCATCGCTAAGGGAGCCCGGCGTTTTGGCGGCGAAGTGATTCCAGCCCGTGGCAATCGTAAGGAGCTGGCCGTTGAGGTGGCACCGTATCTGCGCGGCCGCGTTAGTACGCAGAACCGCTGGATCTCGAGCTTTACGGATGCGCCGGATGTGCTCCAGTTTGTAAACTCTGTACATGCCAAGGAGCTAGCCTTCCTTGGAACCAGCTGTCCTGATCACTTCATCCGTACCAAAATCCGCCCGCTGTTTGTGCCTTGGGCTGCAGCCGCCGGAATGGGAGAGCTGAAGAAGCAAATTGAAGCCTCGCTTGCGGAGTACCGCGAACAATACCGCGCCTACTATCAGTCATTCGCCAAGCCGGACTCCCCTGCCCTGCGGGATCCCAACCCCACCGTAGTGCTGATTCCCGGCCTGGGCATGTTCAGCTTTGGCAAGGACAA
>DASSHM010000151.1:0-4271 GCA_035692885.1 Occallatibacter sp.
ATGCTGCTGCAGCAGTGATGATGGCGCGGTGCGGAGCAAGTGGGCTCGCGGGGGTTTGGGGGAGGGAACGTTGCGAAGCCGATGCGGCTTCACGCATCTTCAGGCGGACTTCTGGAGCGCAAACTCCCGGTCAGCTCGCGCGGGCGTGGCTCGTGCAGGCAGTTGACGAGCCGGTGGAACGCCGGCGCTGACGGCCGCAACGCGGTCGGTTGGTTCGAAAATGACTCCCGCGGGAGTCCAGCGTTTAACGACCATCAGGTCCGAGCACCGTGGGCAGAGCCAGAAAAACTTCGATGGGACGGAGCAGACAGGAAATCCTCCGTCGCTAAAAAGAACGCGATCATTTGGCGGAACCTCCAACTCGAGCAGGTAGAGAATTCCGCCTTCCAGGTTCAAGGCTCTATTGTGGCAGCAAGGGTTTGCACAGCGCATTGCAATCTCCTTTTCGCAGGCAGCGTGAATCCTCTTCACGCTCAGATGCTGACCCGGCATATGCCGGGCTCCAGTTACCAGCCAATAACTTTGCCCCGGCATAGAGCAGATAGATGGAACTGAGCGGTATCCTGATCGACGAAGTTCCACTCGCACTCTCTCCCGGCGATGGCGAAGCGGTGTGAATAACGCCGGGTTGGGTTCCGCAATTGAAGCATCGGTCACAGCCCTCGTGGTTCGTATTCAGAAGTCACCTTTTCGGCTTGACCCGTGGAGGTGGACACGTACTTTTAGCAATCAAGGGGCCAATTGGGTTTGATCCGCGATGGGCCTGATGGCAAGGCCGAGTACTGGTGGGAACTGTCACCTCCATGTCTCAGTGTGATCCAGCTTATTGTCATGTATAGAGATAGGACTCCGAGTCACGGCCGGCGCGGATGGCGATCAATCTGGCCGATTTCAGGTGAATGCGAGGAGCGTCGCCGAACCCTAAAAAAATTGGACTCACGTGGGAATTTTTGTACCATTCTGTCAAAATGCTTTGACGATGAGGAGGCCCGAGGCCTGGGACCGCAGCGGTACGGCTAAATCAAGCAACGCAAGAACAGGCAAAATGGCGAGTGAAATGCTACCAATTCCAGAGATGGATGCCGGATCTGATGCTGCCAGGCAGGCGTGATGCCCGAGGGTGAAGCTAAGCTGCAACAGCCGTCATGGCCGGATTGGAGCTCGATGTACCTGGTCGTGATTCATTGAAGGATTGTTCAGCGGAGGGATCCTGTGCTGAGGACGCGCCATATGCCGCTGATATTTCTTGCGTTGTACACTGTGGGCGGCCGTTTCACGGTGAATGCCACCCATGCCGATGCGCGGTTGGTACATGAGTCTGGTGTACATGTCCGGCAGCCCGGCAAGTTGGTTCATACGCAGGTTAAGACAGCCTGCTTGAACTATACCGAACGTACCGACGGGGGACATTTGGATGAGCTCGGCTGATGAACTGCGGGAAAAGGTGTGGGAGCCGAAGGAGGCGGATATCCAGGCCGGTGCGCGTGTGAACTACAAAACGCCGGTGTTTGAACATATTGAGGCTCAGGCATACCGGAGGCATCTGACGGCCTTCTCTCTGCTGACCCTGTCTGTCATTGCGGCATTGCTGGTGCTGCATACTTACTATGCGCCGCTGCTGGGTGAGCCCTCCCGACCGGTCATTCTGCTGCTGGGGGTGGGATTCTTTGCCAAGGTGGCTGAGGCCATCTGGTTGCAGAGCAGGCGGGAAGGTGTTTCCCAGCGGACGGCGCAGATGGTGAGCGCCTTGACCGTCGGCGGTTTCTTTCTGCTGACCGGGCTGCTGGCATTCGTGAGCAAACGTGAGGATACGCCGTATATTGTCTTGCTCGCCATTCCAATCCTGCAATGTGCCTACCATTTCAGCCTGATACCGACCGTACTGACGATCAGTGCCGCGTCAGCGATGATCTTCGCCTGGATTCATCACTACTTTGTGCTGTATCCGCCGGCGGTACCCGCGGAATATCTCGAAGCAGGCATGATCTGCGTCATCTTCTGGCTGATGGGGCTGCTTGTGTGGTACCTGGTGCAGCAGTTAAGGCAAAGGCAGATGAAGCTGTTTGAAAATCTGGAGGAACTGGCGGCTACCCGCGAAAGACTGTTTGAGAAGGAGAAACTGGCACTGGTGGGCAGGTTTGCCAGCGGAGTTGCGCATGAGATTCGCAACCCGGTGGCGATGATCGCCAGCTCAATGGCGACGGCCAACCACCCGGCGGCGGACGCGAGGGAGCGCGAGGAGATGTTAGCCATCGCGGCGCGAGAGGCCAAGAGGCTGGAGAAGCTGACCGAAGATTTCCTGACCTATGCGCGACCATCAAAGCCGCGGCAGGCAGAAGTGGAGATTGGCGACATCCTGCGGCATGTGACGGACGTGACGAGGCTGCGCGCTGTTGAACGCTCCATCAAGGTGGAGTGCGCCCTGACCGATGCGCTCATGGCTGAAGTGGATGCATCGCAGGTGGAGGGCGCGCTGTTGAATCTCTGCCTGAATGCCGTTGATGCGACGCCGGCGTCGGGCAGGATTGAATTGAAAGCCCATGCCGAGGACAACCGGATTTTAATTGAGATCGAAAATACCGGCACGCGGATTGAGGAGGCAGCTGTGGCACGGATTTTTGAACCATTCTTTACGACCAAGGCATCGGGAACCGGACTTGGACTCGCGATTGCAAAGAGTGTGGCGGTTGCGCACGGTGGCGATGTCTGGCTGAGCACGAATCGCGACGGACTGGTGGCATTTTCAATGATGCTGACCGCACATGCCGCACAGGGGGAGCCCCAGGAGCAGAAATATGGCCAAAGTGCTGATTGTTGATGACGAATCAGGGATGAGGCGGATTCTCGCAGTGAATCTGCACAGGGACGCGCATGTAACGGTGGAGGCAGCGGGCGTGGCGGAGGCCATGAATCTGCTGAAGCAGGAGGATTTTGACGTCATTCTGACCGACCAGAAGATGCCGGATGGCAGCGGGCTGGACGTTCTGCGCGCGGCGCGGGAGGACGACCCGACCATTTCGGTCATCTTTCTTACCGCGGTGGGCACACTGGAGCTGGCTGTCGAAAGCATGCGGCAGGGCGCGTTCGACTTTTTGACCAAGCCATTTGTGCCTGACGTGGTAAGTGCCGCCATTCGGCGCGCTGCTGAGCGTACGGCGCTCATGCGGGAAAATGCGGTACTGAAGACCACGGTGCGCAAGCTGGAGGGCGCAGAAGACATTCTGGGTAGCAGCTCGCAGATTCGTGCGGTGCGTGATTTTATCAGCCGTGTGGCGGCGACGAATACGACCGTCCTGATCACAGGCGAGACCGGCACCGGCAAGGAGCTTGTGGCGCGCGCGATCCACAGGAACAGTCTGCGCTCTGACAGGCCATTTATCGCCATCAACTGCGCGGCTGTTACCGAGACGCTGCTGGAGAGCGAGCTGTTCGGGCACGAACGGGGCGCATTCACGGGCGCTGACAGGGCGCGGGCGGGGCTGTTTGAGGCTGCGCATCAGGGCACGTTGTTTCTGGATGAGGTGGGCGAGATGTCGGCCGCGGCGCAGGCCAAGCTGCTGCGGGTGATGGCCGACGGGGAGCTGCAACGCGTTGGCTCAACCCAGACAAGGCGCGTGGACGTGCGCGTGCTGGCGGCGACACATCGCAATCTCATGGAGAGGGTGCGAATCGGCAATTTTCGCGAGGACCTCTACTACCGGCTGGCGGTGGTGCCAATTCACCTTGCGCCGCTGCGTGAGAGAAACGAGGATATCGAAGAGCTATGCCGCGTGATGTGCGTGCGGATTGCCGATGAGATGAAGGTTCCACGCAGATCGTTAAGCTCGGCAGCGCTCAGGAAGCTTCAGAACTACGTGTTTCCTGGAAATGTGCGCGAACTGCGGAATCTTCTCGAGCGCGCGTTGATTCTGGGGCAGGGCGCGGAATTGCAACCTGAAGACTTTATGCTGCAACCGGCGATGCCTGCGGTGCACGTGAGCGCCAGGGAGGTAACGGTGGAAGCGCTGGCCGAAGCATTGCCCCTGGAACTGGATCTGCGCGATACGCTGGCAAAGCTGGAGCGGGCACTGATTGTGCGGGCGCTGGACGATGCGCACGGCGTGCAGGCGGCTGCCGCGCGGCAACTCGGCCTGTCGCGCAGCGACCTCGGCTACAAGGTGGGCAAGTACGCCCTGATCGGACAGACCGGAGAGAATGCGGAGAACGTTCTGCGCTAGGTGCGGTAAGGCCGAATATGAGCGAGCTTTGCCGGCTGCCGGTTCACGGGCGGA
>DASSHM010000152.1:0-15954 GCA_035692885.1 Occallatibacter sp.
GTGATCTATCCCAAGGAAAACAAGAAACTTGCCGAGGAGATTCTGGCCACCGGCGGAGTGATTGTGAGCGAGGTGCCGCTGGGCACCTTTCCCGCGCCGCAGAACTTCCCGCGCCGCAACCGCATCCTCAGCGGCCTCAGCGTGGCCGTGCTGGTGGTGGAGGCGGGCGAGAACTCCGGCACCCGCGTGACTGCACGCTGCGCGGAGGAGCAGAATCGCGATCTTTTCGCCGTTCCCGGCAACGTGACCAGCAAGAACTCGTGGACGCCCAACACGTTAATCAAGCAGGGCGCCAAGCTGGTGGCCACGTGGGAAGATGTCTGGGAGGACCTGCCTTCGCAGGTTCGTCTGGAGCTGGAATCGGAATCTCAGCCTGAATCCAAACCCGAGGCTGCCGCATCTCTTCTGCCTGATCCCGTTCTGAGGCCCGAGGAAGCCATGGTGCTTGAGGTGCTGCGCAGCGACGAAGCTCTTCAGATTGATGAGATTCTTGGGCTGCTCGAAGCGCAACTGACGTCTTCAGAGGTGTTTACGGCATTGTTTGAGCTGGAGATGACGGGCCGCATCCGCCAGATGCCCGGAAAAAATTACGTGCGGACGCTTTAGAATTCGCTGCGTGCGGCGTCTGAACATCCGTGCGGGCATGGCGTGAAACAGGCACGACCGGTTGGGGCGCGGCGTCTGCCGCCCGGAACGGGCTGGGCGAAGAGAAATCCTCGCATGGGTGGAAACGAAGCCGTGTTCCGTGGTAGTTTCCAACTTTCGTGGCAGGATTTTTTGAGGCCATGGACCCCTGCAAGCAGCCGGAGCACTCGAACGGCTCACCTGAAAGGGATGAAACCGCGCCCGGGCGAGACAGGCCGGGCGTTGTAGAGTTGTCTTGGTATTTAAGGATGGCAATGAGCAAATCACTGGTGATCGTGGAGTCGCCTGCGAAGGCAAAGACGATCGAGAAGTATCTGGGCAAGGGGTACGAGGTGCGCGCCTCAGTGGGGCACATCATGGACCTGCCCAAGAACGACATTGGCGTGGAACTGGAGAAGCGGACGTTTGAGCCGACGCTGGTTGTGTCCCCGGGCAAGGAAAAGGTTGTGGAGCAGTTGAAGAAGGCCGCGGCCAAGGCAGATCACATCTACCTTGCGCCCGACCCCGACCGCGAGGGCGAGGCCATCGCCTATCATCTTGCCCTGACGCTGGGCATCAACGCGCAGGAACGCAGGAAGATTCGCCGCGTGACCTTCAACGAAATTACCAAGAAGGCCGTGCAGGATGCCTTTGAGCATGCCCGCGACGTGGACCAGGATCTGGTGGACGCGCAACAGACACGCCGCGTGCTGGACCGGCTGGTGGGTTATCAGATTTCTCCGCTGCTTTGGGACAAGGTGCGCCGCGGGCTCTCCGCCGGCCGTGTGCAGACGGTTGCCCTGCGCCTTATTGTGGAACGGGAGCGTGAGATTCGCTCCTTCAGCCCGGTTGAGTATTGGACTCTTGACGCGTTGCTGCATCCCGAGCACCAAAAAGACCGGAGCTTCAAGGCGCGCTTTGTGGGCATCGACGGCGAACCGGTGCGCGTCCCCAACGGCCAGGACAAGGATGGCAAGCCGCAGTTCCTGAACAACGCGCTGCCCGGCAAGGCCGCGATGGACGAGGTAACTGAAGCGCTCGGGAAGGCGTCCTGGTCGCTGGTCTCGGTGCAGTCGCGCGAGCAGCAGCGCCGGCCGCTTTCGCCGTTCATCACCAGCCAGTTGCAGCGCGACGCCGCCAACAAGCTGGGCTTTAACGTGCGGCGCACCATGGGCGTGGCGCAGCGGCTTTATGAAGGTGTCGACATCGGCGACGAGGGCACGGTGGGCCTGATTACGTACATGCGTACCGACTCGCCGCGCGTCGCGCCCGAGGCCAAGATCAGCGCGCGGGAGTGGATCAGCACGAACCTGGGACCGCAGTATCTTCCTGAGACGCCGAATGAGTTCAAGGGCAAGAAGGCGGCGCAGGATGCCCACGAGGCGATTCGTCCCACCGACGCCTCGCGCACGCCGGAGCTGATGACGCGTTATCTGAGCGATGAACAACTGAAGCTCTACACGCTCATCTGGCGGCGCTTTGTGGCGTCGCAGATGACGCCTGCCATCTACGACGTGACCACGGCCAAGATTGCCGCGATCTCTGCCAAGACGGGCAGGACCTACGACTTCAGGGTCAGCGGGTCGGTGCTTCGCTTCGACGGCTTTTTGAAGGTCTATGAGATGTCCGGCGAAAAGAAGACCGAGGATGACGACGAACTTGGCAACATGCTGCCGGATCTGGCCAGCGTGAAGGCTCTGGAGATGGAAAAGCTCGACCCCGAGCAGCACTTCACCGATCCGCCGCCGCGCTACAACGAGGCATCGCTGGTGAAGGAGCTGGAGGAGCGGGGCATTGGCCGCCCGTCAACCTATGCCTCCATCATCAATACCATTCAGGATCGCGAGTACGTGGTGAAGCACGGCGGCTCGCGCGGGCGCTTCTATCCCACTGAGATTGGCGTTGTGGTGTGTGAGCTGCTGGTGAAGAACTTTCCCTACATTTTTGACACCAAGTACACGGCCCGGCTGGAAGAGGAGCTGGATGACATCGAGGAAGGCAAGGAAAAATGGACCGATCTGCTGAATGGCTTCTATGGCTACTTTGAGGAGGAACTCAAGGATGCCGGCAAGAACATGGAAGACATCAAGCGGATGGAGAAGATGACCGATGAGAAGTGCGAGGTGTGCGGTTCGCCCCTGGTGCTGAAGTGGGGCAAATTCGGCAGCTTTTACTCCTGCTCGGCCTACAACAAGAAGGACCCCACGAGCTGCACATTCACCAAGGAAAACATTGAAGCCAAGCCGGACTTGAACACCCCCGAGGCGCAGGAGGCGGGCGATACCGAGGAGTACTGCGAGAACTGCGGTCGCGTCATGGTGCTACGGCGCGGTCCCTGGGGCCCGTTTATGAGCTGCCCGGGATACAACGAGGACCCGCCGTGCAAGACGATTCGCAAGCTGAGCCAGAAGCAGCAGCAGAAGCCTCCGCAGCCGACGGGCGAGGACTGCCCTGTGTGCGGTAAGCCGCTGGTGCTGCGGCAGGGAGCCTATGGCGAGTTCGTCTCCTGCTCCGGCTATCCCAAGTGCAAGTATGTGAAGCAGAATCTGATTGAAGGCATGAAGTGCCCCAAGTGCGGAGAGGGCGACATTGCCGAGCGCAAGGCGCGGCGCGGGAATGTCTTCTGGGGCTGCACAAATTATCCCAAGTGCGACTTTACGTCGAACTACAAGCCCGTTGCCAGGAAGTGTCCGCAGTGCGGCAGCCCCTATCTGGTGGAGAAGACGCTGCGCGGCGGCATCTACCTTGAATGCCCGAACAGGAAGAGGGGCGAGGAGGAGGGCGCGGCGAAGAAGAAGAGAGCCAAGGCCGCGCCGGCCCGGCAGGAGGGCGAGGTGGTGTGCACGTATTCCAAGAGGATCGGCGATGCTCCGCCGCCGCCCACGGCAGAGACGCACGGACCAGTGGCGGAGAATGCACCGGCGAAGAAGGAACTGCAGCCGGCATGATGGGTCACCATCCCGGGCGGGCTGCCCACTCGGATTCAGTTAGTATGGACAGCGGAGATGCTGCAATGGAACGGATGCTTGCGACCCCGGCGGACGCCGAGATCATTCTGAAACTCTATGAGCTGCGCGGGGAAGCCGTGATGCGGCAGGCCCGTGCCTGGGTTCTTGGCGAGTTCTGGCCGGCCACCGCGGAGGAGTTTTTCGCCGTCGCCGCAAACCCGCGCGATCCGCACAACGCCTGGTATCGTCAGGTGGTCACCTACTGGGAGATGGCGGCGGCGATGGTGCTGCATGGCGCCGTCTCGGCGGAGCTGTTTATCGACTGCAACGGCGAGGGATTCTTTCTGCTGGCCAAGTTTGCCCATCTTCTGGAGAAAGTCCGCGAACAGCAGCCAAACTTCCTGGCGAAGACATCAGAGCTCGTAAGCCGTTTTGCGGCTGCCTCAGCGCGCTACGAGGTCGGGCTGCGGAGCGTGGAAGCACGCCGTAAGAGCTTGCAGGGCAATCAATAATTCCAGATGATAGCGTTGATTGAGCAAAAATTATGCCGCCGCCGCTTGTGCAACCAGCGCCCGGTGGCGCATCATGGATTCAATCGTGAGTCCAAGTCCCCGGAGGTTAACGTGAAGAGATTCGTAGCTGTACTGATTCTGATGCTCTCGTCGGCCGCGATCCTGGCGAGCGCAGCCGACGCCACCAAGGTCGATGGCTGGATCTCCGACTCGATGTGCGGAGCCAAGCACGCCGGATCGGGTGCTGCATGCGTGAAGAAGTGTATCAACGACGGCATGAAGCCGGTGTTCGTCGATGCATCCAAAAAGGCGGTATGGAGCATTGACAATCCCGACGCGGTGAAGAACTTCTATGGCGACCATGTGAGCGTGACCGCCACGTTGAATGAGTCGACAAAGTCCGTTCACATCGACTCAATCGCAGCGGCCAAGTAGGCCGGTTGCAGGGCTGGTCCAGAATCGGACTCGCCATGCCGGGCAATCTCTGGTAGTGTCGTATCCGTCAACCTCCCGCGGGCGGCAGTGCGCCTCGGCGGGAGGTGGCGGCACAATCAACCACCGGAATGACCCATGGCGAGAGCTATCTGGAACGGCAAAGTGATTGCTGAAAGTGATGACACCAAATGGTTTGATGGGGCCGTCTATTTCCCTGAGACCAGCCTGAAGCGGGAGTATTTCCGGCCCAGCAGCACAACTTCCACCGATCCGGCCAAGGGCCTGGCGCGCTATATGAGCCTGGTCATTGACGGGCAGGACAACCCGGACGCAGCCTGGTACTACCCGGATCCCAAGCCTGTCGCCCGCAAGCTGAAGGGCTTTGTGGCCTTCTGGCGAGGGGTGGAAGTAGAAGAATAGATCCCTGCGCAATTCTCCTGTTTGGTCAGCGAGGTCAGAACCGCGCATGACCGATTCCTGTCTTTTTTGGCTGGCGGCTCACCGGCGTGCTGCCATCATCCCGGCTCGGAGGATGAGCAATCATATAAGAGGCTGGCTACAAAGGCTTACAAATCTCCCAGTGGTGACCGAACGGATCGACTACACGCCCCAGATGCCAGCCGCGTAGGGCTGATCTTCCATTGGCTGAACCACCCTGGCTCCGGCGGCAACGGCGCGGGCAAACAGCGCATCCGGGTTGTTATCCACCAGCACCATGCGCGCAGTGCTGCCGCCAAGGGAATCAGGGCTGAAGTTCAAGTTCTCGGGTGACTCGTCGGCGAGCCAGAAATTGGACTCGCCGAGAGCAAGCTGCGCCACCACCGCGCCGTCGTCAGCCTGGATGCGGAAGAGTTCGGATGCGCCGAACGCGGATTTATAAAATTCGGCAGCCCGGGCGCCATTCTGTACCGAGAGCATGGGCGACAGTGTCATTGCGCGGCTGGCGGAAGATTGAGTCGCATTGGTCATCGGTGTTCCCCCTGAGAGACTGGTGGAAGCGGTGGAAGCTTCTCAAAAAAACCGCGCCCTCAGTATGCCTGCAACTGAAAGAGCGGCAGGTGTACGCGGAAGCAGGTTGAGCCGGGCTCAGAGCGGACGCTGAGGTGGCCGCGGTGCTTGCGGACGATGCGCATGGCGTTGTCGAGCCCGAGGCCGAGCCCCTGGCCCGGAGCCTTGGTGGTAAAGAAGGGCTCGAAGATGCGGTCCTGCAGCTCGGGCGGTATGCCGGGGCCGGTGTCCCAGATTTCTACCAGCAGCATCTCTCCCTCAATGCGGCAGGCAAGGCGAAGCGTTCCCTCGGCGCCGAGCGCGTCGAGGGCATTCTCAATGAGCGCGGTCCATACCTGGTTGAGTTCGCTGCCATAAGCGCTGATGTGGGGCAGGTTTGGTTCGTAGTCACGCTCGACCGCGACGTGGCCGAGGCGCGACTGGAGCATCTGAACCGTGGCATCAAGGCCGGCGGGCACGTCAATCTCAAGAATGGGCGCGCGATCCATGTAGGAGTAGGCTTTGATGGCGCTGATGAGGTCGAAGATGCGCGCGGTGGAGTTGAGCAGGGTATCGACGGCGCGCGTGGAGCGCAGGTAGCGGGCGAAGTACTGCATGGCCACGCAGACGGAGCTGGGCGTGAGAACCATGCTGAGGGTTTCGAGATCGTCCACGGAGACGCCCTGCTCGGCGAGCTGCGCGGCAACGTCCCATGAGCCCTCGCAGGGAAGGCTGGCGAGCCACTTGCGCATGGCCTCTTCGCGAGTGATGAGGGAAGCCGCATTGGATTCCTGAAGCAACTCCGCCCGGCTCAGGACCCGCTGCTCCCATTCCTGCAGATTCTGCATCTGCTGGGGGCTGAGGGAAAGGCTGACGAAGCGGAAACGGTTGTCGCGGTTCTCGCGGAGTTCGCGGATGAGGTTGGAGGCAGCGCGCTGGGCGGCCGAGGCGGGGTTGTTGAGCTCGTGGGCAAGGTTGCCTGCGAGCTTGCCCAGAGCGCTGAGTTTTTCCGCCTGCTGCTCCATGCGGGTGATCTCGCGCACGCGGTCGAGCAGCGTGGAGACCACCCGCTGAGACATGGATGGGATGGCGGCCAGCATCTGCGGGAAGAGGGACTTGTGGATGAGAAGTCCCCAGACGGGCGAGATTGCGAGTCCCTGGCCGCCGTAGGACTTCATGCGCGAAAAGGGCAGCAGGCCGGTCATCTGCCCGGCGCGGCCGATGAACAGCGCCATGGGGCCGCTGCGCTGGCGGCGCACGTGGATTTCGCCCTTGAGAATGAGGAACATCTGCTCAGCCGGGGTGCCCTCGTCAAAGAGAATCTGACCGGCCTCGGCGACCACTTCGTCGCCGTGGCGGGCAAGCCAGAGGCGATCCTCAATGGGCAGTCCCTGCAGGGGAGCGATGTGATCGAGGGCATCCGCAATGGCCTGCGGCGGCGAAGGAGTCGAGGGCGGCGACAGCGTGGGGGCAAGCATGCGAGACCTCCGGGGGTAGCAACAGCATAGCTGATTCCGCATGAGAACTTTTCAACGGGAGAGCGCTGAACAGCGAAGTACGCAAGGTGGATGTGAAGGCCATCAGCAGACGGACAGTTTGCGCGGCGACGCTCGATGCGAGTGAGCACGCGGAATAAGGAGTGCCCGCGCCGGATCATAAAACCGGGAAATTATCTGCAAAACGCCTGTGGAAAACCGCAAATGTTTCAGGGGGGAGGGGGTGTCAGCCCCACGGACGAAGACCCGTCCACACCACAGCAAGGAAAGGCCGCTTGCCGGGGACCCCGATTGTCCGTGGGAACCCCGGGCACCACCACCCCGAGGGTGCGAAACGCCTCCACGAGGTTCGACCTGAAGCTATTGTGCACGAAGGCGGGGTAATTCTACGCAAAAGGGGCGGGCAGGCTGGCCAGCTCCCGGCCAGGGTCCGGAGTATCCCGGGTAACCCAAGGCGAGGCTCCTCCACCGCACGGACGAAGACCTGACCGTCGGGACTCCGAACCTGGGCAACCATGTTTGTGGAAATACGATCATTGTGGCACACGGGCCACCCGCCCTACACGGTGACGAACCCAACCTCGTGTCGGAAAGAAACTCTCATCTGGTCTGGATGGATGGCCCACGGGCTCGTAGTCGTGCAAGTATAGGATAATCACGATGGATAAGGCGACCGTCATCCTGCTTGAGCTCCCGAATGGCGAAAAGAGGATATTCCACATCAAGCTAATCAGGAACCAACCATACACCGGCGCAAGCGGGGGACGATATAGTACCAACCGAAATGTGGCGCGTGCCGCCAGGATGAAGATATAGGCCCAAAACACGGCACCGAGTATCCCTGCCCACACCCATGCACCCATAAGGTACGAGTGCGTCGGTATGAGTCCGAGGCCATATTCTTCGGCATAATCAAGCGAGACCGGCAATCCCCACTCCCTGCTAATGTCGTACAGCATCTCGACATATGTCAGGTCCTTCGCCCAGGAACCATATCCAAGAAGTGGGCTGTGCATGACAGCCTGGCAGGAGACGAAAATCTCCGGCCTGCCCCCAAAAAGGATTCCAACAGGGGCTTGCGATTCAACTTGATTTTTCGATGTTGCCGCTTCGCCGAGAAGCCCGGCTGCCGTCACAAGATGGACCAAATGCAACGCACCCCACGCTGCGACCAGTGCTATCGCCGCCTTGACGATAACTCCCTTGGCCGTATCAGGCGCTCGTAAGATGGTCAGCCGGCCAATTCGCTCAGGGATTATGGGCAGCAATAATGCCATGATGATGAGAAGAAACAACACTGGCGAGCGGAAATTCTCAAATAGGTTGAGCACCAGCAGGCCGCCCAAAAGGATGCCGACGATTACGTACCGGCGTCTCTGGTAGAAATAGCAGCTGATCAGGACGACGAGAAGAATCGCGCCGGTTGAATACCCGAATTTCCAGTCATCTCCAGATGAAGAGGGAGAAGGCTGCAACCGCACCGCCAGAAGTGACCCCAGAGCGTAGCTCCCGATAAACAACATCTGGAGGCGTTCGCTTCCTCCGATCCAGATTACCAAGAATGCAATCTCTACTCCGAAAACAGCGATGTTTGCCTGTCCACGCATCCAGTCATGCCGTGCAGTCTCGCGGTAGATGTCTGTCAACACCTGTCCGAGCAGCCAAAGTCCAAGTAACAAGAAGATTGTCGGAAGGCCACTCCTCCAGAGCTTTCTTCTGGAGAAGAGAATCAGAAAAGGTGCAGCCATGAGGATGATGATCTCTGTGATGAAGAGCGTTCCAACCAAATTCACAGAAAACGATGCGCTTACTCCGACCAGCACGGTGAACAGGACAGTGAGTGTCTTCCTCGCGAACGTGGTGGTTGGAAGCCGGAATACGCGTTGGGCAGGAGTGAACGCTCTATTCAAAGAGACTCCTCTTCCGGTTCCGGGCTGTTCCGGTGAAGCCTGGCTTGCGGCAGGGGAGAGTCGAGGGCAATCGATGACCTAACCACGCGCGGGGAATCAGCCACTCCGACATCCATTTCATGCTTTGCAAGCGCCGTGAAACATCAACCGAAGTCTCTCCGCAACCGCCGCAGGCTTGTATTGCGTTTTCAAATTGTTTCCTGCCACCTGTGGCCCGTTGAATCCGGAGATGGCCGTGTTCAAGAATCCTGTCCAGTTTACGCGCGCTCTCCAGCGCGTCGCCACTGGTAAAAATTCCCGCCGATCCGTAGTCAACGATCCCCCTCGCGCCATTTACGGTCCCAATCGGCAAGGACCGTGGCATCCTCAGTGGGGTTTGGAAGGATCATTGGAATCAGGGCCACCAGCCGGGATTGCCGCTAAAAATGGAAGCGGTAGCGCAGCGTGGTGGTGATGATGCGAGGGTCATTGAAGTGGAAGCCGCCAATGGTGATGGAGTTGTCCATGAGGGCGCGGTGGTTGGTGACATTGAGGATAGAGGCGGAGGCGGTCCAGCTTTCGCCGAAGGCACGGCCCGCGGATACGTCGAAGGTGGTGTGGACGGGGAGATAGGGGCCCTGGTAGGGTCCGATGCCTGAGCCGGCGAGGCCGTTGGTGAAGCCGGAGCCATAGTAGACGTTGGTGGAGAACCATGCGTGCCGTGGCAGGTTGGCGGTGAAGCCGGTGTTGAGGGTATTGCGCTGGTCGTGGTCGACGGGACGGTAGGCCGGGCCCAGGTCGCACTCGGAGTTGCCTGGGTCGCCGCAGGTGAAGCCGCCGGTGACGTTGCCGCGCTGCTGGGCAACCTGGTTTGAGTATGCGAGATGAAACCGGCCGAGGCGGGCCACGCGAGGCGAGCGGACGGCCAGCTCCCAGGCGCGGACGAGGGCGCCGTCAACCGCGATGGGAAAGTAGATGTTGGATTCGCCGGCATCGGCGTGATCGAGGAAGTTATTGACGCGGGTGCGGAAGGTATCGATGTCAACCGACCAGCCCCGGATGGGAATCTGAATGCCGAACTGGTGCTCCTCGTCGCGCTCTGATGGCAGGGGGACGAAGGCGTTCTGGCCGGGCTGGCTGGTGATGTAGTTGAGGAGGGTGCTGGAGACGGTTTGAACCGGAGCGGGTTGGAAGAAGCGGCCATAGAAGCCGCGCAGGACCCAGTTGAGCCTGGGAATGAGCAGGGTGGCGCCGATGCGGGGATAGCCGGCGTTCTCAATGAATCCGGCGTGGTAGTTGGAGATGCGCATGCCGCCGAGCAGGGTGATGTAGCGGTTGACATGGAGGTGATCAGAAAAGTGGAACTCGATGAGGCCTGCCGTGGCGGCTGATGTGGTGGTGGGAACAGAGTTGGCGGAGTAGCTCTGATCGTTGATGACGAGCGCGAAGAGGTCATCCTCGGCCTGGAAGAAGGAGTAGAGGCCCGCGGAGAGGTTGTTGGGACCGAGATCGGCGCGGACATCGGCTTGGACGCCGAGGTAATTGGAGGTCTGATGCCAGGTGGTGGCGACGGGGTAGTCGGAGGCGGGTGAATCATAGTTGGACTGGTTGAAGTGGTAGAAGGGCGCAACCTCAAACAGGGCAGCGGGTGAGATGGTGTGGACCCAGTTGGCGATGACGAAGGAGTCGCGCTCGGTTTGCCCATCGCGCAGACCGGCGGACTGGTAGTAATCGGAAGACTGCTCCCAGTCAATGAGGTTGGGGTCATAGGGAACCTGGAAGAAATCCTGGCGATACTGTGCGTCGAGCCGGAGCTGATCGTCGGGAGACTGGTTCCGAATCAGCGACGCGAAGGCGCTGTACGAATTGGTGGCGTCATGGTGGATGGGCGGAACCGGCGTCTCAAGCCCGTAGTTTGACCGTGAACCGGAGAGACTGGCGTACCAGGCGGTGCGCTGTGTGTGGTCGCCGAGGGAGAACTGCACCTCGCCGGTGTGGAGGTTGCCGGCGGAGAGCAGCAACGCGGCCTGGCGGTTGCGCTCAAAGCCGTTGCGGGGCAGGACATTGAAGACGCCGTAGGTGCGGTCACCGACATCGGAGGCGTAGCTTCCGCGCTGGACTTCAAGCTGGTCGATGTCCCGGGGATCGATCTGGGGGCCGACATTGGCTCCAATCTTGGTGTTGGGCATGGAGACGCCGTCGATGAGCCAACTGGTCTGGTGGCCGCCGCGCAGATGCAGCATGTTGTGGGTCATGTAGGAGCCGGGAACGTAGTCAGTAATCATGGCCAGGCTGGTGGAGCGTTCTGCTCCGGGGGTCTGTTCAATCTGGCTGCGTGAGATGAGCGTGGTGGGCGTAACAGAGTCGGACGCGACCGAGCCAGCATCGGCCTGCACAATGATGGTTTGCGAGGCGGCGGCGAGAGCGAGGGGAATGTGCACGACGGGGTTGGTGCCCGAAGCAACACTGAGCGGCTGTGAGGAGGCGTCGAAGCCCGTGGCCTGCGCACGAAGCGTGTAGATGCCCAGAGGAACGTGGGAGAAATCGAACTGGCCACGTTGGTTGGTGATGGCGTGGAGAACGAAGTCAGAGCCGTCGGACTTGAGCGTAATCGCAGCTCCGGCAATGGGGCGGTGTTCAGGGTCATGAACGATGCCGCTGACAGTGGCAAAGACGGTGGCCCAGGCTGAAACGGAGAGCAAAGCGAACGAGAGTACCAGGGAAAATAGAGAATGAGAACGCATGGATAATCCTCGAATGACGACCGGCAAAACCGTCGCGTGGCCAAAGCGGCATGCAGGATGCAAGCTGTGCGCCGCCGGGCGCGCATGGTGATGGTGCGGCCACGCCGGAAAATGGAGACGTAAGTGAGAGCATCTCCTGCAATGGAAGATGGGAATCAGGCGCGGCGAATCAGGCGATGGGAGCGAGGGGAGGTCCGCGGGTGTTGTGATCGCGCGCACGAGCGAGGATCCGCAAGGATGCGAAAGCCGGTAAAGCGCAGATATGGAGAGCGGGCGCGGCAACTTGAGCCCGGGAGCGGGCCAGGGCGTGGAAGGGCACGACGGTGGCGTTCACGTGCCCCGGGAAGAAGGGGCAACGGGGCGAGTCGGCGAACGCGGGAGTGGTGCTGGAGCTTGCCCGCTCCAGGAGTGCGCGCATGGCGCGATTCATAGAGCAATGGTGAGCGCCGCCGCGCCGGCAGCATACCGGGAGCCGCGAGTCGTTGTCAGCCTGGAGCGTAGCCGAGAGGGGGCCGAGGATAAAGCACAGGATGAGAACGATGGAAAGCGGCCGCCGCATCTTGTCTTTCATGCTACACCAGCTTGATTTCGCCGCGTGGGGCGGGCGGCCGATAAGGGGTTCAGGTATCATCAACTTATCGCGCAGGGTGAGTTGCAGATGAGAGGAATTTACGTTGTCTGAACAGAAGGCATCGCTGAGGACAGATGGCAAAGCGGGGCCCGGGCCGCGCGTGCGGCCGATGCGCATCGGGCTGCTTGGATTTGGCACGGTGGGCAGTTCGGTGGCACGCATTCTGATGGAGTCGAAGCCGGCGGGTCTGGAATTGACCCACATCTTCAACCGCAATGTGGCGCGCAAGAGGGTGGACTGGACGCCGCCGGGGATAGTGTGGACCGAGGATGCAGGCGAGGTGCTGGGCTCAGACGTGGATGTGGTGGTGGAGCTGGTGGGCGGACTTGACCCGGCGGGCGGCTGGATACGGCAGGCGCTGGATGCCGGCAAGAACGTGGTGACGGCGAACAAGAAGCTGATTGCGTATGAAGGCGTGGACCTGGAGCGGTTGGCGGCGGCGCATGGCGGGCACGTGAAGTACGGCGCGGCGGTGGCCGGCGGCATCCCGGTGATTCCCGGGCTGGAGCAGGGGCTGGTGGGCGACCGCATAACGCGCATGGAAGGGATTCTGAACGGCACGTGCAACTTCATCCTGAGCAGGATGGACGAGGGCGAGGAGTATGCAGCGGTGCTGGCGGCGGCGCAGGCCAAGGGATATGCCGAGGCGGACCCGACGGAAGATGTGGGCGGATTTGACGCGCGGGCCAAGCTGGCGATTCTGATGCGGCTAGCGCTGCGGGTGGTGGTGGACCCGGACGAGATTGAGCCGCAGCCCATCACATCGGTTTCAGCGGTGGACTTCAGCTATGCACACGATCTTGGCTGCACCATCCGGCAGATTGCGCGCGCGGAGGAGAAGGACGGCATGGTGGCGGCCACGGTGGGGCCGATGCTGATTGATAACCGTTCGCCGCTGGCGTGGTCGCGCGGCACGGAGAATATGGTTGTGCTGAGCGGGCGCTACGGCGGCGATGTGGTGTTCAGCGGTCATGGCGCGGGCGGGCATCCGACGGCCGTGGCGGTGGTGAGCGACCTGCTGGCGCTGGCGCACGGCTCGCGCCGGGTGGAGATTCCATCGATTCCAACGCGGATTGGAGCGGAGTTCGAGGTGCCGCACTACATCCGTTTTCTGGTGATGGACCGGCCGGGGATTGTTCATGAGATCACGGGGGCGCTGGCGCGGGAAAAGATCAACATTCGCGCGATCGTGCAGAAGCCCGGTTATCCGGCGCACGCACTGCCGTTTGTGGTGACGGTGGAGCCGTGCAAGTCGTCGGCGCTGAAGCGCGCGCTGGCCAGCGTGAGGACCATGGATTGCATGCTGGAGCCGCCACTGAACCTGCAGATGCTGGAGTAGGCGAGGGCGGAGCGCGGCACTTCGATCCAGACCAACGATGACGGGGATCTATCCCTTGCGCGCGGGGCCTGAGGACTCGCGGACCACGAACTCCGGTTCCATGACAATTTCAGCGGGATATTCCTTGTCGCGGTGAGCGATGCGGTCGAGCAGAATTTCGGCGCCGCGCTTGCCCATGGCGAAGAGCGGCTGGCGCACGGTGGTGATGGACGGGATGAAGTAGGCCGCCGAGATAATGTCGTCGAATCCGACCACGGAAACGTCGCCGGGAACGGAGATTCCCGCGTCATTGAGGGCGCGGATGGCTCCGACCGCGGCAATGTCGTTGAAGCAGAAGACGGCGGTGAAGTCGCGGGACTTTTCAAGCAGCGCCTGCATGGGCTTGTAGCCAATCTCAGGTGCCATGGGGTGATGGCCGGTCTTCATGGACCAGCCGGCCGCGTCGATGCGAGTAACCAGCTCCGGGTTGATGCGCAGACCCATCTCGCCGGCGACCTGCTCGATGCTGGCCCAACGATATTCCGAGTCAGGAATGGCGCGCGGCCCGCGAACGAATGCGATGTTGCGATGGCCGAGCCCGAAGAGGTGGGTGAGCGCCTGGCGGGCGGCCCGGTTGTGGTCCAGCACGATATTGGTTACGTTATCCGCCTTGCTGTGCGCCGAGATGGCCACGACTGGGACGGGCACGCTGATGTGGTCGGCCGGGGTGTTGAGCAGCAGAAAGCCATCGACGGCGCGCTCCACAAGCATGCGCGGATACTGCTCGATCAGTTCGCGTTTCCAGTCATGACAGGCGGTGAAGTGGAAGTAATGAGCGCTGGTGAGCTCCTGCACAACCCCGCTCATGACGCGGGTGAAATACCCTTCGCTGAGGTCGGGAGCGAGGACGCCGACACTCATGGAGCGGCTCTGGCGCAAGGAGCGCGCGAAGTAGTTGGGCCGATAGTTGAGTAGACGCGCCGCCTCAAGAACGCGGTCCCGGGTCTCCTGGGGAATGGACCGCGCGGAAGGGGAGTCATTCATGACGAGCGATACGGTTGTCTGGGATAGATCCAGATACTCCGCCAACATTCTGAGGTTGACGGGCCCAGTGGGAATCGTGCGTTTTCCCCTTGCCATGATGGAGTTGTAACACGTTTGAGCAGGAACGGGAAACAGCGTTTCCGGCTGGTATATCGATTTTTTGCAACAGTTATCAGGAGGATGCGAAGGGCCGCGCAGGTGGTGAAGAGCGAGCGCGGCCCGGGCCGGAGAGGGCTGGGTTAATGAGCCTGAATGCGGTTGAGGCCAGGTTTGAGCGGCCACGACGCGCCGCGGTAGTCAAAGGTGCCGGTGAGCCCGGAGGGTAGCGTGATGCCGGCATCCAGGCTGGAGCCGGAGCGGCGGTAAGAGACCTTGATCATTCCGTCGGGATGGGGGAAGGTGGCCTCGGCTGAAGGCAGCGAGCCCAGGTGAGGCGCGATGCGGACGGTGCGGAAGCCGGGGCTGGCGGGTTCGATGCCGGCGACGAGCGTGAGCAGGTCGTAGATGGGATGGGCTGACCAGGCATGGGAGTCAGAGCGCGTATCGCCAGGAGTTTCAGGCCAGGTGCTGAAGTGCAGCGGCAGCAGCTCGCGCCATGGGCCGAGGGACTGGAGGTAGTCGTCGCCGAGGCCGGCGTGGTCGAGGGCCCGGGCGAGATAGAAGCGGAAGTAGTAGGACGCGCTCATGACGCCGTCCGGCGTGGTGCCCGGCTCGATGGCAAGAATCTTGCGCAGGACGTCTTTCTGTTCGGCTTTGGGGATTACGTCGTAGAGGACAGCCAACATGTTGGCCTGCTGGCTGAAGACTTTTTTATCGGGGTTGTCGGAGACAAGGCCGCGCGAGGGGCTCCAGCACTTGTTGTAGATGCCGGAGCGGACATGGCCGGCGCGGGCGAAATCGCGGGCGGCGAGCTCGGGATCTCCGATGCCCTTTTCAAGATCGGCGGCATTCTGCAGGGCGCCGAGATATTCGAGGGTGGTCATGCAGGATTCGCCGTGGGTGTCGTAGGTGGGAATGGTGCCTGAGGAGACCCAGTCGATGAAGCTCCACCAGGGCAGCTTTTCGAGCAGGCCGTCAGGGCGTTCATAGGCAGCGAACCATGCGAGGACGGCGCGGGCGCCGGGCAGGGAGTCGCGGACCGGCGCGGGATCGGGCCGGTACATCCAGTAGTCATGGAGCATGCCGATCCAGAGCAGCGAAAAGGGCGGAATGGTCTGGGGCAGCATGCTGGGATAGCGGCTGCGGGTGAGTCCGTCGGGGGAGCGGGAGTCATTGAAGGCATCGATGGCCTGGCGGGCGAGGCGGTCATCGCCGGTGACGGCATAG
>DASSHM010000153.1:0-7591 GCA_035692885.1 Occallatibacter sp.
GAGGCGGAGCACTTAGTCCATCGACAGGCTAAGTTGGTGCCGCACGTCCGCGCCGCGTATCCAGAAAATCACATCCGTCGCGATGTTCGACGCGTGATCGGCAATCCTCTCCAGGCTTCGCGCCACCATCAGGCCGCTCATCGCCTGCTGCGTATACTCCGGCTTCTCCTGGATCATCTTCAGCAGGTCCACATGTGCGTGCCGGTTCATGCGATCGATCTCGTCATCCATCTCCCGCACCGTGTCCGCCAGCCGTGCGTCGCCTTCCACCAGCGAGTTCACCGCCGCCCGTATCATGCGCGCGGCATAGTCGCCCATGGCCACGTAGTCCACCGGCAATTCCACCGGCTCGGCCTTCAGAATCCCCTTCGTCCGGCGCGCAATGCCCATCGACTGATCGCCGATGCGCTCCAGGTCGCCGTTGATCTTGATGACCGCCAGAATAAATCGCAGATCAATGGCCATCGGCTGCTCCTTGGCCAGCAGCTCATAGGCCATCTCATCCAGCTCGCGCTCTGCCGTGTTGATCGCCGACTCGTACTGTTTCACCTGCTCGCACAGCCGCGGCTCCCGCTGCAGGTACGCGCCCACGGCAGCCTCCACCGTCTGCTGCGCCAGCGTGGCCATGGCGAGCAGCTTGTCCTTCAGTTCAGCCAGTTGCTGGTGAAAATGGATCCGCGGCACTTGATTCGTTCTCCTCCATAGATTGTGCATCAGGCATGGTTGCGCCCCGGTCAATATCCTGCCCGGCACCACAACCATTACGCCCTCGCCGGCGCCCAGCCCGTCTGTGTTGGACGCGGCAGCTTCCGGTTCGATGTTTTAGCCTAGCCCTATGACCGCCGCGCCGCTCCACGCCCTCGCCACCATCCACCCCGGCTCCTGCGAGCCGCGAGATATCTACCGGCTCATGACCGGCATCATTGTGCCGCGCCCCGTTGCGCTGGTCTCCACCATCAGCCCGGATGGGCATGTCAACCTCGCGCCCTTCAGCTTTTTCAACGGCGTTGGCTCCGCGCCGCCCACCGTTCTCTTCTGCCCCGTCCTGCGCTCCGCCTCCCGAGGCGAGGCCGGCCACCGCAAAGACACCCTCCACAACGTCGAGCAGACCCGTGAATTCGTCATCAATATCGTCAGTCAGGACATGGCTCCGGCCGCCAACATCACTGCCGCCGAGGTTGGCCCCGAGGTGGACGAGTTCCAGCTCGCCGGGCTCACTCCCCTGCCCAGCGTCGCCGTGCGTCCCCCGCGCGTCGCCGAGTCGCCGGCGCACATCGAGTGCCGCTTCCTCCAGTCCATCTACACCAGTCACGCCCCGGGCGCGGGGGTCATCGTGCTGGGAGAGGTTCTCCGCTTCCACGTCCGCCAGGACCTGCTCGACGGCTTTCGCGTCGATCCCGCCGGTCTCGATGCTGTCGGGCGCATGTCGGGCAACACCTGGTCCCTTACCCGCGACCTCATCGAGCTTGTCCGGCCCGTTGTTCCGCCCGTTATTCCACCCCGATAACCCGGCCCGCGGCGCCGCTCCGGCCGCGGCGCACCATGGCTCAAACCCTGCCGATTACACTATGGCTGTTGCGTCTGGAGCGATCGCCAACAGGAGTTCCGATGCACGTCTCTTGCCAGCGCCGCCCCACGCCCTCGCTGCCCGCTGGCATTCTCCAGCACTTTGATCGTGCTCCTAACATGTGAATATTCACTTGACAAAGATCTAGTCACATTGGAAGAAGACGTCGTGCAAAAAAATGTCCAGCTTGACTTGATTCACTGGACCTTCCCAGTTTCCGCCTATTGATCAGAGATCCGCTTCGTAGGCATCAGCTTTGCCGATAACCAGCCAAGAAAATGTCGTTGTATAAATTGCCGTCTCTCGGCGCGCGACGTGCGATCAAGCTGGACAAGATTAGTGGCGTGTATATCGCGCCAGCCCATCTTCTTTGTCCTCAGGAGATCGAAGAAGTCGTCTGCATTTAACCAGTTGCCTATGATATCGTCACCGAAAGGGCCGGCCGAGTGAGGAGGGAAGGAATACAACTCAGGAAGGCCATCCACAAGAATTGGATGATTCCTATAGTCCCTGCTGACGGTGGCACCTTCCACGAGTTTGAAAGCACCGTACTCACCCATGCCCGCGAGCAAGGCAAAAACGAGGATACTGCTCGACTCGGCTGAAATGAAGGGTGGGCGGATACCATGCCGAAAGAGTTCCCTTAGAATCACCTCATCATATATGTTCTATGTCGATCTTGACGTAATAGGGAGATCCGTACTTCCGCAGAACCTGCATGACCGGTTGAGATGGCAGCAGGATCTTCGTGTAGGAATCCATTACGCTATCATCGGGTGGTAGGAACTGGCCCAAAACATCGTGCCGCTTGTGAAGGTAGAAGTTAACTTCCGAAGCACGACCTTCGCCAACAACAACACAGTTTTCAACCTGCAGCCTGCCATCAAGAAGTTCGGTTGAAAATCTCTCCCGCATCGTTTCACAGAGAGATGGATTTGCCTCAACAGCAACGACGAGGTTAGCTTTCTTCAGATAATAGGGAATATCACTACCGTTGTTGGCGCCGAAGTCATAAATGATTTTCTTGGACGGAGAGATTACGGAGGACTCATTCTGGTGTTCCAGCAAGCTCATCTCCAATCTCTCCTTTCATCCCGGCAGATTCAGCGCGCACGACTGCAAATAATCTGTGCCCAAGTACATGAGCCGACGAATAATTATCGCAGATAATGTGGTCTATCTTGTACGCCCACACCGCAGCTCCGGCCCCGCCCGCCATACCGCCGGCCTGGCCCTCATATTGGCCTTGGCGCTTTCCGGCTGCCGCAATAGCCGCACGCAAAGCGCTCCTCCCAGTCAGATGGCGTCCATGCACCTCTCCAGCCCCAGCCTGCAAAACGGCGTCGTCCCCCGTGAATTTACCTGCGACGGCGCTGATCGCTCTCCCCAGCTCTCCTGGACCACGCCGCCCGCCGGCACCATGAGCCTCGCCCTCACCGTCATTGATCCTGACGCGCCCGCCGGCACCTGGGTTCATTGGCTGGTCTACAATCTGCCTCCCGCCGCGCGCGAACTTCCCGCCGGAATCGCCGGCAGTCTCCACCTGCCCGACGGCTCACTCCAGGGCCGCAACGACTTTGGCCGCGTCGGCTACGGAGGACCCTGCCCGCCCCGAGGCAGCACCCACCGCTACTTCTTTCACCTGCTCGCCCTCGACACCCGGCTCGATCTCCCTCCCGGCGTCACCGTCAATCAGTTTGAAGCCGCCATGCAAAAGCACATCCTCGCTCACGCCGAACTCATGGCCCGTTACGGTCACTGACGCTGCGCTTGCAAGGCCGCCGGATTCCGGCCTTCCGCCCGGAACCGACCCCAGCCCTCACTCCACTCGGTCCTCACTCGCCCCGGCCCGCGCCCGCCCCGCGCTCGGCCTCTGCCTTCGGTGCAAAGCCCGGCTCTGCATGGCTCCATATCCTCACCAGCTCTTCATACGTCTTCGCGGCGGCCGCCTTGTCGCCCATCGCGCTCTCCGCCCGCGCCTGCCCCATGAGCGACTCGGTTCTGCGCGGAGCCCGCTTCAGCGCCGCCTCAAACGCCGCACGTGCCTGCCGCGGCTGCTTTGCCTTCAGCAGCAATTCACCCAGAAACTCATTCGCCGGTTTCTCCGGCCAGGGCGGCCCAAATGCAAACGCCAGCCCGTTCTCCTGCGCCGCCGCCTGCTCCATTCCGGCAATCGCCTTATCCATCTGCCCTTCCGCGGCCTCAACCGCCGCCGCCAGTTCCATCCTCTCGATGCCCGGCACGCTCCGGCCGGGGTCGTCCGCCGGCACGCCCGCATGGTCAAACTCCGCGGGAATCCGCGCGAGCAGCGCATCCATTGTCGCCAGCGCCGCTCTCGCCCCGGCTGCATCACCCGCCTGTGCGGCGGCAAATCCGGTTGTAAACGCATCGTCAAGCCCGGCCATCACCGCGCCCCCGGTGTCCTCTTTCCACCCGGCCACCTCACCGCGCCAGCGCCGGCTCACCATCACGTAGTGCGACCGCATCACCAGCACCGAACCCAACTCCGTCGCGTCCGGATCCATCTTGCCGCGTGCCCGCTCAGCCGCCGCGCGCATGGCATCCACGCGGCAGGCGGTCATCACCTTTTTCGCGTCAGCCAGCCGGCCCTGCTGCAGGTAGCCATACGTCAGCCAGATGTTGTAGTGGCCGCAGTGCACCGCCGGCCTGCCGGCCTCGGCCGCATGCCGGTTCACCACGCTCGTCGCGGCAAGATTGGCCTTCACCACGTCGTCCCACAGACCCATCGCCACAAAAATATGCGAGCACATGTGCTGCGCATGGGCCGCGTCCGGCGCAATCTTTGACAGCGCCCGCGCCGCTTCCAGCGCTCCCGCCGCGTGCTGCGGGTCATCCATTCCATGAATCCAGTAGTGCGCCGCGCCCGGGTGCCGCGGGTTTCGCAGGAACACCGCCTTCGCAATCGCCGCTGCCTTCAGGTACCTCGGCACATCGCGCACGCCTTCGCTCTCGCCCTCCAGCGCCAGCGCATAAAATAGCTGCGCCTCGTCGTCCTTCGGGTAGGCCCGGCTCATCCTTTCCATCGCCGCGGCATACTTCGCATCGCGTTCGCGCTTCGTTCCCTCGCCGCCGTAGAGAATCTCCACCGCATCCATAAAGTCGCGTTCCCGCGCATTTGCAATCCGCGCGGACCGCTCCGCCGGCGTCGCGGCAAACTTCGCCAGCGCCGCCCGGCCCGCCTGCTCGTCAAGCTGGTTCCAGATGGGATGGTTGAACGTCATGGCTTCGCCCCAGTAGGCCATCGCAAATCCGGGGTCCGCCTGCTCCGCTTTCACAAACCACTTCGCTGCATCCGGATACTCGAACAGGTGCAGCAGCAGCAGGCCGTGCATAAAATCCTGCTGCGCCACTGCCGAGTGCGTCGAGGTGGGAAACGTCGCCGTTCCCAGCCCCGGAATCGTCTCCGCCCGCAGCCCGCACACCGGCAGCACAACAAAAAGCAGAATCGCTCCCGCCCGCTTCACCCGGTCCCCTGCCGGACAACTCATCCGTTTCTTCATCTCGCCCTCCGGTATCCTGCGCGCCCCATTCCGCGCCCTGTTCCGCGTCCAGTTCGCACCACCTAGCACCTGACGCGTTCAGCCGCGTTGCCCTCCGGCAGGTGGACTACTGCCAGAACTCATACCCTCGGGAGCGACCTCTGTGATGGTGGCCCGATGAACGTGGAGACGTCCTATTTTGCACTGTTATAGTCCTTATCGCTCACTGGCTCCAGCCAAATTGTCTTCCCCTTCTGAGTCGGCGTTACGGCAATGTAGGCAAAGCTGCTGTTCGGAGCCGCCGCGTGCCAATGCTCCACACCCGGTAGGCACTTAATGACATCTCCCTTGTGAACAATCCGAACTGGTTTGCCCTTCTCCTGGTAATAGCCGGTACCCTCTGTGATGAGAAGCACCTGGCCGCCTGGATGGATATGCCAATCCAGCCTTGCGCCGGGGTCATAGGTTGCGAGGGCAATGCTGGCATCAAACGTACTGTCACCTTCGTTGAGCACGTTCAGCCAGATTTTCCCTGTGTGATTCTTAACTGTTGCCAATTCTCCCCGCTGAAAGGGCGTGCCGCTCGTTTGCGCCTGGCATTGGAAGGCAAATAAAAAGCTCGCTGCCAATGCGATGACTCGAAGTCCAGTCCTCATGTTTTTCTCTTCTCCATTCATGCTGGCTCAATGTGTACCGCCGATTCAATCTCAACGGTATCCTCTGGAAGATTGGAATTGACCTACTCGCCGCGATTCGTCAGCCCGTGCGCATCGAGCCACCAGTAAAACTCCTCCAGCCAGTGGTCGCTCGTTGTGCCCTGCTTGCGCATGCCCCAGCCGTGACCGCCGTGCTCATAGATGTGGAATTCCGGCTTGTATCCGGCGGCTTTCATGGCATCGTAGAACGCAACAATTTGTGGGCCCGCGAGATTGTCGTCCTGCGCCATCTCCATAAAGAATGGCGGCACTCCTTCTTTCGGGATCGGAGGCACATCGGGAAATGGCGCTCCATAAATAGGAGCGGCATAGTTGGGCCGTGCGCTCGCATCCGGATTGACCGCCGTATATTCAGTGATCATCCCACCGGCTGAGAATCCCATGAAGACGATGCGATTCGGGAGGATTCTAAATTCGGCAGCGTGCTCACGCAGGACCTTGATTGCCTGGATGCCGTCGGCTATGCCGGGCTTTCCGTCCTCGAGAATCAAGGCGTGATTAGCAAGCTGGGCACCAAAGCGCGCACGGCCTGACGCACCCAGCTTGGCATCATCGTCCCCTGTCAATTGTGCGGTCCGGTATTTCAAAACGAATCCGGCAATGCCCCGCGCCGCAAGCCATTCCGCAACCTCGTGCGTATCCGTGCCGAGGAAGACAAAGCCGCCTCCGGGAGCGATGATGACGGCTGTCCCCGTCGCCTTTGCCGGATCAGGCAGATAAGCGGTCAGAGTCGGTGTCGTCACGTTAACGATAGACTCCATCGGGCCCATGTGAATCGTGGCCTCCCTCTGCTTCAATTGCTCCGAGCCGGGAGCCGCGCCCGGCCAGATATTGATGACCTTCGGCGCGTGCATATGCGATTCCGGCTTGCCGTTGCCGTTTTCCTGAGCCATGGCCGCGGTCATTACACAAACTGCAATCAGGGAGAGCGCGACCAGCGGCTTGTGACGGTGCCTGCTCATTAGGCGTGTTCCATTCATTCTCATGGTGTCCTCCTCTTCTCGCTCCAAATCAGCTCTCAGCGTCCGGTCATCTTCAGCGCGGCTTCAGGCAGACGGGCTCCTTCGAGCTTCAGCTTGGAGGAAGCCTCATCGATCTCTCTGAGGTCAGCCTTCGTCATCTCAACGTTCACCGCGCCGAGGTTCTCCTCAAGCCGATGCGGTTTGGTGGTTCCGGGGATTGGAACGATCCACGGCTTCTGCGCCAGCAGCCACGCCAGTGCAATCTGCGCAGGTGTCGCATCTTTGCGTTCCGCGACGGACCTCACCAAATCGACCAGAACCATATTGGCTTTGCGAGCCTCCGGCGAAAAGCGCGGCACCATGTTCCGAAAGTCAGTGGGATCGAACTTTGTGTCCTCGTTAATCTTGCCGGTGAGGAAGCCGGCGCCGAGCGGGCTGAACGGAACAAAGCCGATACCAAGCTCCTCAAGTGCTGGTAAGAGTTCAGCCTCGGGACCGCGGTAGAAGAGCGAGTATTCGCTCTGCACTGCGGTCACCGGCTGCACGGCGTGCGCCCGGCGAATCGTCTCCGCTCCGGCCTCTGACATGCCGAAGTGCTTGACCTTGCCCTCGGCGATCAGTTCCTTCACCGCTCCCGCCACGGCCTCGATAGGAACCTCTGGATCGACACGGTGCTGATAGAAGAGATCAATGGCTTCGGTCCGCAGGCGCTTCAGGCTGGCCTCCGCCACGGCCTTAACGTGTTCGGGCCGGCTATTCGTACCGCCGCTGCGCTTGCCTGTTTCAAGATCAATGTCAAAGCCGAACTTCGTGGCGATTGTTACCCTGTCGCGGATGGGCTCGAGC
>DASSHM010000154.1:0-4982 GCA_035692885.1 Occallatibacter sp.
TGAGCGCCTTCATAACCATCCCGCACAAAAATCTCTTCGGCGGCGTTCAACAACCTCTGCTCCGTCTCGCGCGTGCGAAGCTGATGCTTATTCAGGACTTGCCTTGCCATCCCCACCATTAGAACACCTCGCATGAATTCCCTCTTGACAAATACGTACTGGTAGGTATTAATCTAAGCATGCCAGAGATTCTCGAGCTCGACGAGCTGGAAGAGGACGTCGCGCCGGCGGGACCGGCTGCGCCCAGCCGCATGACGAAAAAGGCCCGGCTGGTGGTGGTGGCACTGGCCGCGGTCTTGGTGTGCAGCGCTCTCACCGCGTGGGCCATCCATGCAAGCGGCTATCAGTCCACCGATGACGCGCAGGTGGATGCGCACATCAATGTGGTGAGCGCCAGGATTGCGGGCACGGTGGCCCATGTATATGTGACCGACAACGAGCCTGTAGACGCGGGGCAGCCGCTGGCCGATCTGGACGAAAGCGAGCAGACGGTCGCCTACGAGCAGGCCCGGGCCCAGTATGACCAGGCGGTGGCGCAATTGAACGCGCAGCGGCCCGGCGTGGCCATTACTGAAGCAGACAACGCCGCGGCGGCCATCACGGGCAACGCGCAACTGACGCAGGCCCGTGCTGCCGCCGCGGGCGCGGCACAGGACCTGGCGAGCGCCTCGGCCAGGCTAACCGAGGCGGAGGCGATTCGCGCGCGCGATGTGGCGCAACTGGGGCGGTATGAACAACTGTTTCAGGCCGGCACCATTTCGCGCCAGAGCTACGAGCAGAGCATCGCCGCGGCGCGCAGCGCCGAGGCAGACGCCACCGCCGCCCGGGCAAACGTGGCCGCTGCGGAAAAAGTGGTTGAGGAGCGCAAGGCGGATATCGATGCGCAGGCGGCAAAGGTGAATCAGTTAAGCCGCACCGCGCCCCGCCAGCTCACCATCACGAAGGCCGACCTGGCAACGGCGCAGGCTAACGCAGAGGCGGCGGCGGCCGTGCTGCACCGCGCGGCTCTCAATCTGAGCTTCTGCCACATCGTGTCGCCGGTGCGCGGCATCGTGACAGAGCGCAGCGCCGAGCTTGGCAACCGCGTCAGCGAGGGCCAGCCGCTGATGATGGTGGTTGCAACCGGCGATACATGGATCACGGCCAACTTCAAGGAGACGCAGCTGGGCCGGATGCGCGCGGGCCAGCGGGCAACGGTCCATGTGGATGCGCTGAAGAAGGATTTTGACGGAGTCGTGGAGGGCATCCCGGCCATCACGGGCTCCCGCAGCAGCGTTCTTCCTCCGGAGAATGCGACCGGAAACTACGTAAAAGTCGTGCAGCGCATGCCGGTGCGCATTCGCCTTGCCGCCCATCAGGCGGAACTGGATCGTCTGCGCCCCGGGATGTCGGTTGAGGCCAGGGTATGGCTCAGGTAACCGCCTCCGCCGGCCGCGTCAATCCATGGGTGATCGCCATGACGGTGACGCTGGCCACCTTCATGGAGGTGCTGGATACATCCATCGCGAACGTTGCCCTGCCCCACATTGCGGGCACGCTGGGCGCGACGGCAGACGAGAGCACATGGGTGCTGACCAGCTATCTGGTGTCAAACGCCATTATTCTGCCCATGAGCGGATGGCTCTCGACGCAGCTGGGCCGCAAGCGCTTCTACATGGCATGCGTGGTGCTGTTCACCATCAGCTCCATGCTGTGCGGCATGGCTGTCAGCCTGCCCATGCTGATCGCCTTTCGCATCATGCAGGGCCTGGGAGGCGGGGGACTTGGGCCCAGCGAACAGGCAATCCTGGCCGACACTTTTTCGCCCGAGCAGCGCAACATGGGCTTTGCGATTTATGGAATGGCAATCGTGGTTGCCCCGGCCATTGGCCCCACCCTGGGCGGATGGATCACCGACAACTACAGTTGGCACTGGATCTTCTTTATCAATGTTCCCATCGGCATCCTCTCCCTGCTGCTCACGCACAGGGTAGTGCATGATCCTCCGCATCTGATTCAGGCGCGCAGAAGAGGCCGCGAGCGGGTTGACTACCTGGGCATCTCAACCATCGTCCTCGGCGTGGGCTTTTTGCAGTACGTGCTCGACAAGGGCCAGCAACTGGAATGGTTCGACTCAAGCATCATCCAAGTGGCGGCAGCCATTGCCATCGTGTCCCTCATCTTGCTGGTCTGGCGGGAGTGGACGCACGCTCATCCGATCATCGATCTGGCGCTGCTGAGGAAGCGCAACTTTGCCTCGGCGACAATTTCAAATTTTATTCTCGGCGTGGTGCTGAATGGATCAACCATCCTGATTCCGCAGTTTCTGCAACTGCAGCTTGGTTACACCGCCGAGCGCGCGGGCTGGGCATTGTCGCCGGGCGGCATCGCGCTGGCGATCCTGATGCCGGTTGCAGGATTCCTCGCCATGAAGTTCGACCCGCGCAAGGTGATTGCGGTGGGCTTTCTGCTCACATCTGCAAGCATGTTCCTGATGATGCGCGTTACGCCGGACATCGATTTTGCCACCATCGTGTGGATGAGGGTGTTTCAGGTGGTCGGGCTGCCCTTCATCTTCATCCCCATCAGCACGCTCTCGTATGTGGGGATGCGCCTCAGGGACAACAACCAGATCTCCGGCATCAGCAACTTTGTCCGCAACCTGGGCGGCGCGGTGGGCACCTCGTTTCTGGTCACCTACCTGGCCCGGCACCGGCAGACCGCGCGTGCCGGGCTGGTATCGAATCTGCATCACGGGAACGTCTTTTTTGACCAATATATGACTGCATTGCAGCAGGCTGCCATCCAGACGGGCACCAGCGTTGCCGAAGCGGGCCGGCACGCGCTGGCTCAGCTGCAGGCGGTGGTGGATGCACAGGCGAACATGCTGGCGTTCATCAGCACCTTTTTCGTTCTGGGCGTGATAGTGGCGCTGCTTATCCCACTTCCCTTCCTCATGAAACGGCCGTCACCTGAAGAAATGGCGGCCTCGCAGGGAATGCACTAAGATGAGTCCGCACTGAAGGACGCACTTTAAGCTTTATCGAAAGACATCAGAAAGGGAGTTCATTCCGATGAAATTGCGCAGTCTCTTCCGGGCCCTGCTGGGGGTCACTTTGGCTTCTGGAATGTGGGCCTACGCCCAGATTCCGGGCATGACGCAACCAAAACACTATCCCTGGTCAGACAAAACCCTCTCGCCCGACGTCCGCGCCGACATGGTCATCAAGGAGATGACGCTGGACGAAAAGATCCAGATGCTCCACGGCCTCGGCTGGCAGGCGATTATGGCGCGGCCGGAGTCGGGGCCGGGAACGCGCGCCATCTCGGCGCTCGGCTTTGCCTCCGGGGTCCCGCGGCTGGGAATTCCCGACCTGCAGATGACGGACTCGGTGGAGGGCGTCTCCGGGGCTGGCGCCGGAGGCCGCTATGCGACGGCACTGCCCTCGGCGGAAGCCATGGCCGCGGCATGGGACCCGGCGCTCTCGTATGAGATTGGAACCTTGCTTGGGCACGAGATGCGTGCCATGGGATTCAACATGTCGCTGGGCTCGGGCATTGACCTGATCCGCGAGCCGCGCGACGGGCGCACCTTCGAATACAAGGGCGAGGATCCGCTGCTGGCCGGGACGCTGGCGGGGCAGGAGCTGAAGGCCGAGAAGGCGCTGCACCTCATTACGGACGTGAAGCATTACGCGGTTAATGACCAGGATGCGGGACGCACCACGGTAAACTCCATCATCAGTAAACGCGCCATGCGCGAGAGCGACCTGCTGGTGTTTCAGATTGCGCTGAAGGACTCCGGCGCCGGAGCGGTGATGTGCTCCTACAACCGCGTCAACGGAACCTATGCCTGCGAAAATCCGTATCTGCTGACCGACGTGCTGAAAGGCGATTTCGGATTCAAGGGCTTTGTGGTCTCTGACTGGGGCGCCACAGAGAGCACGGTGAAGGCGGCGATGGCGGGCCTGGATATGGAGATGCCGGGATCGGAATCGTTTGGCGAGCCGCTGAAGAAGGCGGTGGAGAATGGCCAGGTGCCGATGGCGCGATTGGACAACATGGTTCACCGCATCCTGCGCACGGAATTTGATGCCGGCATCGTCGATGATCCCCCGCGCCCGGAGTCGCCCAACGTGATGCGCGGCTTCAAGGTGGCGCAGAAGACCGAGGAACGCGGAGCCGTGCTGCTGAGGAATGAGCACAACATCCTGCCGCTGGATGCCGCATCCATCCAGTCCATCGCCGTGATCGGCGGCCACGCCGACGTGGGCGTGCTGTCGGGCGGCGGATCGTCGCAGGTGTCCCCGGCGGGCGGCAATCCCGTTCCACCTCCTCCCTCCATCGCAAACAATCCGCTTGTCTCCTGGATGTCTGCTGTCTATCACCGCTCCGTGCCGCTGAAAGGTATCCGTGCCAAGGTCCCGGGCGCGGTGGTGAAGTTTGACCCCGGCACGGATCCGGCGGCGGCCGCTGCGCTTGCCAGGTCGTCCCAGGTGGCCATTGTCTTTGCGGTTCAACATGAATCGGAAGGAATGGATCTGAAGAGTCTCGCCCTGCCCGATCATCAGGACGCGCTGATCGAGGCTGTGGCCGCGGCGAATCCGCGCACGATTGTGGTGCTCGAAACCGGCGGCGCCGTTCTGATGCCGTGGATTGACAACGTGAGCGGCGTGATTGAGGCGTGGTATCCAGGAATCCGCGGCGCAGAGGCGATCGCAAACGTGCTCTTTGGCGACGTGAACCCTTCGGGAAGATTGCCGCTGACTTTCCCGGTCAGTGAGGCGGACCTGCCTCATCCCGTGCACGCCGACCCGCCCAAGATGGACGCGGAACATCCCGCGCCCAAACTCGCCGGATTCCCGTGGCCCGTATCAATAATGATGGTGACCAGCCCGTTCTTTGACGTGCACTACGACGAGGGCCTGAAGGTGGGCTACAAGTGGTACGACGCGGAAAAGAAGCCCGTGCTCTTCCCGTTTGGATTCGGCCTGTCGTATACG
>DASSHM010000155.1:0-17215 GCA_035692885.1 Occallatibacter sp.
GGTTGCTCCTATACCGGCAACGATGAGCCCCATGCCGATGATCATGCCGGTGCCCATCGGCATGCCGGCCAGCCGATAGTGCGTATAGCGCCCCATGAGGAACATGGGAATATGCAGCAAAACGCCGACGGTCACTGCCACTGACCCGCTCCAGAAGGCGAAGGCATGACTTGCATCGGCGAAGAGAGATCCTTTGCGCATCACGATAGCCCTCCTGAATCAGTTTCGATCATCCTTCCGGGTCCAAATTGGCAAAGCGATAAAAGTATCTGTCTGCCGCGCGAGCTGGATGTACGTTCCGGCCGGCAAAAACAGGCTGGGGAAGCTCAAAAGCGGCTGCGGACTCAACTGTGACAGGATGACCAATTAGACCATGCACACGCAATACTCCGCACGGTTGACTGCCCGCTCCACCTTTTGGTGGAGAACCAGCCGTGGCGAGCAGAGGATGTGAGGAGAATCTATCATATTCAAAGGACTCAACTGAAAGGTTGATCTACTACTTCACGATGGTGCGCAAGACTGGTTGAGCAGCGCTTCGTAAAAGTCGCTCTTGCGGCGCTAGACTATACCTTTGCACCTCAATCGAGCTCTTCTCTCAACGTGAGCAACTGTTCTCACTCTCGAAGTACGACCGGATTCATTCTATCTCGAACCCGCTCGAAGACCCTGCAGACTGCGGGGGCACATAAACGTCATGCAACGAAGGCCGTTGCATATGTGTTGGCTGTTGCATGCCTCGGAGTTGCCGGTTGCCGTTCGCATCGTGGCCTGCCCGAGCCGTCGTCCAAGGCGTATGCAGAGTTCGTGTCGGCCTTTTATGTAGGATTGTCCGCACTCGAGGTAGGGAATGATGTACTGGCGGACAGCAGCCTTCAACATGCCACCCAGATCGCTCCAGGTGAGCCGGCGGCCTGGGCTGACTGGGGAATCCTGGCGTTGCGACAGCGGAACTTTGATCCGGCAACCGAGAGGTTGAACCGCGCCCTCATGCTGGCTCCCAAGGACAGCCATATTTATTTCCTGACAGGGCTGCTCCATAGTGCTCAAGGAGATTCTCAGGCGGCGATTGACAGTTACCGCAAGGCCGTCAGCCTGGACCCCCAGGATCCTCGCGCCCTTTACGCTCTGGCTCTTGCCATCGAGCGACAGGGTGGCACTGGGAGTGCGGACCAGTTCCAGAAGCTGATTCAGCAGATCCTTGCCGCGCGGCCTGAGAATCTTGCGGCCCTCGTGGAGCTCAGCCGCATTGCAGCCAAGCGGGGTGACACTGCGACGCTGCGGTCGGCCGTGGAGCAGATTGCGGCGCAAAGCAGCACGTGGCCATCAGATGCAAAACAGAATCTGGCTGCATTGCAAACCGCCGCCAGCGGCAATCCTGGCTCCGCCGCGCTGCGCAGCGTTTTCCTGCGAAATGTCCTGATGCAGGTGCCGGAGTTCCGTGCCAGCCTGGCCGTAATCCGGCCAGCCGCCGGCGATGAGGCGCAGCCGTTCACGCACTTTCTGCGACTGCCGACCCCATCCTCAACTCCCGCACCCGCGGATACTGCACTCTCATTCCACCCGCAGGCCATTACGGCATTCGGCAGCGGACATTGGAACTGGATTGGCGCCGTCTCACTGAATGGTGAGGGTGCGCCAACGGTGGCTGTGGCCAATGCGCACGAACTACGGCTGGCCAGCGGAGCTGCGATGCCATTTCCTGGAGGCTCCGCAGCGGTTGCGCCAACGCCGGAAGGCATTCTGGCTGTCGACATCAATTACGACTTTAAAACTGATCTGGTGCTCACTGGTGCCGGCGGCGTGCGCATGTTGTTGCAGAACAGCCCTGCACACTTTACTGATGTAACCGCAAAAACCGGGCTCCCCAAATCCGTTCTCAACGCCGATTACACCGGTGCATGGGCGGTCGACATCGAACCCGATGGCGACCTGGACATCGTGCTTGGCCAACGCGAAGGACTTCCGTCGGTTCTACGCAACAATGGCGACGGCACATTCACGGTGATTCACCCATTCGCTGCAATCTCGGGAATTCATCAATTTGTATGGGCCGATATGAATGAGGACGGCCTGGCCGATGCCTCGCTGCTCGATGGCGAGGGGCATCTGCATGTATTTCTGAACCAGCGCGAAGGCAAGTATGTTGAGGTGCCCGTGCCTGCGGAATATGCTTCAGCCAAAGCCATTACTGCGGCGGACGCGGATAGCGACGGCCGGCTCGATTTGATTGCGGTTCTGCCGGATGGCACGCTGGCGCGCCTTTCCTACGCGGGCAGCGGCCATGGATGGACATCAGCGAAGCTGGGCACGGTCCCCGATCCCACGGCAAATCTCGCCGGTGATGTGCGTCTGCATGCGGCGGACATCGATAACAATGGGGCAATTGATTTTGTCCTGTGCCAGGTTTCACCATCTGCCAAGCGGACAACCGGCGCCCTTGTGTGGCTGGGGGACTCCTCCAGGAGGTTCAGTCTGCTGGAGCAGCCGATTGATGTGGCAGAGGTCTTTAATCTGGCCGACGTGTATGACAATGGCCGTCTTGCGTTGCTTGGTCTCACCGCGGACGGACGGCCACAGCAGGCGCTCAGTCTGGGCACGAAGAATTATCACTGGCAGACGATCCGGCCGCGCGCGAAGCAGGCCACGGGTGACCAGCGCGTAAACTCGTTCGGCATCGGCGGCGAGGTGGAGATTCGCTCTGCACTGCTCACGCAGAAGCTGCCCATCACCGGCCCGCAGCTCCATTTCGGGCTGGGAACGCACGCGCAAACCGACGTAGCCCGCATCGTATGGCCCAACGGGACGGTAAGTGCAGAGTTTGCGCTTCATGCGGATCAGGAGATCTTGACCGAGCAGCGCCTGAAGGGATCGTGCCCGTTCCTTTTTGCGTGGAACGGCAGGGAGATGAAGTTTGTGATGGACACGGTGCCGTGGGGGTCGGCCATCGGTCTGCGGATCAACAACATCGGGACTGCCGCCATCACCGCCACTTCAGAGTGGTACAAGATTCCACATGGCCAGTTGGTCTCGCGCGACGGCTACTACGATCTCCGCATTACCGGCGAACTGTGGGAAACCTACTACTACGATTCTCTCTCGCTGATGGTCGTGGACCATCCGAAGGGCACGGCATTTTTCACCGATGAGCGGTTCGTCATTCCGCCGGTCAAGCTGGCGGCAACGGCAACCAGCGAGCCGCAGCCCATTGCGCGCGCGCGGGACGACAGCGGCAACGATGTGACGGCTACGTTACGCTCGCTCGATGGCAAGTACGTGGATAACTTCGGGCTGGGGCAGTATCAGGGTGTCACTCGCGATCATTATGTTGAGGTCGATCTCGGACCTGATGTTCCGGCGTCACGCCCGCTCTACTTGATCGCCAGAGGCTGGCTGCACCCATCGGATTCCACGGTAAATGTCGCGATGGGGCAGGGACACCACGAGAAGCCGAAGCCGCTCAGCCTGTGGGTGGAGGACGCGCATGGAATCTGGCACATCGTGAAGCCGAATCTTGGATTTCCAGCAGGACGCAACAAAACCTGCCTCATTGATCTGACTGGCATTTTCCATCCCGGCCAGCCACATCGGATCCGCCTCAGCACCAATCTCGAAGTATACTGGGACCAAATGGAGTGGGCACAAGGTCTGCCAGACACTCCCCTGAAGATCAAGAGAATGGCGCCGAGCTACGCCAATCTACACTATCGCGGTTACTCCGTAATTCATCAGGCAGGCACATCATCGCCGGAGATTCCAGACTACAACCACCTGATGGCCACGACGCAGATATGGCGCGACCTTTCCGGTTTCTACACGCGCTTTGGCGATGTTCGGCCTCTGGTCAACAAGGTGGATGACCGGTACGTGATTATGAACGCCGGAGATGAGCTTTCGTTGCGCTTTCCGACGCTGGCGCCGCCGCCCGCAGGCTGGGTGCGCGACTACATTTTTGCCGGCGACGGGTGGGTCAAGGACGGCGATTACAATTCCGTCGATTCCGCCACGGTTCGCCCGCTGCCGTACCATGCGCGACGCATGTACGATACACCGCCTGCGCCGCTGGAAAACGAGTGGGTCTACCGTCATTATCCCGGGGACTGGCAAACCTATCAGACCCGCTATGTTTCGTCGGATCAGTTTGAAGATGCACTGCGGAGTTCATCCAGCCAATGAAGCGCGAGTCGATTGCACGCATTGCTCTCTATGTGTTTTTCGTCGGACTGATCGCGGTTCCGTTTATTCTCACTCATGACTCATCACGCTCCTGGACATCCACATCGCAGATCGACACGCATGACGCACTGCGCCGTTATGGCTTTTACTTGACTGAAGACTCGGCACAGGCGGGCGTTCACTTCACGCATCAGCCGCCGGTGCTCGATGCGCGACTTGCCGCGATCATGCCGGAGATCGCGTCCATGGGCGCATCGGTCTCCATTGTCGATTACAACCGCGACGGCTGGCCTGACTTTTATGTGACCAGCAGCCGTCAGGGCAGCAAGAATGCGCTTTATCGCAACAACCACAACGGAACGTTCACGGATGTGGCACCCCAGCTTGGCGTTGCCGACGTGAACCAGCCCGGCACGGGTGTATCGATGGGCGCGGTGTGGGGTGACTACGACAACGACGGCTACCCTGATCTGTTCCTGATCAAGTGGGGCAAGCCAATGCTCTTCCATAACGACCGGGGACAAGGCTTTACGGATGTATCGGCAGAGGCAGGATTGCCCAAGTGGATAAACAGCAACACCGCCTTATGGTTCGACTACGATGGCGACGGCAAGCTCGATCTCTTTGTAGGTGGCTATTACAACGAGAATATCGATCTGTGGCACTTGCAGACCACCAAGATCATGCCCGACAGCTTTGAGTACGCGCAGAACGGCGGCCGCAAGTATCTCTTCCATAATCTGGGCGACGGAAAGTTTGAGGAAGTGAGCGAAAAGGTTGGCATTAGGAGCCGTCGCTGGGCGCTCGCCTGCGGCGCAGCCGATCTTACCGGCGATGGTCACCCGGACTTGTTCATCGCCAATGATTACGGCGTTTCGGAGCTTTATCTGAATGATGGTAAGCACTTCCGTGAGGTAGGCAAGGATGTCGGTGTTGGCTTCTCACCCAAGAGTGGGATGAACGTCGCATTCGGCGATATTTTCAACCAAAGCAAATATGCCATCTATGTTTCCAATATCTCTGAAGCAGGCTACCTGATTCAGGGCAACAATCTGTGGGTGCCGCAGGACGGCAGATCGGGTGCGAAGCTTCACTATGCCAATATGGCGAGCTCACTGGGTGTGGAACTCGGAGGCTGGAGTTTTGGTGCGCAGTTCGGAGATTTGAATAACGACGGTAACCTCGATCTATTCCTCACCAACGGTTACATCTCGGCGGATCGCAATCGAAGCTATTGGTACGACTTCGCCAAGGTTACAGCAGGCAATAGCACCATCATCCAGGACGCGAAAAACTGGCCTGCATTCGATGGGCGCAGTCTTTCGGGGTATCAGCAGAAACGCGTGTGGATGAATGACGGCGCCGGGCAGTTCGAGGATGTTGCGCACAACGTAGGCGTGACAGACACGCACGATGGGCGCGCAGTTGCGGTGGGCGATCTTTGGAACGAGGGTGTGCTTGATGTAATTGTCGCCAATCAGGGAGGCCCACTGCTGATTTACAGGAATCACGTCGATCCGGCGGAGAAGTGGATCGAGTTCCAACTGGAAGGCACAAAGAGCAACCGCGATGCCATTGGTGCGCAGGTCACGCTCTATTGGGATGGCAAGCAACAACAGCAACAGGTGGCCGCGGGCACAGGTTTTGCCGCGCAGAATGATCTGCGCGTGCATTTCGGCATCGGCAGGAATCCTCACATTGAAAGGGCCATCATCCGCTGGCCATCCGGAACGGTTCAGACGCTGAACAGCCTCGCCCCCGATCACCTTTACCAGGTCAAGGAGGCGCATTGAGCCGGCCTGCCGCGATCATCGCGATGCCTGCGTCGCAGCCGCCGCAATCGAAGAGGTGGCTCTCACTTGACAACCGCTATGTGCCGCCGGCGTTTATCACTTTGATTCTGCTGGCCGGGCAACTATCATTTGGCATTCTCGAAAGCTATGAGCGGACTCTCTTCGCGATTGGCACGGCCATTGCGCTGGAGCTCGTTCTCGGACGAATCTTTCTGGGCAAATGGTTGAACCTTGCGAGCGCGTATATCACCGGCATCAGCGTAGGTATCCTTGTGCGCTCTCCCTCATTCTGGCCGTACGCTGTAGCCGCGGCGCTGGCCATCACTTCAAAATATGTGATTCGCTACAAGGGCCGACACCTGTTCAATCCGTCGAACTTCGGGATTAGCGTTGTCCTCTTTTTGTTGCCTGCGAGTGCGGCGATGCTCAGTATTCAATGGGGCAACAACATGGCGTCTATGGCAGCGATCTGGGTGCTCGGCTCGGTGATTATCTGGCGGCTGCGGCGCTTCCACATCAGCTTTACGTACGCGATTTCATTCCTGGTCTTGGCGGTGGTTCGCTCCGTGATCATTCATCAGCCATGGCTCTCTGAGGTGGCTCCTATTACCGGGGCAGAGTACCAGCTCTTCATCTTCTTCATGATCACCGATCCGAAGACGACCGTACGATCGAAGAAGGGGCAGTGCATCGTGGTAATTCTCGTTGCGGTTGTCGAATTCTTTCTCCGCCTCGATCAGAGTGTGTATGCAGAGTTGTACGCGTTGTTCTGGGTGGGTCCAATCGCATTGCTGGTGGAGAAGTGGTTCGATGGCCGCCGCACGAGGACTCAGTCGCTTGGATCCGCGGTTCTTGCGACTGCGTCGGGCTCGCCGCCACAATCCATGTGATAGAGGAATATCTGTGATCTCTCGGTCATCGAGAACTGCCTGTTTGCTGTTTGCAGTCGTTGCATTTGCAGTCGCCATATTGATAGGTGGCTGCAAATCGAAACGCATTCCCAACGAAAAGCCCACGGATCTCACCCGGCAAGTTCAGCCAGAGCGAGCGGCGGAACTTGGGACGCCTGCTCCAGCGCGACCCTCCGGCCCTGTTCATTTCACCGATGATACGGCACAGGCGGGCATCCGCTTTGTGCGCAACAGTGGCGCCTTTGGCAAAAAGTATCTTCCGGAGACAATGGGCAGCGGCGTGTGTTTCATTGATTACAACAATGATGGCTGGCAGGACATTCTCTTCGTCAACTCCATGGACTGGCCTGGCCACGGCAGCCACAAGTCGTATGCAGCTCTTTACCGCAACAACCATGATGGGACCTTTACAGACGTAACCCGGCAGGCCGGTCTTGATGTAGAGATGTACGGTATGGGCTGTGCAGTGGGCGACTTCGACAACGACGGCAATGACGACATCTATATTACTGCTCTCAACCACAACCATTTGTTCCGAAATCTCGGGAATGGCACATTTCGTGATGTGACCAAGCAGGCAGGTGTGGGCTCTTCCGGATTCTCGACGAGTGCAGCGTGGTTTGATTACGACAATGACGGCAAGCTTGATCTTGTTGTGGATCACTACGTGGACTGGTCAGAGGCTGGCGACAAATTTTGTGCGCTTGACGAGATTCATAAATCGTATTGCACGCCAGAGTTGTACAAAGGTGAAAGCGTAACTCTCTATCACAACCTGGGGCACGGTCGCTTCAAAGACGTTACCGTTGCGGCTGGCCTGAATGACCCGTCAGACAAAGCGCTTGGCGTGGCTCTTGTTGATTACGACGATGATGATTGGCTTGATCTGCTGATTACCAACGACACGCAGCCCAACAAGCTCTATCACAATAACCACAACGGGACTTTTACGGAGTCCGCGCTGAGCGCCGGGGTTGCATACAGTGACGCAGGCAAGGCGCGTGCGGGCATGGGTGCAGATGCCGGCGATTATGATGGCTCCGGTAGACAAAGCCTAGTGATTGGCAACTTTACAAACGAGAGCATCACACTCTATCGAAATGAAGGGCAGGGATTGTTCACGAATGAGGCCCTCAATGCCGGCATTGCGCTGCCTTCAGCAAGGTCACTGACTTTTGCTGTCTTCTTTTTTGACTACAATCTCGATGGGCTTCCTGACATATTTGCACTTAATGGCCATGTGGCCGACGATATACAGGTGGTGCAGCCTACACTATCCTATGCCGAACGACCGCTTCTGTTTCGCAACCTGGGTCACGGAAAATTTGAGGACACTTCGAATAAGGTCGGGCCTGCTTTGCGGGAGCCGGTTGTCGGGCGCGGTGCAGCCTACGGAGATATCGATAACGACGGGGACCTGGATCTAGTGATCACCACAAGTAACGATCAGGCGCGTCTGCTGCGTAATGATGGTGCGAATCAGTATGACATGCTACGGGTGAGGCTCATTGGCACACGGTCCAATCGCGATGGTATTGGAGCGCGCGTCCGCCTTACCATGTCAACCGGCCAGGCCATTGATGAGATGGTGAAGAGCGGATCGAGTTATCTTTCGCAGAGTGAGCTGCCCCTCACCTTCGGCCTCGGTAAACCCGATTCCGCGCGCCGCGTCACACTCGCAATCCGCTGGCCAAGCGGCCTCAAGGAGACACTGAACGGGATTCAGCCCGACCAGTTCATCACGGTGAAGGAGGGCAGGGGAATCATCGAGGCTCATCAGATTCAGTTTGCGTCTGCGAAGAGGTAACGGTGCTGAACCCACAGCGCTTCAGCATCTGTAGAATCTCATTGTGGGTTGCATGGACTTTGTGAGCTGCTGCAAGCAGGTCTTGTGCATCTACCGGATACCAGCCAAGCCGCGCACGATTTGTCAGTCCGGCGACGTCGATTGGCTCGATAATCTGAAAGACATCTTCGATAAGCGCCTCACAATCCGCATTGCTTCGCGCAGTGCGCGCACGCTCAAGTATGCGCGCACATTGCGGGCCAAAGTACGGGTGATCGTGCATCAGGAACGAGGGCGCAAGCCCCGGCTTTTGCAGCCGCCGGGCAGTCTCTGCGAAGCTCGCCGCGGCAAAGTAGAGCAGCGACAGAGCCGAGAATACTTCACAATTATCCAGGTTGGCATACAGTGCGCCGACCAGTCGCGCTGTTGCCAGCAGCTCTGCGCGGGTCTGCGCAGCGTAGTGTTCAAGGTTTGTTGTAAAACGTCCTGTTCCCCAGTTGTGCTCGAAGTTTTCAGCCAGACGCATGACGCCGAGCAGCGTTAGCGGAAAGCCGGTGGATAAGAGCGGATCGACAAAGCCTGCCGCGGATGGCAAGAGAGCCCAATTCCTGCCGGCTATTCTGGCGCTTTGAAAGCTGAGCTGTGGAATATGTCTGAAGGGCTGCACGGGCGCTGCCTCCGCGAACTGGTCGCGGATCACCGGAAAGCGCTGGAGGAGGCGCCACCACGCTTGCTCTCCTTCAGCCAGTCGCAGCTCTCGCGCAATCCGGTGTGTAGCTGCAATGCCAGCGCTGGCAAGGCCATTCGAGAATTGCAAAGCCCAAATCCAGCCACCGTCGAAAACATGATGAACGGCGGCGTCATCGATTGGATAAGGCGGTACTTCATCCAACACGATTCCAGCCCGCTGCTGCAATCGCCGCACACCTGAGAAGTGGCTGTAAAGCGCGCTAGTAGCAGGCATGTAGGGCAGCGTGCGCTCGCGAAGCTGCAACGCTTGATGCAAAAAGCCTCTCGGCCCGGTTGCATCCACCACAAAGCGCGCCGCAATCTCAAGCGGTCGTCCGCGCTGCAACGCTTGCAATCGCATCTCGTCTTCGCCTTCAATCGCCGCACTGAGTGCAACCTCATCAAGATACTCAACACCAGCCTGCTGGGCTTCGCCAACCATGAATGCATCAAAATCGGCGCGATACCAGTGAGTGTCTGCAATGTCATCGTGCGGGCTGGCTGTTACCAGCAACTGATCGCTTCGAGCGATTCTGGCATTCCCGGTCGAGTGATGGAAAAAGCTGAAGCCGCGCTTCAAGCCACATGCCAGCTCTGGATGCGCACGCATCCAGGTCCCCCACTTGCTCAAAGACCGTATGGATGGGAGACTGTAGCGATCCGTCAACTCCTCCAGTAGTAGGTTTGAGAGCGGCGTCGAGGACTCACCGATAACAATGCGTGGATGCCGGCCGCGCTCAAGCAAAGCCACGCGTAGTCCAAGCCGTTGTGCGATCACAGCCATCAAAGATCCCGCGAAGCCGGAGCCGACCACCGCAACATCGAAGTGGTCCATCAATGGGACTCCTGCCGTTCACAGGTGCATATGTCGCAGTGCAATGCTGGCAGAAGTGTCTGGCGAAGATTTATCTCCCGCAGCCTTTCCATGCGCGTATCAAAGCAATGTGCGCAATGTCCGCCCTGCTTCAGATCCCACAGGTCGGCAAACACGCGTCCGCGATGCAGGCCAACGCCATACGCAACGGCGTCCTCCAGCATCCTTAGGTCTGGCGCAACAAAAGACCCCACCTGTGCCAGTACTTCCATCGTGCCGTTACCACCGCGCGTTGGAATCAGCGTCGCCGCCTTTGCGTGGCAATCGAACGCAAAATCCAGAGACTGCCTGGCCCAGTGAAGTGAGTCCTCCACCTTCATAAATGGCGGCTGCACCAGGATAAAGGCGCGAAGGTCGATATCCTGCATGCGCAGAAAGCCTGCCGCAGAGGCATATTGATCGAGTGTCATGCGCTTATTCAGTTTTTCCAAAACATCCGGGTGCGCTGTTTCCAGACCCATCGCCACTTCGAGTTGTCCCGTAAGTAGATCGCGAAATGCAACGGACCGCTCACCCACGAATGTGGGGTGAGACTCCACGATCACGCGGTCATATTCGCGCAGTTGCGCCGCGATGGTTGCGTAGTCCGACGGGGGTATCGCACCGGGATCAAAGAAACTTCCGCTGTTGTAGAGTTTGACCGTGCGCGCCGGGGAAAGACGCTGCAGTGCATGCTCGATTTGAGTTGGAATCGCTCCGGAAGAAACCGTTTCTGTCAAAGTGTTGCGCCACAGGTCACACATCGCGCAGTGGAAGGGACATTCGCGGTTGGTTAGCAGGATCGTTGCAACCTGCTCAGCCTGCCCGTCGGCGCCGCATTCTTCCTCGTTAAAGTACCCGTTCGGCTCTTGCTCGCTTAACGCCGCGCGCGCCGGTCTGTGGGCCAGAATCCATCGGTCCCTATCCGCCACAGCCTCTGGATACACGAACGCCACCAACACCTCAGAAATACATTGAAAGAAACTTCCGCCGATACTCCGCTTCCTGCCCGGGCAGATGATTCTTTAACGTATCCTTTTCGATTGCTCCATGCTGAAAGCGCCGCTTCGGAAACACCTTCATCTTCATGCCTGTGACTGCTTCCACTCCATGCGCAACAATATCACCCTTAAGCGCATAGAGCTTTTCTACGCTGTACTCAGTAAGCTTTATAAATGGAATCGCCTCTGCAACCGCGACTACATTCGGGCGCGTATAGGGACTGAAGCCGGAGAACCCGAAAAAATGTGCGGGCGCATAGGTGCGAGTATATGACCGGCTCAACCCTCCGCTATAAGTCAGCGAATGCTTGATCTTGCCGACCCCCCAGCCCTCCTGATAGAGCATAATGTTGTTGACCACGCTGCGAATGGTCAACTCGGGATTCTCCTCAATTGGATAGTCCTTCAGGTTCTCGTCGCCGCCGTCTCCATCCAGCAGGTACTTCCAGTCCTTGTATCGCTCCCGGATGCCCCGGCAAAGTGCCACGGCCATTGTCGCCGACTCTATATCGAGCGACTTGTAGTCTTCCACGATGCGGATTGTTTCATCGGTGCTTAGGCGAGCCGGATCCATCTCGATGGGTTCCAGAAACAGCCCCAATCCCAAGGCATCCATAAACGTGCGTGCCTGCTCCACGTCCGGTCCACGGCCTAGATTGAGCACAAAAGCCTTGAGGCGGCCCGGACTCATGCCCAGGTGCTGCATAACAAAGTAGGTGGTAAGAAATACACTGCCACTGTCAATGCCGCCAGAGAAGCAAACGCCAATCGGCTCGTCTTCTGGTACACACCGTAGCCATTGCGAGATCTCCTCGGCAAGCGCGCTGATATAGACCCTACCAATCTCAGTCAGATCCGTAGAGAGAGCGCCGGAGGTAGGCGCAAAGAATCGTGTGTAAGTCGGATCGGGATCCGGACAGCCGATGAGTTGAAGTTCCACGATGTAATGGGCGGGCACCATGCGGGTATAGCTGGGGTGGAATTGCCCCTCAAGGCCTTCGCCTTTAAGCCAGTTGTAGATCATGTCGATGCGTGGCGCGACAATCAGTACCGGGCCCTCCTTGCGTTTGGCCAAAAAATAGCGCATCGGCCGGTCGAGCGAACGGGCCATCTTCACCATCTTGCCCTCACGGGCGACCAATGCGAATGATCCCTGAATTCCCCTTACGGCGTCAGCGTCGCCGGAATGCAACCGCGCGCGTGCTTCTTCCGCCGTGAGATTAAAAATCTGATTTGCGCCTTGCTCGGTGAGGTCAACGACGCGCTCTACGTATTGATCCATTGCGACGCCTCCGGGGAAGCTGATTGTCCTAAGTGTACGCGCCACAGCACGGAATGTTGTAATCGGCGCAGCGGCTGCACGGCAGACCTTCCAGCGGGGGAACTGGGAGGCTATTGTGGGAAGTCTGTTTCCCAAGAATGAAATCGCATGTGACAACGAGTTGGGCAGAGAGCGAAAAACTTGAACCAGCCGGGGCAAGGTCCTCCTTTCGATGGAGGCACAGCTCACACTGAGGCCACTATGCTTGCAGCATCTGAGGAGAAGCCAGAAACCGATGCCACATATACCCCTGCCCGAGAGCGAGCCTGGAATTCGCGGAGCGATGGCATTTCGCCCTGAGACTGCCCGCCCCCTGAATGATCTTGTTGAGGTGCTGATGCGTGCCGAACAGCCTCACGCCCGGCGAGCGGGAATTGATTGCCACCTACGTGTCTTACCTGAACGGCTGTCATTTCTGTCAGTCAATCCATGGCGCCGTCGCCGCTGCACATTTGGATGGTGATGAGGAACTCGTGCGTCGTGTCAAGGCCGATTTTCAGCATGCTGACGTTTCGAATAAGCTAAAGGCGTTGCTCGTCATTGCGAGCAAGGTACAGCAGGGAGGAAAGATTGTTGTCGCAGCCGATGTTGAACATGCGCGAAGTCTGGGCACAACGGATGTGGAGATCCACGATACCGTCCTGATCGCTGCGGCATTCTGCATGTACAACCGGTATGTTGACGGACTGGCGACTATCCAGCCGTGTGACGAAGCCATGTATCGGGAGCGCGGCAAGATGGTGACTCGGGATGGCTATGTGAGTGTGAGCAAGACCTACCTTCCGGCCGAGCCGGTGAATGGCAGAAGAATCGAATGGCACATATTGCACTCCCTGAAGGACTGCCCGGGATCAGCGCTGCTCTCGCGTATCGCCCCGAGACGGCAAAGCCCATGCGCGAACATTACCGTCGCGCTGGTTTCGCCACTGATTGGAATCCTGCTTGATCGCTTTCCTCCACGCCGCATCATCCTCCCTGGGATTCTGGTGTTTGCTGTCGTGCTGGCCACGTTGAGCCGGTTGACACCTCATATCGTTCAGTTCTACGCCACGTTTTTTGTCATTGGACTGGTTGCGAATGCAACCGCTCGATTCGCCTACACACGCACGATCCTCACCTGGTTTACCACCCACAGAGGGATGGTGCTCGCATTGTTGCTTACCGGCAGCGGGTCCATTCTGATTTCACCGCTGACCGAATGGATGATCCAGCATCACGGATGGCGGAATGGCTTTCTGTTATTGAGTGGTATAGCGATTCTTGGATTCCCTCTCACTGTGCTGCTGGTGCGCAATCGCCATGAGGCTGCCGTGGTTCGCGCTGAACACCACGGCGACATGGGCATAACAGTCCCTTCCGCTTTGAGGACGGCAGCATTCTGGATACTTGCGTTCATCATCATCCTCTAGGCATTCAGCGAAAACGGCTTGGGGACTAATCTTGCCTCCATCCTTACTCAACACGGCCTTCTAGCAACCACAGCAGCTCTCGCTCTGTCGATTCGCGGGAGAGCTGGAATCATTGGCCGGCTCGGCATCGGGTTTGCAATCGATCGCTTCTCGCCGGAACGCATTCGGAGCTTCGTTCTGGCTCGGGCGGCCGCTGGAACGCTCATCCTCGCTTTCGCAGACAGCACATGGGTAGCTTTTTCGGGGGCGGCCATCCTCGGAGTCGGACTCGGCAGTAAAGCCGATGTAGCGCCTTACTTGCTTGCGCGCTACTTCGGCCGTCGGCATTTCTCGGTGTTATACGGTCTTACCTGGACTGCTTACGCCATTGGTGGAGCTACTGGCCCCCTCTGGATTGGCCACATGTATGATCGTTCCGGCGCTTACATGCCGCGATTGATCGTCTATCTCGCGATCGTGGCGTTTGGCGCCGTAATCCTCAGTTTCTTCCTGCCAACAGGACGAGCAAGCATCAAGTCCGGGCAGGAAGTGACCGCGAGTGCTGATATTCCTCTCGAAGGCTAGCAACCAGATGCCGGTCAGCATGGATGTGCCCATTCATTCACTGCTCGACCGCGTCTAGGTCAACGAAAGAAGAGACCGGATTGGGCCACCCAACTCGCGCCGGTATTTCACTGACAGACAGGCATTGCCTCCGACAGGTTGAAGCCAATCGCCGCGCAAGTTGTGAGAGAAATAATTACATCGGCGATTTACGTACAGATTCTTGTGCCCGACTTTTTTCCGGCGCACACAGATCCGGCACTGGCGTGTCGATGCTCAATTCTGCTTTATAGTGACCGGAAGAAGAATCCAGTCAATGTGTCAGTGGGAGGTCGATAACCGGATGGGAGGCCATTTGCCGTTGACCCGCTCGATCTTGAAGATACGTCCGTAAACGTTCAGGTAGTAGATACCGTCGGGCAGAGAGTCTTCCGTAGTGGTGATGCGCAGGCTGGTTGTGCCACCGTAGCCGCTGCGTCCAGGCGTCAAATTTGTTGCAAGCGTCACCTTGCACTTACCCTGAAAGTCCTCGCCCTGCAGGACGCCCGGGAGAACATCTGTCCTGTGCATACCATCTGCCATAGCGTGCACTCGATTCTACACAACACAACGCCTTTCTTGTACAGGATAAATACAAAAATATACTTTTAGGCCACTGGAGCGAATTTTACCAATCCGATGTGCCGGTTGCCTGACGGTCATGGAAATGACCCCAGATGGTTTCAGCCGTCTTGCGTGGGACGACGGAGGCGAGGGATTCGACGGTGGCAAGCTGCACGTCGCGCAGGCTGCCAAAATGGGTGAGTAGCCGCTGGCGTGTGAGCGGGCCCACGCCGGCGATGTCCAGCAACTCGGAGCCACGGTCGCGAATCGCGCGGCGCTGCCGGTGATAACCGACGGCAAAGCGATGGCTCTCATCGCGGATGAGTTGAATGAGATGCAGAACTGGCGATCGGCGGTCGAGGACCACAGGTTCCTCCTCGGCGCCGTAAAGATAGATGACCTCTTCTTTCTTTGCGATTGATGCGAGCGGCTGCGATGTAAAGCCGAGAGATCCCAGCGCCTCTGCCGCCGCGCGCAATTGCCCGAGGCCACCGTCAATGAGAATCAGCGAGGGCATCGCCTGCCCCTCATCCTTGACGCGCCGGTACCGGCGCTGGACGACTTCGCGCATGGAGGCAAAGTCATCGACGCCGATGACTGACATGAGCTTGAATTTTCGATAGGCCGCTTTATTCATCCTGCCATCTTCCCAGACCACAAGCGAGGCGACAGTTTCAGCCCCTTGGATGTGGGAGATGTCGAAGCACTCAATGCGCCGGGGTAGCCCGGGGAGCATGAAGGTGTCGGCGAGCGCCTCCTGCACGGCCTTGCGCGATGGCTCAAGGACGCGGAAGCGCTGCGTATAAGATTGGTGGGCGTTCTGGCCTGCCAGGTCAACAAGTGAGCGCTTTTCTCCCCGCTGAGGAACGGCGATCTCGATACGGTGGCCGGTGTGCTCGGTGAGCAGCGCTTCCAGCGATTCACGATCGTCGAAATCAACCGGCACAAGCATGATGCGAGGCACGTATTGCTGGTCAATATACAGTTGCTTGAGCAACGCGGAAAAGAATGGACCGGGCCGGAAGGGCTGCTCCACACCCATATCCGCTGCAATGACTTCGGTGTCGGCGTCAGGCAGTTCGTGCAGATTTTCCCAGAAGAGTTCACGCCGATCGACGATCTTGCCCGCACGCATGTGGAAGAGATTGACCGCAAGTGCATCATCCTCAAAGTGATATCCAAAAACGTCCGTGTCATCGGTTTGCTCGGCGGTGGCGATGCGTTGCTTCTCTCTGAGCTGGTGAATGGTGGAGAGCTGGTCGCGCAGACGTGCCGCGGTCTCAAACTGCTCGGATTCCGCGGCAGCCATCATGCGCGCTGAAAGAGTCTTCTCAAGTTCGGCATGGCGGCCCTCAAGGAACAGTTGGGCATCGCGTACAGCCTCAGCGTAGGCCTGTGGCGTTGTCAGCCCCTCAACACACGGGCCGAGACAGCGATGGATGTAGTACTGCAGGCAGGCGCGCGGATGATAGCGCGATAGGTCAACCTTGCAACTGGGGATAAGAAAACTGCGGTGAATGAGCTCAACGACGCGATACGCAAGATTGCCGGGAAAGTAGGGGCCATAGTAGGCAGATCCGTCTTTGCGCAGGCGTCGCGTGACAAATACCTTGGGATACCGGTCGCCGAGCGTGAGCTTCACATAGGGGTAGGTCTTGTCGTCGCGCAGCAGGATGTTGAAGCGGGGCTTGCGCTGCTTGATGAGGTTGTTTTCGAGCGCCAGCGCCTCGTGCTCGTTCTCCACGAGGATGTAGTCCACATCGACGGCCTCGCGCATGAGCGAGCCGGTTTTGGCGTTGGCCTGCGAGGCCTCCAGCAGGTACGAGCGCACCCGCGAGCGAAGGTTCTTGGCCTTGCCCACATAAATGACCTCGTCCTCGGCGTTCTTGTACAGATACACGCCGGGACCGGTGGGCAGGGAACGAATCTTCTCTTGGAGGTCCATGACGGGGTGAGGCCCATCTATAGTTTATCCGCCTTCGCGAGGGAACCCCTGCGTCAGCGGTACGGTAAAAAATACCCGGTGGGGTTTGGCGGGCGGTGGCCGGGATTCCGGCACTTCGGTGTAAGTCATTGCTTTACAATTCTTT
>DASSHM010000156.1:0-10644 GCA_035692885.1 Occallatibacter sp.
ATACCGGGCGCTGCGTCCGCGCGCACCGATTCCAGAGATTGATGTCCGCTTCCGGCGGTTTACGTCGCTGAATACAACCATACGGCTGCGGGGAGGAAGGATTTTTGTCAACCTGTCCGACCTGCTGGAGGGCGCCCCGGAAACGGTGCTGCGCGCGATTGCGCACATCCTTGTGGCCAAACTTTACAGGAAGCCCATCGACGCGATGCAGAACCTGCGCTTCAAGCGTTTCACGTCGAGCGCAGCGGTTGCACGCCAGACGGAGATTGTCCGGCATGCTCGCGGCAGCAAGCGGTATTTCGGGCCGGAAGGTCGGTATTTTCACCTGGAGGAGGTATTCGACGCACTCAACGCGCGGTTCTTTGGCGGGTTGCTCGGACGTCCGGAGCTGACGTGGAGCGAAGGAATGGCCAAGCGCTCGCTGGGGCACTACGACGCCGCGCATAATACCATTGTGGTGAGCCGTGTGTTCGACCGGCCTTCCAGCCCGCGCTATGCGCTCGAATACCTGCTGTATCACGAGATGCTGCACCTGAAGCACCCGGTGAAGATGCGCGGCGTGCGCCGGTGTGTGCACACGCAGGAGTTCAAGAATGAAGAGAAGATTTTCCCTCAACTGCAAGAAGCGATGGCGTTTATCAAAAGGCTCTGAGAGTGGAAGGGACCTCTATCCGTGCTTCCTCGATGTCCTGACGCGGTTTTGTTGCTCATGCACTCTTGCGGATGGGGACGGGATCTTTTGCGTGAGCCTGCCCATGTCTTGAGACCCAGAAAAGAAGCGCGGCGCCCGCGGCAACAGACCCGAGACTGGCCAGTTGCGCGTTCGATAGTCCCCAAAGAATCTTAGGGTTGCGCCGGATAAATTCAACCAGAAATCGAGCTATTCCGGTCCAAATTAGATATTCCCCGACAATCCAGCCGGTGGGCCGTTTTTTGCGTCCGCGCACCCAGAGCCACCAGCCGATGAGGATGGCGAAGATCAGTTCATAGAGGGGGGTGGGGTGTACGCGAACGCCGGGAGGCGTGGGGTCGAGGCCGTGAGGGAAGCCCATGGCCCAGGGAAGCTTGCTCGGGATGCCGTAGTCGCCGTCGCCGGAGAGCAGGCACCCGATGCGGCCAATGCCGTATCCAATGGCCGCGGCCGCGCTGGCGAGATCGAGAACGCGAAGAGCGCCGATACGGGCGCGCCAGCCCTGGATGACGAGCGCGAGGATGCCGAAAAGCAAGCCGCCGAACCAGGCGAAGCCGGCCGAGTCCCACAGGACACTCCAGCCCATCTCCTGAAATTCCTGAGGTGTATCGAGAACGTGCCAGAGTTTGGCCCCTACGATGCCCGCGATGACGGCCACGGCGACCATGCCAATGGCGTCCGCCTTGATGTGCTCGCGGCGGAAGGCCCTATCCATGATGAAGGCGCCGGCCACGGCGGCCAGCCAAAGCATGAGTCCGAAGGTGGGGATGCTGAGGTGCCAGATATGCAGGAACGGGATCATCTCTAGTGAAAGTATAGCCGCCGGCGCAGAGGGGATTGGGGGTTGCGGCCGGCAGGTCCGGCGGCGATTTTCACAATCACCCTTGGCCCGGAGGCGCGATTTCAAGGCATACTATCGGCATGGCTACCACTACCCACCAGGGGCTTGAAGTTCTCTACACGCAGGAGCAAATTGCGGAGCGAGTGGCCGCGATGGGCGCGCAGATCGCTAATGACCTGCACGGCGAAAAACAGGTGATGGTGGGCGTACTGAAGGGCGCGGCCATCTTTCTGGCCGATCTTGCGCGGGCAGTCAAGGTGGATACCACGTTTGATTTTGTCGCCGTTTCAAGCTATGGCGTAGGCCAGCGGTCCTCGGGGGCCGTCAAACTGATCAAGGACCTTGACGAGCCGATTGAAGGCAAGAACGTGCTTATTGTTGAGGACATTCTTGATACCGGCCTGACGCTTGCGTACCTGCGCAAGCTGATGATGCAGCAGCACCCCCGGACGCTCCGGATTGCCACGCTGCTGGACAAGCCCTCGCGCCGGATCGAGAAGATAGAGGCCGACTATGTGGGATTTTCGATTCCAAACCTGTTTGTTATCGGATATGGAATGGACTATGCGGAGCGCTACCGCAACCTGGCGGATATCTGCCTGATGTCGCCCGAACATCCTGAATAGAAACAGGCTTAGCGGCGCGCGCGCTGCCATCCGGCACATGGCCATGTTACCGGGCTGGCGCGGCATCCGGACGGCCCACAATGGTTACTTGGCCGGACGCGGCACAGGAACTATACTCGACAACCGTGGAATTGCGGCAAGGGCTCGCCAAGAGCAGCGCACCGCGCAGAGGAGCAGGGATGACGACGAGCGTGACGCCTGTTGACGAGGCGGATCTGGAGTTTGACCATGGAACATTTGATGCAGCCGGATTCAGTCAGCACTCGCTGGCCAACTGGCAGGCACTTGCAAGCGTCATTGATCACACACTCTTGAAACCGGATGCGACCCGGGACCAGATTGAAGGGCTGTGCGACGAGGTGATTCGCTACCGCTTTGCCTGCGCCATGGTGAATCCGCTGTGGGCTTCAACGGCAGTTGGCGTACTGTCAGGAACCGGCATTCCGGTGGGCGTGGTCATCGGATTTCCGCTGGGCGCTTCCCTGGTCTCCACGTTGCGCCAGGAGTCTGCGGCACTCATCCGGCTGGGTGCGCGTGAGCTTGACATGGTGATTCCCATTGGTCAACTGAAGAGCGGCGATCATCACGCAGTGGAGCGCGCGATTAAGACAACGGCGAACGTTGCGCATAATCACGGCGTGATTCTGAAGGTGATTCTGGAGACGGCTCTGCTGAACGTGGAGGAAAAACTGCGCGGCGCAGAGCTTGCAATCCAGGCTGGAGCGGACTATCTGAAGACCTCAACCGGATTTGCGAGCGGCGGAGCCGCGCCCGCCGACGTGGCGCTTCTTCGCGGGGTAGCGGGCGGCCGTTGCGGAGTGAAGGCGGCGGGCGGCATTCGCACCCTGGCCGATGCGCGTGCGATGCTGGAAGCTGGCGCCAACCGCCTTGGCGCGTCGGCATCCGTGGCCATTGTTCGCGAACTGGGCGCGGAGTAGAGCGGTCTTCCCCGCCCTTCCACAACCTGCAACACAGCGCGGCCCCTGCCGTGCGATATGATTCCCTTCGGCAACCATGACTTCGAGTTCCCCAGCCCGGCCAGAGGAGTCTCCATTCGACGGAGACCCAAGCACACGCGCCACGGAGAGCGTGGGGTCGCCTCCCGGCCAGCGGGATGTGCGCGTTGAGCCGGCGGATCTGAGCTATCTTGCGCAACTTTCAGACACGTTGAGCACCACCCTGGACCTGGCCACGCTGCTGAAACGCACGTCAGAGCTTGTAGAGCACATCATTCACTACCGCATCTTCGCGATTCTGCTGCTGAACGAGCGCACGCATGAGCTGCGCATATCCTTCCAGATCGGGCATTCACCCGAAGCGCAGAAGATGCGGTTTGCCCTGGGCAAAGGGATCGTCGGGCAGGTGGCGCTGACGCGGCAGCCCATGCTCGTGAACGACGTGGCCACGTCGGAAGACTACATTCCGGCCAATCCGGATGTGCAGTCGGAACTTGCCGTGCCGCTGATTGCAAAAAATCGTCTGATTGGCGTGCTGGATATCGAGAGTGAGGAGGCCGGGTACTTCCGGCCCGAGCATCTTCATCTTCTGACCCTGACGGCATCGCGCATTGCGCAGGCGATTGAGAATGCGCGGCTCTATTCGCGGTTGTCACGGCAGGCGGCTACGCTGACGGTTTTGAATGAAATTTCGGCCGAGCTGACGTCAATTCTGGACCTGGACACCTTGCTGGGCAAGGTGGGGCAACTGCTGAGGCGGTTGATCGACTATCAGATGTTCAGCATCATGCTGCTCGACGAAAAGGGCGACACTCTGATTACCCGCTATGCGTGGCGGTTCGGCTATGCTCACGCGCCGCTGAGGCGGATTCCGATTAACAGCGGGCTGGTGGGCGCGGCGGTGCGCGAATGGCGTCCGATCAACGTGCCGGATGTGAAGAAGGACCCGCGCTACCTGCCGATGAACCCTGAAACAGGCTCCGAGCTGATTGTGCCGCTGTTTCACAAAGGGCGCATCATCGGCGTGCTCGACCTGGAGCACACGCGCACGGGATTCTTCAACAGCGAGCACGCGCGAACCCTGACGACACTGGGCGCGCAGGTGGCCATCGCCATTGAGAATGCGCGGCTTTACCAGCGCGTGAAACGGCAGGAGGAACAACTGGAGCGCGACATTGCCATGGCGCGCGAGGTGCAGCTGAGGCTGCTGCCGCCGGGCCCGCCGGAGCACGCCAATGCGGAGATTGCCGTGCAATTTCTGCCGGCTCGCGCCATTGGAGGCGACCTTTACGACTTTGTGAACTATGGCGCGGGGCAGACGGCAATCGTGCTGGGAGATGTGAGCGGCAAGGCCGCGCCGGCGGCGCTGTTTGCCGCGCTGGTCAGCGGCACGATGCGGTCCGCCGCGGCGGGCAAGCCCAGCCCCGCCCAGATGCTGGCCTCGCTGAATGATGCGCTGCAGGAGCGCAAGCTGGAGTCACAGTATGTCACGATGCTGTTTGCGCTATGGAACGACCGGAAGCGCACGCTGAAGCTGGCGAACTCGGGCGCCGTGCAACCCATCTTCTGCCGCGATGGTACGTCGCTGACCGTGCAGGTGGAGGGCTTTCCGCTCGGGCTGTTCCCGGGCGTTACGTACGAGGAGATGACGGTGACGACCCAGCCGGGAGACACGATTGTGTTTGTCTCCGACGGCATCCTGGACGCGGAGAACGAGAGCGGGGAGATGTATGGGCAGGAGCGGCTGTCGAAGCTGCTGTGCGGACTGCGCAAGGAGCCTGCGTCACAGATTGCCCAGTCAATCCTGGCCGACGTTTCAAGCTTTCAGGGGAGCCACGACCGGTTTGACGATGAGACGATTATCGTATTGAGCGTGCGTTAGGCATCGCAACCAACCGGTCAGCGCGCCGTCTCCGCTAAAATTAGAGAAAGTTCCTTCTCTGGAGTCCTCTTGCACACCGCAGCCCAGGAACGCCTCATCCGACCTGCCCGGAATATTCTGGGCAGTCTTCGCCTGCCCGGCGACAAGTCGATCAGCCATCGCTATGGCATGCTGTCAGCGTTTGCCGAGGGCACTTCGCGATTCACCAACTTTTCTACCGGGGCAGACTGTGCATCGACGCTCAAGTGCATGCAGGCGCTGGGCGCCCAGGTGACCAAGGTCGAGAACGGAACCATTGAAGTCACGGGCGTGTCCGGCCGCGTAACGCCAAGCGCCGAGCCGCTGGATTGCGGCAACTCGGGCTCGACCATGCGCATGATCTCAGGCCTGCTGGCGGCGCAGGAGGGCAGATTTACGCTGATCGGCGACGACTCACTCTCTCGGCGGCCGATGGAGCGCATCCGCAGGCCATTGGAGGAGATGGGTGCACGGATTACGCTGACCGGCGGGCATGCGCCGGTGGTGATTGACGGCGCCGGGCTGCACGCCATTGACTACACCACTCCCGTGCCGAGCGCACAGGTGAAGACGTGCATTCTGCTGGCCGGCCTGCAGACTGAAGGCGCCACGACGGTGCGCGAGAGCGTGCGCACACGCGACCACAGCGAGCTGGCGCTAAGCGCCTTTGGCGCGGAGGTGTCTCGCGCAGCAGGATCGGTTTCAATCACCGGTCCGCAGACCCTGCACGCGATCGACGCTGCCGTGCCGGGCGACATGTCCTCGGCTGCGTTTTTTTTGTGCGCCGCGGCCATCTTTCCGGGCTCGTCGCTGGTGCTGGATGGCCTGGGCATGAATCCGACTCGCTCGGCGCTGCTGGATGTGCTGGCCGCACTGGGAGCACGTGTTGCCGTGCTGCACCTGGAGGAGAAGAATGCCGAACTGGTGGGAACGGTGCAGATATCAGGACCCGACGAGGGGCTGGAAACGTTGGAGATCAGCGGCGCGCTTGCGGCCCAAATGATTGATGAACTGCCGGTGCTGGCAGCGATTGCTCCGTTCACAAGCGGCGGAATCCGCATTCGCGATGCGCGGGAGCTGCGCGTGAAGGAATCGGACCGGATTGCGCTGGTGGCAAACAATCTGCGCGCAATGGGCGCGGAGGTCATTGAATTTGAGGACGGTTTGGACGTGCCCGGAGGTCAGACGTTGCACGGAGCGACCATCGATTCGGGCGGCGACCACCGCATAGCCATGGCATTCAGCGTGGCCGGGCTGCGCGCCGAGGGCGAGACGCTGATTCGAGGCGCTGAATCCGCGGCCATCAGCTTTCCGGAGTTCTTCGACCTGCTGGAGCAGGTGGCGGACCGGTAACGGCGAACCGATGCATGATGCAGCGGCTTTGAATTGACCGCGATGAGCAACAGAAAAGACCCGGCCAAGTGCCGGGTCTTTTCTGTGTGCGGTGGTGGATCAGTGTCCGGCAGGCGGTGGCGTGGTGGAAGGCTCGTTTCCCTTCTCTGCCGGCTGCAGGCCTGGAATCACCGGATTCGCCGACATGTTGCCCGTGGCAGCCTCCTGCAGGTTGATTCCGTAATGCTGCAACGTTGAGGCCAGCGTCTGGTAGAGGCCTGCGCGGTCCTTTGCGTAGGCGCCCTTGGCCGAGATCAGGTTATTATCCGCGGTGGCCAGGTTCCGCTCCTGCTGGAGCACGTTGGCCGTGGTGGACGCGCCGAGATGGAGCTTCTTGACCTCCGCGTCGAGACTCTGCTGCGCATAATCCTGCGCGGCAACGGCAGCGCGGACCTGGGCACGGTCATTGGTGAGCGCGAATTTGGCATTCACCACCTGCATGCGGATCTGCGTGTAGAGCTGCTCAAGGCGGAGCTCGGCCTGACGGTACTCAAGCACCGAGCGTGCCTGATCAGCCTGTGCGGTTCGGTTACTCAGCGGGATGCTGAGGTTGAAGCCGATGCCCTTGTCCGGCGAGGAGTTGTTGTAGGTGCTCTGGAGAGCGTCGCCGTAGCCGCTGGAGCCGGTGGGGCAGACGCCGCCATAGAATGCGCAGTTCAGATTTTTGTTGATGGAGCCGGCCACGCCCGAACCGCCGAGATAGCCATAAACGTCGAGGGATGGCAGCAGGGCGTTGCGCGCGCCCTTGAGGGTAATCTCGTCATTCTTGAGGTTGAGCACGGCCTGTTCGAGCTCAGGACGCTGCTTGAATGCCTCCTGCACGAGTTCCTCGACCGGCTGCCTCTCCTCGGGCAGCTCGTCGAGGCTCACGCGGTCAGTGGGAATAACGGGCGCGGACTCCAGCGCGGGATCGTTGAGGTTGCGCGCGATGGCCTGCTTGATAATCTGCTGCTGGTAATTGAGGGTGCTTTGCGCGCTGATGAGAGCCTGGCGGTCACTGGCGACCTGCGACTGTGCATTGACCACGTCGAGAGGCGCCATGGTGCCGATCTGCAACTGCTTCTGGTCGTCGGAGAGCAGCTTGGTGCTCTGCTGCAGAGCGCGGTCCTTGGCCTGCACATCCTCATAGGCGCTGACCAGGCCCCAATAGATGTTCTCGACCTGGTTGACGGTATAGAGAATCTGCTGCCTGAAGGACGCGTCAGTGATGCGGCGATCGTTGACGGCCTCGTACATGAATCTCTTGTTGACCCAGATACCCGCCCCCTGGAGCAGATGTTGCGTGACCTGCGCCTTGAAGTTGGCGCTGAGCTGCGGGCTGTAGAGTGTGACACCGTTGGTGGTGGTGGCGTAAGTGTTGTTGAAGTCGAACTCGAAGTTGGTGCCGGTGACGAAGCCCTGTGTGTAGGCAAAGTCGTAGGTGTTGTTGGAGCTGGTACCGCCGCTGAAGAAGCTGGTGGAAACCTGGCGCGCGCGGTCAAATTTGATGGCCGCGGTCAGGACGGGATCAAGATTTTCGGGCATCGGTCCCGCGCCACCGGTGGAGAGCACCAGGCCCGAGCTGCCAGATGCCGCGCCGCCCGCGCCGCCCGTGGTGCCGCCGGGTCCGCCGCCCGAGGTAAGTGCGGAGGAGGAGCCGCCGAGGGTATTGCTCACGACGCCTGTGTTGACGCCGCGTACCGAGGAACCCGCGCGCGTGCGCAGGATGTCGGTGTCAGCGATGTCGAGGTTGTAGCGGGCAATGGCGATGTCGTAGTTGTTCTCAATGGCCAGGGCAATGGCATCAGAGAGGCTGAGGTAGATCTTGCCGTCCTTCACCATGTCAGCCAGTCGCACGGAGTTGGCGAAGTTGGCCTTGGCGACGGTGATGGGGCGGTACATGTTGATGGGATTGCCGAAGAAGCGGCCGTGAGGCTTGGCAAAGTCGTGCTCCGCCTGCCGCAGGCTGAGCGGCTGCGTGAGCACGGGCGCCGGGGCCGGCGGCAGGTTGGAGGCCGCCTTGTCAGTGACAGCCGGAGCCGTCTCCTGGGCGAATCCCGGGGGCATCCCCGCAACCAGGGTAATCATGACCGCAGCCAGGGCGCGCAGCTTCTGGCCGCTCTTCCTCCGCCGGGGGGGCATGGTCACATCCTGGGGCTCAAACACACGTATTTTGGACGAATGCATGTTTCTTCTCCACGAGTTGCTGAGGCATGTGGGGTGCCATTCTACAAGACGCCCGGAATAGCTCCCCGGACGCAGAAATGTGATGATTCCCGATGATTTTCGCCGCCGTTGACCCGGCTTTGAAACTCACTGCTACAGGTACGCGCACGGTGCGGGGTTCGTTCCCCCCCGCGCGGCAGAATATGCCGAGGGTGCGCATGGGGGCGCACACAGGCAGAAAGCTGAGTATATCCCAACGGACCCCGCACCCCCGGCCACGAGGAGTTCGGGTAACCTGTTAACGAGAAAGGCACTCTATTGGCCGAATCGAGCCTCATGGCGAGTCAGTCGCGGAACTGGAAGATGACCGTCTCCTATGATGGGACGGACTTCAAGGGGTGGCAGGTGCAGCCTGGCGAGCGCACGGTGCAGGGGGAGTTGCAGGCGGCACTGGGAAGCATCGCGGGCGAAACTCCTTTGCCGCAGGGATCGGGACGCACGGATGCGGGCGTGCATGCGCTGGCGCAGGTGGCCAGCTTCGCACTGAACGCGCCGGTGCCAGCCGCAAATCTGCAGCGGGCCCTGAACCGGATCTTGCCACCTTCAATTCGCATCCTGGCAGTGGAGGCAGCGCCGCCGGAGTTCCATGCCCGGCATGCGGCGGTGGCCAAAACCTACGAGTACCGCATTTTTCGGGGAGCCATCTGCCCTCCGTTCGTGTCGCGGTTTGTTCACGTCTGCCGCTGGCCGCTGAATCTGCAAATCATGAGGGAGGCCGCTGAATCGGTGATGGGATCGCATGACTTTATCAGCTTTGCGGCCAGCGACTCTGACCTGAGCCTGCGCAGCCGCGCCGCAAGCGATGGTGAAACCGGCATGACGGTGCGCACCATCTACCTATCCCGATGGGAGGAGAGAGAGTCAGAAGCCGGTTCGCTGCTGATTTATCGCGTGCGCGGCAACGGTTTTCTGCATCACATGGTGCGCAACCTGGTGGGTACAATGCTGGAGATTGGGAGGGGCCAGTTGCCGGCCGGGGCAATGGCCGGGATTCTCAAGCAGCGGGCACGCAGCGCGGCTGGTCCCACGGCTCCGGCCCGCGGGCTGTTTCTGCACTCGGTGGAGTACGAGAAGCCGTGACGCAGGTGCCGCGGGCCGGAGGCGGTGCGCCGGAAGACGGGGGCTGAATTCAGGGACACACCCTGCTAACCTTGAACTCTCATGACGCTATCAGCGCAATTGACGGCGGCTTCACGGGTGACGGCCATAGCCGGACGCAGGCAGGTGCATGCGGCCTTTGCGTGGCTGCATACGCATCCGGCCACCATCATGGACTGGCAGCGGGAGCTATGCGCGATTCCGGCTCCGCCGTTTGGCGAGGCGGCGCGGGCAAAGTGGCTGGGGGGGCGCTTTGCTGAACTGGGACTCAAGAAGATTGAAACCGACGCCGTTGGGAACGTGCAGGGATTTTTGCCTGCTGCGGCTCTACCGGACGAGAGCAGCGGCCCAATTGTCGTGCTTTCGGCTCATCTGGACACGGTGTTCCCTGCCGACGCCATGCTTGAGCCGGTACTGACCATCGTGAACGGCGGCAATCGCCTGAGCGCGCCGGGAGCCAGCGACAACGCAGCTGGCGTTACAGGACTACTGGCGGTTGCGCGGTCACTCGTTGAAGCAAAGGTGAAGCTGGCTGCGCCGCTGCTGTTGCTGGGAAATGTGGGCGAGGAAGGCGAGGGCGATCTGCGCGGCGTGAGGCATTTCTACCACGAGACGGCCCTGGCCGGCCGTGTGGCGGCACACATCGTGCTGGATGGCGCGGGTACTGACTCGGTTGTAACGCATGCTCTGGGCAGCCAGCGCTTCCAGGTGACGATCACGGGCCCCGGGGGACACAGCTTTACTGATGCGGGGACGCCGAACCCGATTACCGCGCTGGCCTCGGCGCTGACTCGCCTGGCTGAAGCGCCGCTGCCGGCGGAGCCATTGACCACACTCAACCTGGGCACGGTGCACGGCGGCACCAGCGTAAATTCGATTCCTGAGAGCGCGGCCGCCACGGTGGATTTTCGGTCCATCAGCCCGGAGGAACTGCT
>DASSHM010000157.1:0-5434 GCA_035692885.1 Occallatibacter sp.
TCGGACTGCCCTATTTTGCGGACCAGTTGCACGATCTTCGTATGCCGGCTTCCGTGATCCCGCTTCTCGCTGATGAGCAGGAGCACGCGCCTGAATCGCCCTGGCTGCGTCCCGAGCAGATCAACGGAGTAGCTGACTGTATCCAGGATTGCGGCTCCTCCATCGCCTGGCTCAAGGTGCTCAAGTTGCTGGTTGAGCGCCGTATCCGAGTGAGTGAAATCGCTTAACAGGTGCGGCTCCGAATCGAAGCCAACCAGTGCTGCCCTGCTCCGTGGGTCGGCGAGGAACAGATCGAGCAGCGGTCCAAGCCTGGCCAGTTTGCCGAATTCAAGAACGCTCGCACCGCCTTGCTCCACGGCCACCACCAAGGCAATAGGTGCCGTATCCATCTCCTGCTGCACGTGGATCTTCTGCAGTACACCATCATCCAATACTTGAAAGTCGCCGGGGCTGAGCCCGTAGAGGATGCTGCCGTCGCGCTTTTCGACGAGGGTGGGAACCAGCACCTCATTGGTCGTCACACGTACCGTCGGCATTCCTGCGGCCGGAACAGGCATGGGACGGGGAGGCTCGGGCGGCGGCAGTTGCTGCGTCCACGCCCGCCCAGCCATCACGGCAAAGGCAAGGAGCGCCAGAAGAAACATGAGGCTGCGCCGGCGGCTCACTCCTGAAACTGTTTCAGCGAACGGATGAGCCGGGCGGCAGGATTGTGATGAGGCCGCGCGGCATTCAACGCTGCTTCCGGACCTCTTTCTCCAGCCTTCCTGTCCATGCCAGAAATTCAAGCAACTCCCATCGTGAAGTCCAGAGGAAACCGAACACATCCCGGGTCCGAAGCGACGCAGCCGGCTTGCCGGAATATGTTTCGACGCGCCACCGTAGGTACTCGCTTCGCCACGGGCGCAGGCGGTGACCACGCGTCGCATTCCAGATGAAGCGCAATGGGGCAAACAATGCGTATCCTTCCCCATTCGAGTATAGACGGTTGCATGTTCGTTCCATCTTAGCCACCGCCAAATGCGTGCGAGTGAGACCAATGCAGTGGGAGAGTTGCAGTAGGGATCGGTGAGAGTATTCAGGCGGTTGCCGTAGAGACTTGCCGAGGCATCCGCAGGGATGCCGATGGTTCGCGCCGGTTTGCCCGGCTATCGAGCGCGATCAGGCTGATGGAAGTGCCGCGAAAAGTACGGATTGATTGGCCGAATGCTTCACAGGCCGTTTTTCCGCGCTGGGTGTCGGACGGAGAGCGAGACGCCGCATAAGAAGATTCCGGTCACGCCCCGCCCAATTCCGCAGCCGTAGATCAATGAGTCCGGCGCGCAGCCGGGTCACCGCCGAGGCGTGCATTTGCGAGATACGCGACTCAACCACGCCCAGGGCCAGACCAATCTCACGCATAGTTCGCTCTTCACGGTAGTAGAGGTTCATCACCATGCGCTCCCTCTCAGGCAATCTGTCCATGGCATAGGCCAGCGAATCCTCGAGTTCGCTCCGCAGGCAGCGATGTAATGGATCCGTGTCTTCATCCGCAACCGCCTGAACCGGCATCCCGTCGCCTGAACCCTCCTCCTGGTCCAGACTCAACGGTCCCACTTCGAGGCCGTTCAAATCGCGCCGTAAATCCTGATACGCCCCCAGGCTGATTCCCAGCTCAGATGCAATTTCGGAGCCCAGCGGCACGCGTCCTAGGCGTGCAATCAACTTGCGGCTGGCCTCCTCCACGCGCCGCGCCTTGCGCCGCAGCTCGCGCGGTCCCCAGTCGTACGCGCGCAGGCTGTCGATGATTGCGCCGCGAATGCGGAACTGGGCGTAGCTGCTGAACGCTACTTTGCGGTCAGGGCGGTATTTCGCCGATGCGTCGAGTAGTCCGAGAACGCCGGCAGAGATGAGATCGTCCATTTCAACATTTCGCGGCAATCGCATGTGGATGCGGCGGGCCACGTGGCGCACAAGGGGCAAATGTTCCGTCACCATCCGGTCCCGTTCAGCGCGGGTGAACTCATTCAGCGATGCTGGCGGCAGGGCCGAACTTCCTCCCGGCTGCCGCTGCCCCCTGTCTTCGCTCGCTGTGTTCACCATGTCCCCTGCCCTTGGCTGTCGTTCGTCCTTGCGCGCAGCAGTCCTTCACGACCGCCAAGCACGACGGACAGATGCATCAGGAGGGCCAGAACCAGGCATCTTGGATTGGAAGGTTCTTAAGAAACGGCAGCGAATAGAACGGCGGGGTACGTCAAGGAAACTTCGCTGCTACACTTACATGTGTGGGTGATTGCAGGCCGGACGGGTGCCGAAGGCCTGCGGCGCAGACTCAATCGAGGTCGAAGTCCATGCCAGAATCTAATGAAAACAAGGGTTTTACAAGTACAGGCCTGCGCTTGAAGGTTGGCCTGGCCGAGATGCTCAAGGGCGGCGTCATCATGGACGTGATGAACGTGGAACAGGCCCGCATCGCTGAAGAGGCCGGCGCCGCCTCGGTGATGGCGCTGGAGCGCGTTCCCGCCATGATTCGCGCCGAGGGTGGAGTAGCTCGCATGGCCCATCCTGCGTTAATCAAGCAGATTATCCAGGCGGTTTCAATTCCGGTGATGGCCAAGGCGCGCATCGGCCACTTTGCCGAGGCACAGATTTTGCAGGAGCTTGGCGTGGACTTCATTGACGAAAGTGAAGTATTGACGCCGGCAGACGAGGCGCACCACATTGACAAGCACGCCTTTACCACGCCGTTTGTGTGCGGGGCTCGCAACCTCGGGGAAGCCCTCCGCCGCATTGCGGAAGGCGCCGCCATGATTCGCACCAAGGGCGAGGCAGGCACTGGCGACGTGGTGCACGCGGTGCGGCATATGCGCCAGATCGTACGGGAGATGAAGGCGCTGACCGTGCTCTCGGAGCAGGAACTGTATGCGGCTGCCAAGGAACACCAGGCGCCCTATGAGCTGGTTCGCATGGTCGCACAATCAGGCAGCCTGCCCGTGCCCAACTTTTCCGCCGGGGGCATTGCCACGCCGGCCGATGCAGCGCTGATGATGCAACTGGGCGCGGAAGCCATCTTCGTCGGCTCCGGCATTTTCATGAAGGAACGCGCCACGCCGCTGGATGTGGGAAACAACCCGGCGGAGCGCGCCGAGGCGGTTTCGCGCGCCAAGGCTATCGTTACGGCAACGACGCACTATAACGATCCCAAAATACTGGCCGAGGTCGCGGAGCAGGTTACCGGGACGATGAAGGGGCTGGCCGCGGCGGCGATTGACGAGTCGGAGTTGCTGCAGACCCGCGGCTGGTAGGCCCGGCGGCACAGGAGCGCATAGATTGACGCAGAGAGTCAAGCCATTGCGCATCGGGGTGCTTGCGATCCAGGGGGATTATGCGGCCCATGCGGATGCTTTGGCTGCGGTGGGCGCAAGGGCCGTGGAGATACGCAAGCCTGAAGAACTGAGCGGGCTGGATGGGTTGATTCTCCCGGGCGGCGAGTCAACCACCATGCTGCGGTTTCTCGAGAAGGGCGGATTTTTTGACGCCCTGAAAACGTTCTGTGCTGTGCGGCCAGTTTTTGGAACCTGCGCCGGAGCAATCCTGCTTGCCCGCGAAGTGCGCAGCCCGGCGCAAAAGAGCCTCGGAGTCCTGGATGCCGTGGTGGAGCGTAATGCCTATGGCCGGCAGATCGACTCAACCATCGTTACCGATGAGACTTCCCTGCCGGGCGGCCCGCTCGAGATGATCTTCATCCGTGCGCCCAGGATTCTTTCCACGGGAGACGGAGTGCAGGTACTCGCGCGGCGCGACGGATATCCAACGCTGGTGCGTCAGGGAGACATCATGGCGGCCACATTTCATCCCGAGCTTGCGAGCGACCATCGAGTGCATCATGCGTTTGTTGAGTTGGTTGCATCGGCCGCGGCCTAGGAACTTGCCGCTTATCCTGAACATGGGATTGACTTCACCCGCTATCCGGGTTCTTTCGTGATGCGTCCAAGCCAAAGTGGGAGTAATCTCATTGACACAGAGGCCTGTGTATGCCCGGCACCTTTACCCACACTCACCCGCCGTCAGATACCGACCGGAAAGAGCCGGGTATCGGCGGAAAGCCTCCTGTTGACCGCCGGCCTACCGGCGGTGGAGGCGGGGGAGGCGATGACGACTGGCCGGGTCACCGGCGGGGTCCGCATGAGCTGCTGCACAAGGTCCGCCTGTTCCTGTTTTTTGCCTTGACCGGCGACATGATGTTCTTTGTGGTGCTCGTCATGCTGTTCTTTGCCCGGCAGGCGAGCATGCACCTGGATCTCGCCACGCACGAGATGGTTGGCGATTGGCATCCGGTGCTGCTGCCTCCCATTCTTTATCTGAACTCTGCCGTACTTGTTCTGAGCAGCCTGACCATGGAGCTGGCTCGGAGGAATATCTTTCGTGAGATTGATGTTCTCGAGGAGTGGCTGGGACTCGGCCACCCGGCGTTGCAGCGCACTCTGCCCTGGCTGGGGGCGACGTTCGCCCTTGGGTCACTGTTTCTCGCCGGACAATGGACAGCGTGGCGGCAGTTGACGGAACAGGGTTTTGCGTTTAACCAGTTGTCCACCCCCGCCAGCTATTTCTTTTACGTCATCACCGGCATGCACGCCGCTCACCTGCTGCTTGGCCTGCTGGGGTTGCTGGCATGCCTCATCTCGCTGGGTTTTCTCAAGCGTGTCGAGCTGCGCCAGGTCGCAGTGGACGCTGCCGCATGGTACTGGCATGTGATGGGCCTGGCGTGGCTCATTCTGTTTGCTGTGCTCGTCCTGGGCCAGTAAGACGCTGTTTCTTCAGATTGCCGAAGGCAACTGATCGAGATCCTCCGGCCCGCCGGGCCAGCGCGTCTGCATGACACCTGCCTGACAGAAATCAAGTGGTGCTCAGGCACTGGTTTCGATGAGAAGCTTCACGGAGCAGTCATCTCGAAATGATCCTTGGCTTCAACAGTCAATGTGGGCGCATTGGGATCCTTGATCTTCCACATCACCGCGCTCAGATGGCCCTTGTCCACATCAATAGTGAGGTAGTGATAGACGGGAAACCCGGGGTCGCGGTAGAGGTCCGCGCTACCGCGAACGAGCACCGGGTAGGGTATCGCGCCACCGCCGCCGGTAACGATGTACTCCACCCCTTTGCGCTCAAACCGCTCGTATGTGTGGAGGTGACCGTTCAAGACAATGACTCTTGCGTGGAGCCGATTCAGATGGGATTCAAGAACGTTGCGCAGGCGGAGTGCGTCCTTTTCCGGCTGCCCGCCTAACAATCTTGACTGCTCGTCGGCCATCCACGGCAGGTGATACAGAATAAAGATGAACTGCACCTGTGTGGGCACATGATCCAACTGGGCATCGAACCACTGGCTTTGCCCCACCGGAATATACCTCGACGTAGTCATATCCAGCGAGATGACTTCCACGTTTCCCAGCAGCGC
>DASSHM010000158.1:0-2268 GCA_035692885.1 Occallatibacter sp.
ACTGCCTGTCTCAGTGGCCGACGATCCGCTGGCGTCGGTGGTGCTGGGCACAGGCAAGATGCTTTCCGACTTCCACCTGCTGCGCAAGATCAAGATCGACTAGCGGCCCGGTTCCGCTCCGCGGCGTGAACCGCTCGCGCATCCAGAGGATGGCATACCGGTGGACCGCGCCGGATGCCGGGACGGCACGCAGCCGGGTACTTGGCAATGGAATCGTTTTTCTTCCGCTACCGGAACCTCCTGGTGCTGCTGGCCCTGCTGGTGGCGCAAGTTCTCGGTCTCGCCGTGCAGGTTCGCCGTCCGAACTCCGGCTCCGCCGGCCTCGACTCGCGCGACACCGGAGGCGTGCGCCTCATCCGGCTGTGGGCCAACGCCATCGTCTCCCCTCCGGAACGGCTGATTCACTCATCCCGGCAGGTCATCGTCGGGCTCTGGCAGAACTACATTGACCTGCGCGGCGTCCGCCGGCAGAATCGCGACCTCGAGAACACCATCGACCGCCTTCGTTTTGAACAGGCGGCCCTGCTTGAAGACGCCCGCCAGGGCCAACGCTTGCAGGCCCTGCTGCGCTTTCAGGAAAAGTACGTCTACAAGACCGTCGCCGCGCAGGTGATTGGCGCCAGCGGCAGCCAGCAGTCGCGGGTTCTCTACCTTGACAAGGGATCAAATGACGGCCTGCGCCGCGACATGGCGGTGGTTACCGCCGATGGCATTGTGGGCAAGGTGCGCGAGGTCTATCGCAGTTCCGCTCAGGTGCTGCTCATCAATGACCAGACCAGCGGAGCCGGGGTGATTCTTGAAACCACGCGCATCCGCGGCATCCTCACCGGCAACGCAGACGGCCAGCCTCAGGTTGTGGGCATCGTCGCGGACCGGCGCATCAAGCCGGGCGAGAAGGTGCTCACGGCGGGCGGCGACGAGGTGTTTCCACGCGGCCTGCCGGTGGGCGTGGTCAGCAAGGTGGCGCCCGACCCCAATAACGATGCCTTTATCGATGTCATCGTGACTCCTTCAGCGCACCTCGACAGCCTGGATGAGGTTCTCGTGATCACATCCACTGAGCCGCGCTTCCCGCCCAGTCAGCAGCAGGACCTCGCAACCAGCGAGGCGCTCGCCGGAGCTGACGCCCAGCAGTTGCAGAACCAGAAGAAGGCCTCCGAAATCATGGCCGAGCGGCTTCCCAGCCTCATCGAGCCCAATGTGCCGTCTGACCAGCAGCCGCTCAACGACAGCACGCCGCCCAATCCGATTGCCGTTCAGCCCCCGCAGCCTCTGCGCCCTGATCGCTTCTCGCCGCAGGCGGCAACGGGTTCGTCTCAGGACTCAGCCGCGCAGACGCCCGGCGCCGGCAAATCCGCGGGCAGCACCAGGACCGCCACGTCTGCCCCGGCAGACAATACGCCACAGCAACGGAGGAACCCCTAGCCATGCCGGTTCTTGCGGCAACCACGCGCCGCGATGCCCAGGTCCATCGCTACCCCGTGCTCGTGTATGCTCTGGTGCCATTGGTGGCGATCGTTCTGCAGGCATGGCTGCCCCGCGCGCTCGGCCGGTTTTCGTGGTTCGACTTTCCCCTTGTCGTCACCGTCTTCTTCGCCCTGGGCCGCCGTAGCCCCATGCGGGGAATGTTTCTTGGCGCCGCGCTGGGCATCTTCCAGGACGCGCTCACCCATCACGCAATCGGCATCAACGGCATTGCCAAGACGGTGGTCGGCTATCTGGCCGCGTCCATCGGCGTTCGCATTGACGTGGAGAACCCCTCCATCCGCATCGCGCTGGTCTTTATCTTCTCGCTGTTGTCGAGCGCTCTCTACATTTTCGTTTACAGCGTCCTGCTCGGACTCACCCTCCAGCCGGACTGGCTTGGCCAGCTCTACACAGCCATCGGCAACTCGGTCATCGCGCTGGCCACATTCCCACTCCTCGACCGGTTCAGGCTTACCGACTGAACCGCCGGTGCAAGCCCGGGTGGCCACAACGCGATTTGCGTCCGCAATCCCGCTGAAGCCGGCTTCGATGCCAAAAAAGCGGTATTCTTGAAGGTGCAGGCCCATGGTTTTTGAGAAGTTCACACGAGGCGAAAAGCTCTCCGGCGTCAAGCTGGCGTGTGCTCAATACGGCATCCTGGTGATGATGCTCGCGCTGGCCGGAGGGTTGTGGCGTCTGCAGGTGCTCGGGGCGGACAACTTCCGCGTCCTCGCGGAGCAGAATCGCATCCGCAAGGTGCCCATCCTTGCGGCCCGGGGCAAGATCTTCGACCGCGATGAT
>DASSHM010000159.1:0-3467 GCA_035692885.1 Occallatibacter sp.
TGCAGCGAGCGCGAGCGTCAACAGGTACCCGGCGTTGCGCTCGCCCAGCCCGGCGTAGGCCTGCACGTAGAGAATCATGTAGCTCCACGAGCCCACCTGCGCCCCGACATAGAGAAACTGCGCCAGCACGGCAAAGACAAAGTGACGGCGCTTCCTGAGCGGCTTTGAGGTGTCGTGTTCGCGGGTGTCGCGGGAGTAGTCAAGACCAGCGTGGGGGAATTTGGTCAACGCGATCAGCACCGCCCACAGCAGCACCACCACGCCGAGGACGAGATAAGGGACGATGACGCGCAGTGTCTCTGAACGAAGGTATGCCTGATATTGATGCTGCGCCTGCAGCACTGCCACCTGCGCCGGCTTGAGTTCAATGCCCGAGAAGATGAAGCGGCTGCCGATGAGGACCGCGGAGATGCTGCCAAGCGGGTTGAACGCTTGAGAAAGATTGACGCGCTGTGCCGCGGACCCGGCGGCGCCAATCTGGATGATGAAGGGGCTGGCGCCAGTCTCGAGAAATGCCAGGCCGCTGGCGATGATGAACAGCGCCGTGAGAAAGAACGAGTACTGCTGTGCCAGCGCGGCGGGCCAGAAGAGAATGCACCCGGCGCCGTAGAGACAAAGCCCGATTAGCAGGCCCGCCTTGTAACCGGCACGGCGCATGATTTCACCGGCGGGCCAGGCCAGAAGGAAGTAGCCCATGTAAAACGCGGATTGCACAAGGCCCGCCTGGAAGCGGGAGATCTCAAACGACTTCATAAACTGGCGAATCAGAATGTCATTGAGGTTGTTGGGGATTCCCCAGAGGAAAAAGAGCGCTGTGACCAGGATGAACGGCAGAAGGCGATCACGGGGGACAAGCGGCGTGTGACTGCGCGTGGCCTGGCCATCGCCGGCGTTTGGATTGGTGAGCAATGCAGGAATCCTTGAGTCGTGACCGGACACACTCAGCGCGTGGTCAAGGTGCAAATTGAACGCGCAACATTGAGGAGCTCCAGACGGCTTTGACTCTTGTACCGAACCGGGCGCGGTTCTGGCAACTGCCGTCATCGGGCAGGAACCGGGCGGAATGGCGGATAATTTCATAGACATGGAACTCACAGGGCGAACAATTCTTGGCAATCAACGCGCGTCAAACGATGGCGCACGCTTTCACGCATTCAATCCAGCGACTGGCGAGGCACTGGAGCCCGCATACTACTCGGCCAGTCCAGCCGAGGTGGACGCGGCGGCAAAGCTAGCCGCGGAAGCCTTTGCCGGCTACCCGCGCACAACGGGCCGACAGCGCGCGGCCTATTTGCGGCGCATTGCGGACGGGCTGGACGCGCATCGCGACGAGTTGGCCGGGCGCGCGCACCTGGAAACTGCCCTGCCGATGCCGAGGGTGCTGGGCGAGGTGGGCCGTACCAGCGGGCAGCTGCGCTTGTTTGCGTCGGTGGTGGAAGAGGGCTCGTGGGTGCAGGCGCGCATCGACCCTGCGCTGCCGGAGCGCAAGCCGATGCCGAGGGCGGATATCCGTTCAATGCTGCGGGCGCTGGGACCGGTGGTGGTGTTCGGGGCAAGTAATTTTCCACTGGCCTTTTCCGTTGCCGGGGGTGACACGGCATCGGCGCTGGCAGCGGGCTGCCCGGTAATTGTGAAGGCGCATCCGGCCCACCCGGGTACCAGCGAACTGGCCGGGATGGTGATTGCGGAGGCGGCCGCGGCGGAGGGCCTGCACCCGGGGGTGTTCTCGCTGGTGTTTGATGCGGGAGTTGAGGCCGGAGCGGCGCTGGTGCGGCATCCGCTGGTACGGGCGGTGGCATTTACGGGCTCGCTGCGCGCGGGGCGGGCGCTGATGGACATGGCCGCGGCGCGGCCGGATCCGATTCCCTGCTTTACCGAGATGGCGAGCGGCAATCCGGTGTTTGTGCTGCCGGGGGTGCTGCGCAAGGCCCCGGCGGAGCTGGCCAAGACGCTGTTCGGCTCGTTCACGCTCGGCGCGGGGCAATTCTGCACCAAGCCGGGCATCGTGCTTGTACCCGACGCGCCGGAGGGGCGCGAGCTGCTGGATGCTCTGAAGGCCATGGTGGAGACGGCGGAGCCGTTTACGCTGCTGACGGCGGGAATTGCGCGGGAGTATGACCGGGCGACCTCGGAGCGGGCTAAAGAGAATCCTGTGGCGGCTCAGGCGGCAGAGACCGAGGCTGCTTGCGGTGCCGGGGCGAAGCTGTTCACGGTTTGCCTGGATGAGTTTCTAGGCAGGCCCGAGCTGGCGGACGAAATCTTCGGACCCAACACGCTGCTGGTGCACTGCGGTGGCGCTGAGGAGTTTGCGCGGGCCGCGCAATCGCTCGACGGACACCTTACGGCGACAGTCCTGGGCGATGAGGCTGATCTGGCCGCTCATGGCGAACTGATTCGCGTGCTGGAACAGAAGGCCGGGCGGCTGATCTTTAACGGGATGCCGACGGGCGTGGAGGTGGGGCACGCGATGGTGCATGGAGGACCGTACCCGGCGACGAGCGACCCGCGCTTTACGTCCGTGGGGAGCATGGCGATTTATCGCTTCGCGCGGCCGGTGTGCTTTCAGGGCTTTCCAGATGCGATGCTGCCGCAGGAGCTCAAAGAGAAGAACCCACTTGGAATCAGACGGATGCGCGACGGCAAGCCGGAATAGCGGGTCACCGCGCACAGAGAAGTTGAATCACAAATCCTGCAAATTCTTCGCAAATCCCCTGTGGAAAACCGCAAATAGATTGAGGGGGGTAGGGGGTAGCCCTCTTCATCTCGGGGATCGACGCGGAGTTTGCCCTGAAGCGATTGTGCACGAGGACGGGATAATTCTACGCAAAACGGGGCAAGGCGGGAGCATTGCTTCCCCACTCACTCAGGCCGAGCACCGTGCGGGTGTCATGAATGAGGCATCCGGCATCTTGAGGTCGTCCTCCGATTCGTCTACGGCCTGTATCTGTTTTCATTGTGCCACATCAGCTGCTCCGCTGATGGCCTGAATGCCGGGTTCTGCGGCAGGAGTATGGACTTCCCGGCCAGTGCGTAGTACTCCCTTCCGTTATCGAACTCATCCTTGAGACGGCGGCTGACTTCGACTCGGTAATCGGGCGCGACGGTGAGATAGCCGCGGTCAAAGAGCGTATGCCCCATGGCTCGATTCCAAGGGGGGAGAGTTACGAACCCGGGAGGCATCTTCTTATCCCCGCAAGGATACAACCCAAAGACGGTGTGTTTACAGCACGCGGGCGAGGTAGTGGCCAGTGTGGGAGTGGAGGTTCTGGGCGACTTGCTCGGGGGTGCCCTGGGCGATGATCTGGCCGCCGGCATCGCCGCCCTCGGGGCCGAGGTCGATGACCCAGTCGGCGGACTTGATGACATCGAGGTTGTGCTCGATGACGATGAGGGAGCCGCCGCCGTCGATGAGCTTGCGGAAGGCGGTGAGGAGCTTGGATACATCGTCGAAGTGGAGGCCGGTGGTA
>DASSHM010000160.1:0-10548 GCA_035692885.1 Occallatibacter sp.
AGATTCGGAGCTTTGAGTTCGCAACGTTTTACTCCGACGTGACCCGCGGCGCGTTTCAGATGTATTCGCTGCGCTGGATTGGCGGCAATGAGCAGCCGGACATCTTCAGCTACGTGTTTGCGACGAAGAGCTTTTCTCCGCGAGGGGCGAACCGGGGGCATTATTCGAATCCAAAGCTGGATGCGCAGCTCGAGGACGCGGCGACAAGCAGCAACCAGGAACGACGCAGGACCGACTACGTTGAGGCCCAGCAGATTCTGGCACGCGACCTGCCCGCGGTGAATCTGTGGTACCTGGACACGGTGGTGGTTCACAATCGCAGGTTAACCAATGTGGTCCCGGCCGCTTCAGGAAGCTATACGTTTCTGGAGACGGCAGAACTGCGGCCATAGCTCAGAGCCAGCAGCACGGAGTCTGTAGCGCGGGGCGGCGACCAGCACAGCCACTGCGCCCCGTTCTTAAGCCGGCCTTAAGGTTCATGAGCGTAACCCATACAGATTGACCCTTTTGGCAGTCCGGGGGAAGGATTGCCGCTGCGCGCAGGCGATGAGACCTGGCCTCAACCTTTTACCGCCCTCACTCGTCTACCGGAATGGATCACGTTTTCAGCGCGGACCCCAAGGAAACGACGCCGGGCCTGCGGAGACGAATCGTATGAATGGCAGGAATTTGCGGAGCTTGTTTCTTCAGCGGCGGCTTTTGAGCCTGCTGGTGGCGTGGGCGGCGATGACCACCCTGCTGCATGCCCAGACGGCATTGCGTTATCTGGGCACGGTGACGGGAATCAGCGGGTCAACGCTGACGGTGAAGACAGACGCGGGCGAAGTGAGGCAGGTGGAGGTTCCGGATACGGCTCTGGTGCAGCGCGTTGAGCCGGGACAGAAGAATCTGAGCGCGGCAGTGAAGATTCAACTGAGCGACCTGACCACGGGCGACCGCGTGCTGGTCAAGCTGGATGCCGGCGCGACGGTACCGGTACCACAGGCGGCGCAGATTATCACCATCAAGAGCGCTGATCTGGCAGCACGGCAGCAGAAGGAGCGCGAACAGTGGCAACTGCGCGGCGTGGGCGGCCTGGTGAAGAGCGTGGATACCGGGACCGGCACAATCGAAGTGACCAGCGGCGTGGGAGCACAGACAAGGACCGTGGACGTGCATGTGGGTAAAAACACCGTGCTGAAGCGGTATGCGCCGGCTTCAGTGCGCTATGACCTGGCCCAGGCGGCGCCAATCAGCGCGATTCACGTAGGCGACCAATTGCGCGCTCGCGGACAGAAGAACGCGGCGGGAACAGAGATTGAGGCGGATGAGGTGGTCTCAGGCAGCTTCCGCAACATCTCCGGCATCATCGATAACCTGAACGCCGCCAACAGCACCATCGAGGTCAAGGACCTGCTGACGAAGAAGCCGGTGACGATTCACATTCCCGGCGACGCGCAGATGCGTGCCTTGCCGGAGATGATGGCGCGCATGATGGCCGCGCGGCTGAAGGGCGAATCCGGAGGAGAAGGCGCGCGCATGGCCAACGCGCCGTCAGGCGGGCAACAGAGGAACTGGCCGGGAGCCGGCAGCGAACGAACTGCCGGAGCTGGCCGAGCGGAAAACGGGAACGAGCTGCAGACGATTCTGAACCGCGCGCCGTTGATTCAATTTTCGGGCCTGAAGAAGGGTGATGCAGTGATGCTGGTTTCGACCGAGGGAACCGGAGAGGTCACGGCGATCACCCTGCTGACGGGCGTTGAACCTTTACTCCAAGCCCCCGAGGCCAGCCAGAACCTGCTTTCAAGCTGGAGCATGGGTTCGGGCGGAGCCGCGGAAGCAGCGGCGCAATAAGCGGACAAACGGCGACACCAAGACAAGCGAGGGAAACGTGTACTTCAAATTGCATTGGCTGGTTCATTTTCTGGTTGGCACGGCCCTGGGGCTTGCCTGCCTGCTGGGCGCTCACGCCGAGGCCGCGGATTCTGCCACGACGGCAACGGTTCACGGACATGTCAGCGATCCCTCAGGAGCGCGCATTGCCAAGGCACAGATTACAATTGCCACCGCTTCAGGCACCGCCGCGAAGACGGTAGCTTCGGACGACACGGGCGCGTACGAGGCGCGCGGACTGACGCCCGGAAACTATGTGGTGATTGTTGACTCGCCGGGCTTCGCTGAGTTCCAGTCGCAGGCCCTGGAACTGACGCCCGGCGAAGTAAAGCGCGTGGACGTGACCATGGCCATCGAGGTGGCGCAGCAGAGCGTCGAGGTGTCAGACGACACGCCGCAGGTGAGCGTGGATGCGGGCAGCAATGCCAACTCAATCGTCATCAAGGGAAGCGACCTGGATGCACTTTCAGACGATCCGGACGAGCTGGCCAACGAATTGTCCGCGCTGGCCGGTCCTTCGGCAGGCCCCAACGGCGGCCAGATCTACATTGACGGCTTTACGGGCGGGCAGCTTCCACCCAAGTCCGCCATTCGCGAAATTCGTATCAACCAGAACCCGTTTTCTGCTGAATTTGACCGTCTCGGATATGGCCGCATTGAGATTCTGACCAAGCCCGGCACCAATCAGCTTCACGGACGGGTTTTTCTCCAGGGCAATCAGAGCTCCCTGAACACCGGCAACCCATTCACGCCCAGCGTGCCACCCTACTACATGCTGCAGTACAACGGAACCGTCACCGGATCGCTGGGCAAGAAGACTTCCTTTGAGATGAGCGTGGAGCAGCGCAATAATCACGACGAGAACGTGTACACCTACACACCAGCGGTGCTGGATACAACCAGTGGGCAGTACACCCTGTCTCCCACTCAGTTTTCAGACACGCTCTCGAACCCGCACGACCGCATCGAGATTGCACCGCGCATTGACGTGCAGCTTGGGCAGAAGGACACGTTGACCCTGCGCTACCAGTTCTTCCGCAACGCCGAGTCGGGCGACATTGGCTCCAACGACCTGCCTTCGCAGTCTCAGGATACCCACTTCATCGAGCACACCATCCAGGCGAGCGACGCGCATATCGTCAATGACCACATGGTGAACGAGACGCGGTTTGAATACCGCAGGTCCAGCGACTCGGCGGCTCCTGTAAGCACCGCGCCCACGCTGGTTGTGAGCGGAAACTTTACCGGCGGCGGCGCGTCTGGCCAGTCATCGAGCCAGCACGACGAGCATTTCGAGCTGCAGAACATCACCACCATGAGCAAGGGGAGCCACGCCATCAAGTTTGGCACCAGGCTGCGCGACAACCGCATTGCCAGCTCATCGTTCTCAAACCGGAACGGCACCCTGGTATTCAGCGAGCAAGGCTACGTGGACGCGCTGAATGCGCTGGCCGCGGGCGACAGCCTGAGCACGCTGCCGCAGGGCGACTTTACCCAGTTGAGAATTTCAGCCGGACGCACCGACTTTAACGCGAACGTGTTTGACGCGGCGCTGTTTATTGAGGATGACTGGAGGGTGAGCCCGCGCTTTACTCTCTCCGGCGGCCTGCGCTGGGAGTCACAGAACCACATCAGCGACCGCAGCGACTGGGCTCCGCGCGTGGCGCTCGCGTACGCGCTGGATGCCAAGGGCAACAAGCCGGCCAAGACCGTGCTGCGCGCCGGCTACGGCATCTTCTATGACCGGTTTGACGTGGACAGCGTTCTGTCGGCCGCGGAGAACGGCATTGATTCGGGACAGGCCCAGGTGACGTTGCTGTCGCCCGCGTGCCTGAGCGGGACCGACCTGAACAGCATGGATTTCACCGCCTGTCTGCCCTCGCAGCCCTATGCAGCCACTCCGCAGACGACCACGGTGCAGATATCGCCTGATTTCCATTCGCCCTATGTCAACCAGTTCGGGGCCAGCATTGAGCGGCAGGCGACCAAGTCGATCACGGCGACGGTGACCTATCTTCGCTCTCTGGGCGTGCACCAGATGGTGACGCGCGACGCCAATGCCTATCTGCCGGGAACCTTCGAGTACGGCAGCACCACGCTGACCGGCGCGCGGCCGGATGCCGCGCTGGGCGTGATCAACGAGTTCTATCCCGAAGCGGTGTTCAAGCAGAATCAGATGATCGTGAACGTGAACGCCCGGCTGGGCCCGAAGTTCAGCATGTTCGGTTTCTACAACTTCTCTGACGCCAACTCGAACGGCGCGGGCGGGACGGCCTCGAACTCCTACAACCTGAACCAGGACTACGGGCGCGCCGGATTCGTGTCGAGGCACATGGTGTTCATGATGGGCAACTATGTTGGCCCGTGGGGCATCCGCGTAAACCCATTCGTGATTGCGCACACCGGCAGGCCGTACAACGTGGTGTCGAGTCTGGATCTGACCGGTGACCAGTACCTGAACAACCGGCCATCCATTGTGGCTTCCTCGCTGTGCACGGCAGGCTCCACGCAGTACTACCAGACGAAGTTTGGGTGCCTGAACACAATTCCCCAACCCGGCGAGGACCTGATTCCCATCAACGCAGGCGACAGCCCGGCCTCCGCGGCAGTGAATCTGCGTCTCAGCCGGGATTTCGGCATTGGACCCAAGGTGGAGAGCGGCGGGGGAGGCGACTTCGGGGGGCCGCGCGGACACTGGCGCGGCCGCGGGCCGGGGGGCGGATTTGGACCGGGAGGGTTTGGCGGAAACGGCGGGAGGCCTGGGATGGCCGGTTCGCAGGGCGCCGCACGCAAGTACAGCCTGAGCTTCAGCGTGCAGGCTCTGAACGTGCTCAACATCATCAACTACGGAACGCCGCTGGGAACCGTGGGAACGAGCCGGTTTGGGGAGTCCACTTCACTGCAGCGCGGACCATTTTCAAGCGGAGCCGCCGCGCGGCGCATCTTCATGCAGGCAGTCTTCTCGTTCTAAGCAGGCGGCGGATGGCAGCAGGGCCGGGGCAATGGTCCCGGCCCTCCGCGTTTCTGCCTAGTGCGCAGCGGGGGCTGCCGCGGCCTCCGCCGGCGCAGGAAATGCGTCAGTGAGCGAGATGACGCGCATCTGCGCCTTGAGCGCATCAAGGGTGGCGCCGGTGGTGACGGCAATGGTGCGTGACTGGCCGGGCAGAAGGTTGAAGTAGTTGTCAGACACCTTGGCATCGAGATTGCCGAAGGCGAGGTAAACATCGCGGGCCAGAACGGGCGAGGCGACGGTCACGCTGTAACTGCCGTCTGCGCCGGACGTCTCGACCGCGAGATGCGCGGGAATGAGCCGAACCTCCTTGGTGGGCGCTAGGTAGATGAGGTTGCGCGAAATGAGCTTCCCATCGGCACCGGTGAGTTCGGTCACGATAAAAACACGTGAAGTGTCCTCCGCTCCAGAGGCAGTAATCTTTGCCAGCGGCCAGTCGAGATAGACTTTGCTGGCGAGCGGGTCAACGCTCACCTTGTGGCTGTCCTCGAGAAGCACCTTGCCGTTGAAGTCCATCAACCGCGTGCGCAGCGTGGCCGGCTGAGCCTGCGTCCGGTCAGAGACGATGTACACGCGCATGGAGCCTTCTTCAACATGCGGAGATACAAGAATGGGCGCATAGAAGCGGCGCGCGTAGTATTGCAGCGCCTTCCAGCGGCCGTAGTAGTCGATGCTGGACCACGAAGCGACCGGCCAGCAGTCGTTGAGCTGCCAGAAGAGCGAGCCCATGGTTTCAGGGCGATTGCGGCGGAAGTGCTCGGCGCCAATCTTGATGCCCTCGGCCTGGAGCACCTGACTGACGTAGAGAAAGCTCGCAAAGTCCTTCGGCTCCGAGTAGTCGCGCAGCAGGTAGTCATGGATGATGGAGTTGCCTTCGTTGTTTTTCTGATGCGCCAGCATCACGGGCGTAAAGATGCTGGTGCGATCCTCGGGCCGCGTGAAGGACTCGATGGTGCGCATCTCAGGAAATGACTGGAACCCGTACTCGGTGACAAAGCGCGGGTTGTGCGTCTCATAGGTGGAGAAGGGCACGCGCCCATGCCATACATCCCAGATGTGCGCGTCACCGCTCTGGAAGTGGTCGCTGGTCTCCTCGTAGTCGGAACTTGGCGAACTCGGCCAGTAGGGCACCTCGGGCTCCATGCGCGCCACCACGCGATTCAGGATGCCGCTGAACTCGGTCAGGTAGTCCTGCCACATCTGGAACTTGTACTCAAGCGGCAGGCTGCCGCGAGCGCCCCAGTTGAGCGCCTCCTCCGTCTCGTTATTGCCGCACCAGATGATGATGCTGGGATGATTGCGCAGGCGGCGCACCTGGTCTTCCGCCTCGGCTTCGATGTTCTGCTTGAATGCATAGGTTCCCGGCTGCCAGTCGTTGCCGAACATGAAGTCCTGCCAGACCATGATGCCAAGTTCATCGCAAAGCTGGTAGAACTCATCCGTCTCGTAGTAGCCGCCGCCCCAGTGGCGAATCATGTTCATGTTGGCGTCGCGCGCGGATTCGAGGACGCGGCGGTAATCCGCCTCGGTGACGCGGTTGGGAAAGCTGTCGAACGGGATTACATCAGCTCCCTTGGCAAAGACCGGGATGCCGTTGACGATAAATTCGAACGAGCGGCCCCACTTGTCAAGCTGGCGGCGCAGCACAATAGAGCGCAGGCCGGTCTTCACCTTGCGCTCGTCACTCACGTCATTGCCCACGCTCACCTGAGCGGTGAAGCCGTAGAGGGGCTGGTCGCCGTAGCCGGCCGGATACCAGAGCCTGGGCTGACGGATTTCGATGGGGAAATCGATGGTATTGGCGCCCACATGAAGATTGACATCACGGGCCTCAGTCGAGGGCTTGCCGCCGTCGCCATACTGCACGGTCACCCGTGCCGGGCCAGCGCTCGAGGCCTGAATCTCGACCTCGGCATCCAGGTGTGCCACTTCGCTGCTGACGTCGCGCTGATGAATGGCCAGGTCGGAGATGCGGGCCTTGTCCCACGCCTCAAGCCGCACGGGACGCCAGATGCCGCTGGTGACGAACCGCGGTCCCCAGTCCCAGCCATACTCGTAGGCGGCCTTGCGGATATAGGTCTTTTCCGCCGTTTTGGTGCGTGGCTGCCAGGAATCGCCGGCGGCCGCCTTTTGCGCGGCGGTGATGGGCGAAGGGAAGACAACCCGGAGCTCATTTTGCCCGGCGTGCAGATGGTCCTTGACCGGTACGCGCCAGATGCGGAACATGTTGTCCGCATCAAGAATCTTTGTGCCGTTCAGATAGACCTCGGCGGCGGCATCCAGCCCCTCGAAGACAAGGTCGACGTTGGCGCGCTCCAGCGTTGCAGGCGCAACGTCGAAGCTGGCCCGATACTCCCAGCTCTCGTCTTCAATCCACTGCAGGCGCGACTCATTGTCGCGGTAGAAGGGGTCGGGAATCTTCTTGTTGGCGAGCAGATCCAGATGCACGTCGCCGGGCACGGTGGCCGGAAGCCAGGCATTGCCGACGGCCGAAGCCGACGGGGCCAACTGGCGGAATTGCCAGCCCCGATTCAGTTCCGTCGACGTGTTGGGCAGGCTCCTGGCTGCCGCCTGCGCCGCGATACCGGTTACACCCAGGACTGCGCCTAAAATGGCGCAGCCCGCCACCCCCATGGGAATCCTTACCCGCATTACCTGCCTCCACAACCGATTGTTTCGCCGGGTTTAAGGCGAAGAATGAGCAGATGAAATTTCGCCGTTAAGGGTACCATGCGGCGGGGTGCGCGGTTTTGGCCGGCGGGCATGGATTTGGCCAGGGCAGCATGTTGTGGGGGCCTCGAGTGAAGCTTGGTGATGACCTCCCCGGGCCGGAAACAGGCCCTAAACGCCGGACACCCTGACAACCGAGGGTGCTGCCATAGCCTCGGAGCCGGACAGTTATAACTCAGCCGGGCCCGTAAAGGCTGGCACAAGTTTTTCCTGCTACAGAGAATCCTTATGTCGCGGAAACCGGGGAAGCTGTACAATCACTGCACGAGGAAACCCATGGCAGAGGACATTCAACTCACTTGCAGCGATTGCGGGCAGGATTTTACCTTCACCGCTGCCGATCAAGCGTTCTTTCAGGAACGCGGTTATTCGACCCCGAAACGCTGCAAGGCCTGCAGAATGGCAAAGAAGAACAGCCAGGGGGATTCCAACCACCGCTCGTCTTCGTCCCACGGCACACCCGTGATCTGTTCAGGATGCGGGCAGCCTACGACCGTGCCTTTTGAACCGCGCGGCGACCGGCCGGTGTTCTGCCGCGACTGTTATACCGCTCGCAAAGGCAGTAGCAGCGGACGTGGTGGCCGGTACTAACTCCGCTCAGCATTCCACGATCACCCGGCCTGGTTGAACCCTGAAGGGGGCCGACGATGAACGCACCAGGGCTCAAGGTGGGCGACCGTCCGGATTGATGGGGCTTCGTGACCGGGTTACGGTGCGAAGCGCTTGGACCAACGCGACGCCAAATGACTGGACAGTCGAGTTACTTCGGCTGTCCTTTTCTTATGGAGTCGCAGTACCTTGAAATTCAGCCCTTCGGTTTCAGCCCTGCAGAGCCGGGCTTCGTGAAATCAAAGTGATACCCGCGCTTGATACACCGGGCATGCTCCACGACCGGAACCCGGGAGGCAGGGCCCTGCGAAGTGGCCTTTTAGCGCTTTCTGGCGGGGCGGGACGCGGCTTTTTTCGAGGTCTGCTTATGAGGCTTGCCCGCCTTGGCCGCTACGTGCTTCGTCTTTGCTTTGGCCCCGGCTGAGGCATGTTTGGCCGAGGGCTTTGGCTTTGCACCGGCTTTGGGCTTTGGCCTGGGCCGGGCCTTGACGCCGTTTTTAGGTGCTGGCTTACCTGCGCTTCTGGGTGCGGGCTTGGCCGCGGCTTTTGGTGCAGGCTTTGGCACAGGCTTTGACGCCGTCTTTTTCGCGGGGACTTTGGATGCCTGCGGCTTGGACTTGCTGACCGGAGTCGCGGGAGCCTTTGCCTTCTCCTTCTGAGGCGCCGCAGTTTTCGCCGGCATTTCCGGCGCGGGCTTTGCGGGAGCTTTTTTCACGGGGTGCCCGCCCTGCGCCGCCGCGCTTGGGGATTCTTCCGTGGCCTTCTTTTTGCGGCCCGATTTTGCAACAACTGGCTTGACGGCCGCCGGAGCTTCTTCCTTTTCGGCGTCGCTCTCCTCATCGGTCTCAGACTCGTCGCCAAGATCAATCTCATCGTCGTCGCTGCCAATGTCGTCGAGATCAGACTCCTCCCGGTCGCCGCCCAGCTCCTCTTCCTCCTCATCTTCGAAGGAACGCTCTTTGACGCGCGCCTCGGCGCTGCGCCGTGCCCGTGACCGCTTGAGAGTGACCTGGGGCGGCGGTGCTGGCGGCGAATACGGCTCGAGAAATGCCCGGGCCTCTTCCGGCGTGTTCAGCCGTTCGTCGATAAGTTCAAGGAAGACCCTGTGGACAATCTCTGCATAATTCGCGAGCCCTGGGGTGATTCGCATCTCCTGCATCAGGGCATGAGGAATACGCTGCCGGGCTTCGGGCCAGTCTTTGAGGAAGTGAGCATAGCGCTCCTTCACCGCCGGATTTGTGCTTGTAAAGCCAAGCCAGAGAATAGACTCCGGGTCATTACTCATAAAGAGCTTGAAGCTTGCCGAAGGGGTCTGATGTTCCTTGGAGAGCAAAACCTTGGAGAATTTGGCCGCTGCTGAATCGAGGCTGTTCCACTGCTGCACGAACCCGGTACGGGGCAAGCTGCGCTTGAGCTGGGAGATATCTCTGGGAGGCATCTTCGCGGTAAGTAACTGCATCTGGGCAGCCGACATATCGGGATTGACGCCCTGCAGGTGCAGTTCCACAGCCAGGTCGTGCAGAGCCTCGAGCTTCCGGGCGTCGGCCCGGGCAGAGGTCCACGCCGGAAAGAGGTGCTTCATCAACCCTTCGGCCTCAAGGGCCTGCAGCACCTTCAAGGCCTCGCTCTCGTGACCAATCTGCTCCAGCTCAAAGTTGCGCGCGTGCGGATGGATTTGATCAATCACACCTTCTGCGCGAGCATCGGCGTAACGCGACTGGGTGCGCGGATCCAGATCCCAGCCGAGACGGGTGCGATAGCGGATGGCGCGAACGAGCAGCGATGGCTGCTCAAGAAAACCATATGGCGACACCAGCCGAAGCGTACGGGCCTCGATGTCAGCAACGCCGTTGAGTGGGTCCATTAAGAGGCCGAAGGACCCATCGTTGAGCGAGATGGCCATCGCGTTGACGGTAAAGTCGCGGCGACGCAGATCCTCCTGAACGGATGCCGGGTGGTAGATGGGCCGGCCTGGCTTGGGGTATTCCCTGCTGTGCGTGCTGGTCAAGTCAATCCGGACGGAGCCTGGAAAGCACAGAAAGAGGGTGCGGAAGGTTTCGTCCTCCCCCCAGACTTTGCCGCCACGCTTTTCGACGGCCTTCGCCAGCTTGAGCGCATTGCCCTGCACGGCGACTTCGATATCGCGAACAGCGAATCCGCTGGTGAGGTCGCGGACTGCATCTCCTACAAGGAAAAGGAGAACTCCTGCGTCACTGGCCACCTCGCGCAGTTGCCGCAGAGCCTGTTGCTGGTCCGCTGAGAGGCGGTTTTCCAGAAGGTAAATATAGTCGGGCATCCGGTTCCCTGCTTCCGCCGTCCCCGCATGA
>DASSHM010000161.1:0-4177 GCA_035692885.1 Occallatibacter sp.
TGGACGTGGGCACGGGCGGCACGCGGGCCGTGGTGGTGGACGGGGATGGCAGGGTGATTGCGAGCGCATCAAGCGAGCACGCGCCGTTTCGCACGCCGCACCCGGGCTGGGCCGAGCAGGATCCGGAAGACTGGTGGCGCGCGGCGCAGGAGGCGATTCGGGGCGCGCTACAGGCAGCGCCGGAGCCCCGACAGCCGATTGCGGCGATGGGCCTGACGGGCCAGATGCACGGCGCGGTGATGCTGGACGGGAACGGAGCGGTGCTGCGGCCGTCGCTGATCTGGTGTGACACGCGCACGCAGCCGCAGTGCGACTGGCTGCACGAAAAGGTTGGCTACGGCCGGATGATCGAGCTGACGTGCAATCCGGCACTGCCCAACTTTACGCTGACGAAGCTGCTGTGGGTGAAGGAGCACGAGCCGGCGATCTTTGCAAAGATTCGCCATATCATGTGCCCGAAGGACTACGTGCGCTACCGGCTGACGGGCGAGTTTGCAATGGACGTGCAGGAGGCCAGCGGCACGCTGCTGCTGGACGTGACGCATCGCCGCTGGTCAAAGGAGGTTGCCGAGGCGGCGGGAATTCCCGAGAGCTGGCTGCCGAAGGTGTACGAGTCGCCGGAGGTGTGTGCGCGCATCAGCGAGAGCGCGGCGGCGGCGACGGGATTGAAGGCGGGCACGCCGGTGGTGGCCGGAGCGGGCGACCAGGGCGCGGGCGCGGTGGGCATGGGGATTCTGCAGCCGGGCAGCGTGTCGGCAACCATCGGCACGTCAGGCGTGGTGTTTGCCGCGACGGCGCAGCCGACAAAAGACCCGAAGGGCAGGCTGCACACGTTTTGCCACGCGGTTCCGGGAGTGTGGCATGTGATGGGCGTGACGCAGAGCGCGGGACAGAGCCTGCGCTGGCTGAAGGAGACCTTCTTTGCCGGGCAGGACTATGACAGCATGACCGCCGCGGCGGGCAAAGTGGCGGCGGGCAGCGAGGGGCTGGAGTGGGCTCCGTATCTGCTGGGAGAGCGCACGCCGCATCTTGATCCCGAGGTGCGGGCGGCATTTGCCGGCATTGGACCGACGCACACGGCGGCACACTTTGTGCGCGCGGTGCTGGAGGGCGTGGCGTATTCGCTGGAGGACTCGTTCACTCTGTTTGCCGAGCTGGGGATACCGGTGAAGGCTATCCGGCTGGGCGGAGGCGGGGCGCGCGGCCCGCTGTGGCGCAGAATTCAGGCCGGCGTGTATGGGCAGGCGGTGGAGATTCTGGCAGCGGAGGAAGGCGGGGCGTTTGGCTGTGCACTGATGGCCGGGGTTGGCGCGGGGCACTGGGCCAATCTGGACCAGGCGTGCGGAGTGGCGATTGAAGTGGCGGAGCGGATTGAGCCGGACGCGGCGGAACTGGCCGCATACAAGGCCGGGTATGCTAAGTGGCGCAGGTTGTATCCGGCGCTGAAGAGCCTGCGGGGATGACTCGAGAGGCCACTGCAAGGGCGATTACGACCCGCAGTCGTGGCATCCGGAGGCAGGTACGGGCGAAGCAGTTGTGAGAAGGTGAAAACGCGCCCGGGTGACAACCTGAGCAGCGATGCATTAGGCTTTCTTGGAAATTTCAAGGTCAAGGAAGGCTTATGCGTCCCTGTTCATTTTTTGCGCTTTCCATCGCGTTGTGCGCCGTTGCGAGCGCGGTTGCTCAAACTCCAGCCACTCCAACCTGCGCGGATCTGCACGTGGTGCCTGCGTTGCGCGATTGCACGGCAGTGGCTTCAATACCGGTTAAGAATGGCATCCGCATCGTGCTGGGCCGCAACGCCGAGGACCAGTTCACCGCGAGCGACCTGGCAGATACGCTGAAGTCGCGGGGCGTGAGCGTGTCAGAGCGCGAGGGCGCTCTGGTGCGCCTGGAGCGCGCGGATGAATCCCTGGGCCGGACGCTGCTGGAGCGGAATCACCTGAAGTTTGACGCGGCCATGCACGACGAGGGTTACGTGCTGGTGCCCGACGGCACGCACGGGCTGGCGGTGGTTGCCGAGACGGCCAAGGGAATGTTCTATGGCGCGCAGACGGTCAAGCAACTAGTGCGCGGGGAGGGCAAGGATGCGGAGCTGCTGATGCCCACGGCACGCGACTGGCCGGCGATGGCGTATCGCGGACTGAGCGATGACTGGTCACGCGGTCCGCTGCCGAACATGGAGTTTCTAAAGCGCGAGATTCGCATCCTGGCGGCGTACAAGTACAACATTTTTTCACCGTATTTCGAGGCGACGTATGCATATGCGTCGATGCCGGTGCCGGCGTTTCCGGGCGGCGCGATGACGCCCGGCGAGGCGCGCGAGATGGTGGCGTATGCGGCGAAGTATCACATCACCGTGATTCCGGAGCAGGAGTCGTTCGGGCATCTGCATCATGTGCTCAAATTTGAGCAGTTCTCTCCGATGGGAGAGACGCCGCACGGCGCAGTGCTGGCGCCGGGAGACGCACGCACGCTGCCGCTAATCAATGAGTGGTTTGGCGAGCTGGCAAAGGTGTTCCCAGGGCCATGGTTTCACATTGGTGCTGACGAAACCTTTGAGCTGGGCCTGGGCAGGACGCGCGCGGAGGTGAAGGAGAAGGGCATGAGCCCGGTATACCTGGACTTCCTGTCGCGGATTCACTCCGAGCTTGCCCCGTATCACAAGCGGCTGCTGTTCTGGGGAGACATCGCCATCAAGTCGCCGGAGCTGGTGGGCACGCTGCCCAAGGACATGATTGCGGTGCCGTGGCGCTATGACGCTGAGCCGGATTTCACGGCGCTGATCGAGCCCTTCACCAAGGCCGGGCTGGAGACCTGGGTGGCACCGGGCGTGAACAACTGGAACCGCGTGTATCCGAACAACAACGAGGCGCTGGGCAACATTCGAGCGTTTGTGCGCGACGGGCAGAAGCTGGGCGCCAAGGGGATGCTGAACACGGTGTGGAACGACGACGGCGAAGGCATCTTCGACCAGAACTGGTACGGAGTGCTGTTTGGCGCGGCAGCGGGGTGGCAGCCGGGCGAGAGCTCGGAGGCGGCGTTTGAGGCGTCCTACGGGCTGGCGTTTCAGGGCGACCAGACGGGCAAGATTGACCAGGCGCAGCTGGAGCTGATGGCGGCGCACGCGGCGCTGAAGCAGGTGGGACTGACCGACGTGGAGGACCGCTACTTCTGGCTTGATCCATTTTCAGCGGCGGGGCAGAAGGTGAGCGCGAAGCTTCTGCCTGTGGCTGCGCAAATGCGGCTGCACGCGGAGAAGGCGATTGCCCTGTTGGCCGAGGCGCGCGCGGCGGGCAAGCTGCGCCACCCGGACGCGTTGGATGCAATGGAGCTGGGAGCGCGGCGGATGGACTTTGTGGGCCTGAAGTTCCAGGAAGCGGCGGAGTGCGCATCCATCTACGCCGACGCACAGGCAATCTCAGGCGACCAGAGCCGCTGGGACGAGGTGTCGGAACTGCTGTACTCCATCAGCTCCATCAACGGCAAGATGCAGGACATGCGGGACGGCTACACGCAACTGGGCCAGCTCTACAAGCAGGCCTGGCTGCGCGACAACCGGCCCTTCTGGCTCGAAAACAACATGGCCCGCTATGACCGCGCGGCGCAATTGTGGATTGGGCGCAGCGACGACTGGCAGCAGGTGGTGGAGCGCTGGTGGAACACGCATACTCTTGAGCCTGCGAGCGAGGTGGGCCTGCCGGAGGCGTCAACGGCAGGGAAGTAAGCACAATCCGCCGTTTAGACCCGAGATCGAAAGCTGACTGCGGAGAGTGAGCATAGACCGTATACCAGTGAGACAAAAAACCAGCCTGCAGCGGAAGCCTGCAGGCCGGTTCTGCGTCAGGAGGCAACCCTACTTCAGGGTGAGTGCGGCGGTGAGCGGCGTGTGTTCGCTGGAGTCGCCCACGCGGATGACAAACTTGCCGGGATTGATGTGCCATCCGTGGGTGGCCTCGTCCCAGTAGCTGAAGGAGCGGGCGTCCAGCGTGAGCGAGACGTGCCTGGTTTCGCCGGGAGCGAGCCGCACCTTGGCAAAGCCCTTGAGTTCGCGCTCGGGCCGCGTGACGCTTGCCGAGGGGTCAGAGACATAGAGCTGCGCCACTTCGGCGCCCGCCACCTTGCCGGTATTGGTGACGTCAAAGCTGACCGGAACCGTGACGCCGGAGCGAGCCGA
>DASSHM010000162.1:0-4649 GCA_035692885.1 Occallatibacter sp.
CAACCAGCGCGACCAGATTGAGCACCTTGAAGCATTCATCAACCGCTTTCGCTACCAGGCCACCAAGGCAAAGCAGGTGCAGAGCCGCGTAAAGGAATTGGAGAAGATTGAGCGCATCGAGATTCCTGAAGAGGAACCGGCAATTCACTTCAAATTTCAGCAGCCGCAGGCCTCGGGCCGCATGGTGGCAGAGGCGGAGGGACTGGCAAAGAGCTACGGCGGAAAGCAGGTGTTTTCCCATGCGCGATTCACCATCGAGCGCGGCGACCGCGTGGCGTTGGTGGGCGTGAACGGCGCGGGCAAATCGACGTTGATCAGGCTGCTGACCGGGGCTGAAGCACCGACCGCGGGTGCGGTAAAGCTGGGACACAATGTGGTGAGCGAGTACTTTGCGCAGGACCAGTACAAGGTGCTGGACCCGGAGGCGCGCCTGCTGGACGACATGGGCCGCGCGGCGCGCAAGGTGCCGGAGGCGGAGCTGCGCTCGCTGCTGGGGTGCTTCCTCTTCTCGGGCGATGACGTATTCAAGCCGCTGGGCGTGCTTTCGGGCGGCGAGCGCAACCGGTTTGCGCTGGCGCGGATTCTGGTGTCGCCATCGAATTTTCTGCTGCTGGACGAGCCGACCAATCACCTGGACATGCGCGCCAAGGACGTGTTACTGGAGGCGCTTGCGGCCTTCAGCGGAACGGTGCTGTTTGTTTCGCACGACCGCTACTTTATTGACCGGCTGGCCACGCGCGTACTTGAGGTGGAGAACGGCGCGGTCACCAGCTACGACGGCCGCTACGAGGACTACCTGCTCTGGAAGGAGGCACAGGCAATTGGCGCGGCGGCCACTGCCGAGGCGGATGTCAGCAGCGGCCCCAGGACGTTGGCAGATGCCGAGCCGTGGACGACGGAACGAAATGGCGACAACGACAGCGGAGAGGCGGCAAGACCGCGGAGGCTGAATCCCATCCGGCAAAAGCAGATGGAGCAGCGCTGCGCGTTTCTGGAGGAAGAGATACCCCGGGTGGAGGCGGCCCTGGCTCACACCGAACAGGAACTGGGGGTCTATGTGTCGGCGGCGGAGACAGAGAGGCTGACGGCGCTGGCGGCCAGCCTGCGCGAACAGGCCACGGTGCTGACCTCGGAGTGGGAAGAGCTGACGCTGCAACTGGATGGAGTGTGAGCGGCGCTCCGGCGCGGTTTAGCCGACGTTTCACAAGAGCCGATAATTCTTCGCAAAAGTGCTGTGGAAAACCGCAAATATTTCAGGGGGGGGTACCCCCCTGCCCAGAACTTCCCGGCGCAATTCCGCCTGAGGCCTTTGTGCGGCAAGACGGGCTAATTCTACGCAAACGGGATGAAGGGATTTGGTGGGATCTTGTTTTCCTACTCATACCGCCTGCTGCGCGGGTGTCTTAAATGGAGCACACGCGGTCCGGAGCAGTTGCGAAGCCCACATCCAGACACCTGAATCACCTGCCCGAATATAGAGAGCGATGCTGATTGCGCTAGACGAGCGCGGGCGACGGCGCCAGCGTGGACCAGCCAGGTGCCGTTGAGGTCCTGCGGGCCGTGCAGGCTGGTGGCATCGAAGCTCTGGGCGCGCGCGCCCTGCGCAATGGCCGTGAAGGCAAGAATCAGAATGGCGGCAAGATGCCGCGATGAACGCGGGGCGCAGCAAAGAGGCATGGGTGGAGACGACCTCCGGCGGATGGAATCCACCTTACCATTGCGGTTCCGCGCGGACCCAGCGGAAAGCGGCAGGGGAGCGGGTTTGCCTGGCCGGGCGGCAACTCATGAGACAGCAAGGACTTTGGCTCAGGCATAATTTAGATACGATGTCACTTTTGTGGAATCCGGAGAGCTGGGCGCGACGGCTGGCAGAGCTGGAGGCGCGCGGAGGCGACCTGAAGGAAGTGCCGCTGCGGCGCGATGTGCGTTCACTGGGCACCCTGCTGGGCGAGGTGCTGAAGGAGCAGGCAGGCGAGGAGTTCTACAAGCACGTTGAGGCGCTGCGCCAGGGCACGATTCGCCGGCGCGATGCCGAGACGCGGGGAAGCGCGAAGGAGGCGGCGCGGCACGCGGCCAGGGCGCTGGAGCTGGTGCATTCGCTGCCCGTGGAGCGCGCCATTCTGCTGACGCGAGCATTCGCATTCTACTTTGAGCTGATCAACCTGGCGGAGACCAACCACCGCAAGCGGCGGCGCATCGCGCTGCAGCTGAGCGGCGAGGCGGAGCGGCAGCGCGGCTCGCTGGCAGGCACGCTGGCAGAGATGAAGCGCGTGGGCATCGGGGCGGGCGAGGCGCTGGAGTGGCTGCGGCGGGTGCTGATTGTGCCGGTGTTTACGGCGCATCCCACCGAGGTGGCGCGGCGTAGCGTGATGTTCAAGCGACGGCGCATCGGTGAGTTCCTGGCAAGGCTGGACCGGATACCGATTCCCGGGCAGGAGATGGCGCGGCTGGAAGATCTGGTGCTGGCGGAGATTACGAGCCTGTGGCAGACCGACGAGGTGCGCTCGCGGCGGCCAACGGTGTATGACGAGATCAAGATGGGGTTGGACTACTATGACGCCTCAATCTTTGCCACGCTGCCGGGGCTTTACCGCGAAATTGCGCACGCGCTGAAGTCGGCCTACGGGCTGGAGGTTGAGCCCCATGAACTGCCGCTGGTACTGCGCTTCGGCTCGTGGATTGGCGGCGACCGCGACGGCAATCCGTTTGTGACCCCGGATTTGACGCGGGATGCAATCCAGATGGCGAGGGGACACGTGCTGCTCTACTACCAAGGGCAATTGAGCAGCATTGTTGACCTGGTGACGACGAGCGCGCAGCAGCGGCCTGTGAGCCGCGAGCTGAAGCGGCGGCTGCAGGCGTATCTAGCGCTGGTGAACACGCCGGAGTCGCAGATCTTTGGCGCGCAGTTTGAGTTTGAGTATTATCGCCGCTTCCTTATCTGCGTGAAGGCGCGGCTGCAGCGCACGCTGGAGCAGACCAAGGCGCGGCCGGGTGCGGTGCGCGCGGCGATTCCGGCCATGCCGTATGCGCTGGCGCAGGGGCAGGAGAAACTGGCGCAAGTGCTGCCCGCGTACGGCTCGGTGACGGAGCTGCTCGACGACCTTGAGGCACTGCGGGAGTCGCTGGCGCAGCATGACGGCATCCGCATTGCGCGAACGCAGCTGGACCCGCTGATTCTGAAGGTGCGCACCTTTGGACTGCACCTGCACACGCTGGACATCCGGCAGCACGCGCGCGTGCACACGGCGGCGCTGAATGAGGCCCGGGCCGACACCATGGCGCAGGAGCTGGCGGACGGACTGTCGGAAGAAACGGCCAGCGTGCTGGAGACGCTGCGCGTGGTGGCGGAGGTGAAGGACGGCTGCTCGCCGGAATCGATTCGCCACTATGTCATCAGCGGCGCGGAGACGGTGGACGACGTGCTGGCCGCGGTGCGGCTGGCGCGGCTGGGGGGCGTAAAGGTGGAGGGCTCGGTGACCGGCGGGCGCCGGGATCCCGGCCTGATGCCGGTGCCGCTGTTCGAGTCCATTGAGGACCTGCGCAACGCGCCGGCGGTGTGCCGCGAACTGTGGAACCGCGGGGACTATCGCAAGCTGCTGGCGAGCTGGGACAACTGGCAGGAGGTGATGCTGGGCTACTCCGACTCGAACAAGGACGGCGGCATGCTCACCAGCACGTGGGAGATCTTCAGGGCGCATCGCGACCTGCACGTGGTGGCGCGCGAGTGCGGCGTGAAGCTGAGGCTGTTCCATGGCCGGGGCGGAACGGTGGGGCGTGGAGGCGGGCCCACGCACCGGGCGATTTTTGCGCAGCCGATGGACTCGTTTGAGGGGCAACTGCGCATCACCGAGCAGGGCGAGGTATTGAACTTCAAGTACGCCGACGAGGTGCTGGCGGAGCGCAACCTGGAACTGATGATTGCCGCCTCGCTGGACGCGCTGGCACGGCCCAACGCGCGCGACCCGGAGGGCCACTTCACGGGCGTGCTCAAGCCGCAGTGGGAGGCGGCGCTGAACCGACTATCAGAAATCTCGTTCGAGTTCTACCGCGAGAGCATTCTCAGGAACGCGGACGTGATTTCGTACTTTGAGCAATCGACGCCGGTGGGCGAGCTGGAACATGCGAAGATCGGTTCGCGGCCCTCGCGGCGCAAGGCTTCGCGAAACATCGCGGACCTGCGCGCGATTCCCTGGGTCTTTGGCTGGACGCAGTCGCGCCTGCTGGTTCCCGCCTGGTTCGGCGTTGGTCACGCGCTGAGCGGCTATCTGGACGAGGCGAGGAATCGCAACTCGGCGCTGAGACTGCTGCGCACCATGGCGCGAGAGTTCCCGTTGTTTATTGACCTGCTGCGCAACGTGGAGATGGCGCTGGGCAAGGCGGACCTGGCCACGGCCCGCATGTACTCCGGGCTGGTGGATGACGCGAAGCTGCGCGAGCGGGTCTATGGGATGATCGAGGCGGAGTTTCGCCGCACGGAACAGGCAGTGCTTGAGGTTACGGCACAAACGGCGCTGCTCGAGAAGAATCCGGTGCTGGCGCGGTCCATCCGGCTGCGCAATCCGTATGTGGACCCCATGCACCTGATCCAGGTGGACATGCTGCGCCGCAAGCGGGCCGGTGAAGATACACCGGAGGTGAACCGCGCC
>DASSHM010000163.1:0-4757 GCA_035692885.1 Occallatibacter sp.
CCTCGCGGCCTTTGAGTCCTGGAGCCGCACCTCCGTCCAGACCCGCGCTTCGCTCCTGCTCAATGCCGCCGAGGTTCTTCGCCGCCGCAAGCTTGAGTTCGATGCCTGGCTGGTCTACGAGGTTGGCAAAAACTGGCTCGAAGCCGACGCCGACATCAGTGAAACCATCGACTTCTGCGAGTTTTACTCCCGCGAGGCGCTGCGCCTGGCCGAATCCACGGCGCCCATCCAGCTTCCCGGCGAGCGGGGCCTGTTCTTTTACATCCCGCTCGGCGTCGGCGCCGTCATCCCGCCCTGGAACTTCCCCTGCGCCATCATGGCCGGCATGACACTCGCCTCCATCGTCGCCGGCAACACCGTCATCCTGAAGCCCTCAAGTGACTCGCCCACCATCGCCGCCAAGTTCGTTGAGGTGCTTGAGGAGGTTGGCCTGCCGCCCGGGGTCGTCAACTTCTGCCCCGGCTCCGGCGCCTCCTTTGGCAACGCCATCGTCGAGCATCCCAAAACCCGCTTTATCGCCTTCACCGGCTCCAAGGCCGTCGGGCTCGGCATTCACGAGCGCGCCGCGATAACCCAGCCCGGCCAGATATGGATTAAGCGCACCATCCTTGAGATGGGCGGCAAGGATTCCACGCTCGTCTGCGCCGACGCCGACCTCGACGCCGCCGTCGACGGCGTGGTGGCCGCGGCCTTCGGCTTCAGCGGACAAAAGTGCTCCGCCTGCTCCCGCGCCATTGTCGAGGCGCCCGTCTATGACGTCTTCCTCGAGCGGCTCAGCGAGCGCGTCTCCGCGCTTGGCGTCGGTGATCCGGCAGAGAATCACAATCTCGGCCCGGTCATCAACAAGGCCGCAATGGACTCCATCCTGAACTACATCGAGGTTGGCAAAAAGGAGGGCAGGCTCATCGCGGGCGGCAATGCCGTCAAAACCGAAGACGGCGGCTACTTCATCGAGCCCACCGTCATCGCCGACGTCGCGCCGGATGCCCGCATCGCCCAGGAGGAGATCTTCGGCCCGGTGCTCGCCGTCATCCGCGTCGACAGCTTCGATGAGGGCATGCGCGTGGTCAACAACACGGAGTATGGCCTGACCGGCGCCATTTACACCTCTGACCGGGAACGACTCACCCTCGCCACCCGCGAGTTCCACGTGGGCAACCTCTACCTCAACCGCAAGTGCACCGGAGCCATGGTCGGGGCGCACCCCTTCGGCGGCTTCAATATGAGCGGAACTGATTCCAAGGGTGGTGGGCCGGACTACCTGCTGCTCTTTACGCAGGCCAAGAGCGTGGCTGAAAAGCTGTGACGCCGGGCGCTGCTAGGCAACCGCGGTCGGCGCGGCCTGAGCCTGTGCCTCGGCCTCCAGACGGTTGCCCATCTCCGCTGCCGCCTGCGCCAGCACCCGGTGGTGAATGGTAAACAGCGCCAGTTCCAGCCGGTCGCTCACCCCGGTCTTGTCGTAAATCGACCTCAGATAGTTCTTGATCACCTGCTCGGTCGTCTTCAGCCGCATCGCGATCTCGCGGTTCTTGCAGCCCTGCACTATCAGTGCGACGATGCGCATCTCCTTCGGCGTCAGCCGGTCACGCACCCGCGTGCCCACCATGTCTTCTTCAGGAGTCTCGGGCATCATCATCTGCGGTGGTGTCCATACCTCGCCCGCCGCCACCTTGCGCACACACTCCAGCAGCGCCGGCCCCGTCACGTTGCGAAACACCACGCCGCGAAATCCCTGTTGAAGATACTGTCCCGCCGTCTCGCGATTTTCAGCAATCACAACGCCCCGGCTGTTGGTGGATTCAAGTAGCGAGCGAAGAGATGCCATCTCCGGCTTCAGTGACGCGGCCACCACCACCAGCGAACCAGGAAACGTGGCAATAGCATGCAACATCCGTTCAAGATCCGTGCATTGAGCGATAATGCGCAGATCCTCGTCCATGGCCAGCACCTTGGCGGTGCCGGCCCGAAAGATCGCCTGCGAGTCAGCAAGGATGACCTTATTCATTTCTTTCGCCCCATTCCCCAATGATCTCCGCGGCGCGGCAAAGCAACACTCTTCGTTTACCCAGCCCGGACATCTTCGCTACCTGGGTGAAGCTCCTTGCCCTCTACAAATTCACCGGTGGAACGGGAAGTAGCTGCGCCTGCGGCCGGGGGAGTGCCTACTTGTCCGAACACGCTTATTCCTTAAGTCACAGTTTACAGCACAAGGGTATCACCCAAAGGTAACAATGTTTATCCAAGAGCTTAACCCTGAATCACCCCCGGCGCTACGGGAATCTCTTGTTTCCCTGCCGCTGCTCTTGTTAACTGATTAGGGTCGAGGTTCCGGCCGGAACCCACTCGCCTCGGACCCTCCCAAGGCCCTAGACTGGTACATATGGCACGACCCATCCTGCTGGCGGTTGATGACGACGTAAGTGTTCTGGAAGCAGTTGTTCAGGACCTGCGCCGCGAGTACGGATCCGAATATCGTGTTCTTCGCGCCGCCAGCGGACAGGCTGCCCTCGATACCCTCGCGCAGCTCAAGGTCCGCGACGAGCCGGTCGCCCTCATCCTCAGCGATCAGCGCATGCCGGGGCTGAGCGGGGTGGATTTTCTGGAAAGATCCCGGGAGCTCTACGCCGATGCCCGCCGCGTGCTGCTCACGGCCTACGCCGATACCGAGGCCGCAATTCGCGCCATCAATACGGCCCGCATCCACTACTACCTCAACAAGCCCTGGGACCCGCCCGAGGAAAAGCTGTATCCCGTCCTCACCGACCTGCTCGGTGACTGGAAATCTGGCTATCAGCCTGCATTTGAAGGACTTCGCGTCATCGGCAATCGCTGGTCCCCACGCGATCATCTGCTGCGCAACTTCCTCTCGCGCAACCAGATTCCCTATCGCTGGCTCGACGCCGCTTCCAGCGAGGAAGCTCTCAAGCAGATGCGGGAGCGCCAGATTGCTTCGGAGCAGTTGCCCGCCGTCCTCTTTCCCGACGGCAGCGTGCTGGCTGAGGCTGAGCCGGACGTGCTGGCCTCCAGGGTGGGACTCAGCCGTCAGGCAACTCAGGAGTTCTATGACATGGTCGTCGTCGGTGCCGGTCCCGCCGGTCTTGCCGCCGCCGTTTATGGCGCCAGCGAGGGCCTGCGCACCCTCGTCATCGAACCGGAGGCGCCGGGGGGGCAGGCCGGATCCACCTCCAGAATCGAGAACTACCTCGGCTTTCCCACCGGCATTACAGGCGCCGATCTGGGCCGCCGCGCGCACATTCAGGCATCGCGGTTTGGCGCTGAATTTGTCACCCAGCGCGCCTGCGGACTGCGCATCGACGGCCAGTACCGCTTCATCCGGATGGCGGACGGCCGTGAAGTGGCCACCCACGTGGTTCTGCTCGCTCTCGGCGTGCAATATCGCATGCTGGCCGTTCCCGGAGCGGATCGCCTCACCGGCAGAGGCATATATTATGGAGCGGCGCTGGTTGAGGCCGCCTCCTGCCAGGATGAAGAGGTCTTCGTCGTGGGAGGAGCCAACTCCGCAGGTCAGGCCGCACTCCACTTTGCCAAATACGCCTGCAAGGTGACGATGCTTGTGCGCGGACACGGTCTTTCCGCCTCCATGTCGAAATATTTAATCGATGAGATTGCACGCACATCCAATATTGATGTGGAGTCCGGCACCCAGGTGGTCTCAGTCCACGGCGAGGAGCGGCTGGAGGGGCTGCAGCTTCTTGGCCCGCAGGGTGAGGCACGGGTTTCCGCCTCATCCCTGTTTGTCTTCATCGGGGCCGAGCCGGGAGTGGGGTGGCTTCCACCGCAGCTCGCACGCGACGAAAAGGGCTTTCTGCTCGCGGGGCCGGACCTGCGCGTGAATGGCAGATTGCCTGAAAGCTGGCACGAACCGCGCGAGCCGTTTCTGCTTGAGTCGAGCGTGCCCGGAGTGTTCGTCGCAGGCGATGTGCGCTACGGATCGGTGAAGCGGGTTGCCTCCGCCGTGGGCGAGGGTTCCATCGCGGTGCAGTTTGCGCATCAGTATCTGGCGGGATTCTAGTTGGGGGCAAAGACTGTAGAGATGGCCGAAGGCGAAAAATCTGCTGTGATCGAGTCCCGCGCGTTCAGCACGCTTGAGGCTGATTTGCGCACCACCCGCATCTTTGCCCAGGCCGCGACGGAGGATCTCCGCGGCGTTCCCGCCCTGCAAAGCATTGACCACGTCACAATTCCGGCGGGCGGCATCCTGCTGCAGCCGGGCGATCCGGCGGATTCCTACTGGCTGGTGCTTCGCGGCGAAATGAGAGCCGACTGGCTTGAGAAGGACGGCTCAAAAAGCACCATCGGCATCGCCCCTGCGGGCGAAGCCTTCGGCGAGGTTCCGCTGCTTACGGGCAGAGCCCTGATGCCATTTCAACTGGTGGCAAACCAGAATACCGAGCTCGCGCGCTTCACCACCTCGCAATTCTGGGCGCTGCTGGCCTGCTGCCCCGGCGTCCGGCAGGTTGTGCTGGCCGATACCGCCCAACGCCTGCAGAACTACCAGGAGGAGGTGCTGCATCGCCAGAAGCTCATCTCGCTCGGAACCCTGGCCGCGGGACTCATGCATGAGCTGAACAACCCCGGTTCGGCCGCCCGGCGGGCCGCGACTCAGTTGCGCGAAAATCTGCTGCGCCTGCAACAGATGAGCCTGCGCAACAGCAATCGCACCAAGACTCCCGAGCAGCTCGCCTGCATGCGTGGCCTGCTGGAGCACACCGTGCAGGGCTGCCGGCCCGCTGCCT
>DASSHM010000164.1:0-10725 GCA_035692885.1 Occallatibacter sp.
GCGTCATAGGCCGGGTGGGCAACAATCTTGCGCCAGAAGCCGAGCTGCTCCATGCCATGCTCGCGGCCAAGCTCTCCTGCCGATCCGGCGCGCAGATAGAGGTCGTAGTCGTCATGGACGGGGCTCCACCAGCGTTCCTTGTTGGCGCGCGTACCCTCCTGCTCATAGATGTACGGCATGTTCTGCTGGCGGAAGGCGCCGTTGTGGAACCAGTCGTCGCCCATCCAGCCATCGACCATGGGATTCATGGGAACGGCGCACTTGAGCGCGGGATGCGGATGGACGAGCGCCATGAGGGGCAGAAAGCCGTCATAGGAGATGCCCAGGATGCCGACCTTCCCGTTCGACTCAGGAATGTTCCTGACCAGCCAGTCGATCGTGTCGTACGTATCAGTGGACTCATCGACGGGGGTGGGATTGAGCGGGTTGGCCCTGGGGATGCCGTGAATCGGGCGGTTCATCACGTAGTCGCCCTCGGAGCCATACTTGCCGCGGATGTCCTGAATCACGCGGATGTAGCCGTCTTCGAGGATGACGTCAGTGGCATTGTCATAGCCGTAGAGCGCCGGCCCCAGGTGCGAGCTGGGGATGTGGCTGGTGAGCGCGTCGGCGTTGTAGGGCGTGCGCGTGAGCAGGATGGGCGCGCGGCGGGCGCCTTTGGGGATGAGAATAACCGTGTGCAGGCGGACGCCATCGCGCATGGGGATCATGACCACGCGGCGGCTGTAATCGAAGGAGGCTGTTACTGGATGCAGCTCCGCGGGCGTCTCACTGGGATAGTCGGGATACTGCGGTTTGGCGGACGGCTGCGTGGCGCCTTGCGCCGGAGCGAGCAGCGGAAGCGCCACGATGAACGAAAAGGCGGCGGCGGAGCGAAAGCTGCGCATGTGAGCCTCACATGGGGAAATATTGGGAACGCGTCCAGAGTAACGCGGGCCCGGCATGTACGGAAGATGAATCGGGAGCAACGTCGCGAAAAAGGACGAATTGCATTCGCAGCGCACTTGTGAATGAGCGAAAATGAGCGCTGAAACACGAAGGGAGATGTAGATGAGCAAAAGGGAGGCATCCTTACGCCAGCAGGTTGAAGACCTGTTGACCGGCGGACATGCGCACGCGGATTTTGAACGAGTCATCCGAGATATTCCCGTGGAACTGCGGGGCAAGCGGCCCCGTGGCGCGCAGCACTCGCTGTGGCAGGTGCTTGAGCATCTGCGGATTGCGCAGTGGGACATACTCGAGTTTTCAAGGAACCCGAAGCATGTGTCGCCGGAGTGGCCCGGTGGATACTGGCCCGCAACTCCAGCTCCGCCTGACGCGAAGGCATGGGACAGGAGCGTGCGGTCGTTTCGCCGCGATCTGAAAGGGATGTGCGCGCTTGTGGCCGATGAGTCCAAGGACTTGTTCGTGAGGATTCCGCACGGCGACGGGCAAACGCTGCTGCGCGAGGCGCTGGTGCTGGCGGATCACAATGCCTACCACCTGGGCGAGATGGTGCTGTTGCGGCGTCTTCTGGGATCGTGGTCGTAGGATGCAGCCGGCGACAGGACGAAATAGTCGGACGCGGCGCGACTGTGGAATGATTTACAGGGCGCTGAGGGCCCATTTACAGGGAGCTGAAGGCTCCGCAGCCTCACCGGACAACACACTTTTGGCTTGCGCGCGTCTGCTACCATAGGGATGATTGCAGTTCCTGCAGCCCCGCGGACCCAATTGACGTCCATCAGGCCCGGGTGGGCCGAACGGACCAGGCGGCGGGAGCCAACCCCGGAAGGAGAATTCTCATGCCACTAGTCTCCATGCGGCAGCTTCTCGACGAGGCCGCCAAGGGCGGTTATGGCGTCGGCGCATTCAACGTCAACGACATGGAACAGATTCAGGCCATCATGGAGGCCGCGAGGGAAACCAATTCGCCGGTCATCATCCAGGCCAGCCGCGGGGCCCGCGCATTTGCGCAGGACCGCTATCTCTATCATCTGATTCTGGCCGCCAGCGAGCTGTACCCTGACATTCCGCTGGCCATGCATCAGGACCATGGCAACAGCTTTGAAACCTGCAAAAGCGCCATCGAGCTGGGCTTTACCAGCGTAATGATGGATGGCTCGCTGAAGGAAGACGGCAAGACCCCATCCAGCTTTGAAGAGAACGTGGAAGTAACCCGCAAAGTGGTGGATTACGCGCATGAGCGCGGCATTACGGTGGAGGGCGAGATTGGCGTGCTGGGCGGCGTGGAAGACGGGCACGGCGCGGGCGGCTCCGGCCTCGATCACATCACTGATCCCGACCAGGCGGTTGAGTTTGCCGAGCGCACCGGCGTGGACGCTCTGGCGATTGCCATCGGCACCAGCCACGGCGCCTACAAGTTCACCAAGAAGCCCGATGGAAGCGTGCTGAAGATGGACGTACTGATCCAGATTCACAAGCGGCTGCCCCACACGCACCTGGTGATGCACGGCAGCTCATCGGTGCCAAAGGATCTGCAGGACATCGTGAACCAGTACGGCGGCAAGCTGAAGCCGACGTGGGGCGTTCCGGTGGAGGAGATTCAACTTGGCATCCGGAACGGCGTGCGCAAGATCAACGTGGATACGGACAATCGCCTTGCAATCACCGGCGCCATTCGCAAGGTGCTGTGGGAGAGTCCGGAGAAGTTTGACCCGCGCGACTATATGAAGCCGGCGCGTGAAGCCATGAAGAAGGTTGTGGCGCTGCGCATGACGCAGTTTGGCCAGGCCGGACATGGGGGAGACTACAAGCCGATTTCGATTGCGGACATCGCCAGGGGTTACAAGGATGGCACGCTCAGCACGCGCCCGCTGGTCGCGTCCTGATTCCGATTCCAATCCATGCGGACAAAGGCCACTCCGGATGGAGTGGCCTTTCTACTTTGCCGCGATGTCCTGCGTGGGCGTTCAATTGCTCGTCAGGCCTGCTCCGGTTACGCGCAGGGATTTCACATCTCTCATGGGCGGCTGGCCAAACCTGCGGCTGTATTCGCGGTTGAATTGGCTCACACTCTCATAGCCGACCTCATATGCGGCGCTGGTGGCGTCCAGCCCGTCCATGAGCATGCGCTGCCGCGCCATCTGCAACCGGAGCTGCTTTTGATACTGGAGCGGGCTCATGGACGTCAGGGCGCGAAACTGATGATGAAGTGTGGATACACCCATCCGGGCAACTCCCGCGAGCTCCTCCATGTGGAGAGGCCTGGCGAAGTTGGTCCGCAGCCAGGCGATCGCCCGTGCTGTTCTATGGCTTAGATCACCGGTGGTCGCGATGGCGCGGAGGCGGGCACCCTGTGGAGTTCTGAGGATGCGGTAAAGGATTTCGTGCTGGATCAGGTGGTTCAGGAATGGTATGTCATCGGGCGTTTCGATCAGGTCAATCAAGCGGGTGCAGGCGCTCAGCAGGCCAGCGGTCGTCTTGCCTACCGCGATTCCGCGGGAACGAACCGGGGTCTCCATCTCCGGAAGCTCCTCCCGGGCCAGGATCTCGCGCACCACGGGCATATCAAGCTTGAAAAACATTGCGAGCAGGGGGGAGCGCTCCGAGGCCTCGATAATCTGACTCTCCGCGGGAACATCGATCGATGAGAGCAGGAAGGTTGAGCCGTCGCAGAGATAGACCTGCCCTCCAAAGCGAATGCGCTTCCGGCCCTGCAGGAAGACAGTCAGGCTGGGCTCATACGTGGCCAGGAAGCACGCTGTAGGCGCCGCGCGGCGGAAAAGTGTAAGACCGGGTATGGCCGTCACATTCGCCCCGAGCCTGGGCACATGGGCTGCAATCCTGCGCGCAAGCGCTCTGCGCAACTCGATGACTGTCGCGTCTTGATCCTTCAAGCCGCTCTGCAGCTTCATGAAGCGATGCGCCCTCTCAGCCTTCAGCGTAGCTCAGATCTTCCGTAGTATGCATAAAATCCATCGCTCAGGCAGGATCAGGCAAAAGTTCGACAGAATTGTTCAAACACAGCCGGGCTGCATTTTGTAGTATTGACTGCGGTGCCTGCAGTCCCTGGGTGTCATCCGGACAGCATAACCAGGTTTCCGGAGACGCGAGTGCGAGACTTCCTTATCATGCTGCGAGTGCCCCTGTTGGCTGTTGTACTGCCGGGTCTGCTGTGTGCCGTTGGCCGGGCGCAAAATGAGCAGAGCGTTTCCGGCTCATGCACAATCCCCGATACATCCACGAGCTCGACGGAGGATTTGAATTTCATCGGAGCAGAGGGCACGATGCCGCCATTTTCCGATAGTGTTGTGGACGTCAACTCCCGCTTCCGGCAGGGGCTGTTCAAGCATGGTCTGGCTTTAAGGCTGATTACCCAGTTGCAATATGCACAGAACACGCTGCGCGCCCCGGTGCCCGCGGATCAGCAGACCTACATTGGCGAGCACCCGTACGAAAATGCGTTGGCGCACCTGATTCTGACCAGCGATCTGCGCCAGTTGCATCTGAAGCATGCCCAGCTGTACGCCAGCGGGGTTGCAAACTGGGTAAGCTGGGATCCGGCCGGTCCGAAGACGATTCAGATATGGGATCTGCTCATCTACAAGGCATTCCATGATGACCTTGTGCAGGTGAAGGCCGGCTATGTCAGCAACGATCTCGAGTTTGTGGGAATGCTGGTGGGCGGGTCCACCGCGACGCCGGCACAGGGCGTGTATGCGGTGCTGCCCAATGAGGTGGGCATGACGTATTTCCCGCTGGCTACGCCGTCCTTAAATCTGCGGCTCCGGGGACCGAAGCATACCTACTTCAAGACGGGAGCTCAGAGGAGTCTCGACGCCGCGGGCGGTCCGGCATCCGTGGCGCGGAACCATACCGGCTTTCGATTCGCACCCAAAGGCGACAAAGTGCTGCAGATGTATGAAGTGGGCTATCAGATGCCGTCGACGCAATCCACCAAAGGCACCTGGCTCCGCGCGGGATACATGCGCAACAGCACGCACTTTGAGAACTTTGAGACGGGGAAGATGGAGCCGGGGAACCATTTCACATACGCGCTGGCGGATCAGCAATTGCGAAAGCCCGATCCTCTCGAGCCCGGCCATGGCCTCTATGCAGGTGTATCGGCAATGACCGCGTCGTCGCGCTTCAATCCGTACGATCGTTATTTTGAGGCCCGGCTCTATGACAATGCCCCGTTCCCATCGCGGCCGCTTGACATGGCTGCTTTGGTGGCCGCGTACGCGGGGCACAGCAAGTACTACACGGATGCACTGGTTGCCGCCGGTAAGACGGTGTGGCGGAATGAAGCGTCTTTGACGGCCAGCTACGCGCTCCATTTCTGGCGCGGCAATTTTCTAACCAGCGGGCTGAGCTATGTCCATGGGCCGTCGATCACGCCGCGGGTAAAGGATGCGCTCACGGTCTCCGCGACCTATGTGGTTTTTTCTGAGGGGCGCACAGCCGGCCGTGACCGACGCAGTGGTGCTGAAAGGAACAGCAATGCAGAAGCGAAAGTTGGGAAAGAGCAATCTTGAGGTTTCATCTCTCGGCCTGGGCTGCATGGGAATGAGCTTTTCCTACGGTCCGCCCAGGGACAGGCAGGAGATGATCTCGGTGCTGCGCGGCGCGGTGGACCGCGGCATCACGTTTTTTGACACGGCCGAGGTCTATGGCCCATTCACCAATGAGGATCTGCTGGGCGAGGCGCTGGAGCCGGTGCGGGATCAGGTGGTGATTGCCACCAAGTTTGGTTTTAATCTCAACCCCGACGGCAGCCCCGGCTGGCAGGGGTTGAACAGCCGGCCAGAGCGCATCCGGCAGGTGGCGGATGCCTCGCTCAAGCGCCTGCGGACCGATGTGCTTGATCTGTTCTATCAACACCGTGTTGACCCTGCCGTACCCATTGAGGACGTTGCCGGGGCGGTGAAGGATTTGATCGCCGAGGGCAAGGTGAAACACTTCGGCATGTCAGAAGCAGGCGCGAAGACCATTCGCCGGGCTCATGCTGTGCAGCCGCTGACGGCGCTGCAAAGCGAGTATTCGCTGTGGTGGAGACGGCCCGAAGAGGAGATAATTCCGGCGCTGGAGGAGCTCGGGATCGGCTTTGTGCCGTATAGTCCGCTGGGCAAGGGCTTTTTGACCGGGAAGATGGATGAGAAGACCGAGCTGAAAAGCAACGACTTCCGCAGCACCTTGCCGCGGTTTACGCCGGAGGCGCGCAAGGCCAACCAGGCCGTGGTGGACCTGCTCGCCGGCATCGGCAGACAGAAGGGCGCAACCCCGGCACAGGTGGCGCTGGCCTGGGTGCTGACGCAGAAGCCGTGGTTCGTGCCGATTCCCGGAACGACGAAGCTTTCGCGGCTGGACGAGAACATCGGAGCGCTCAACGTGGAGCTGACCGCGGACGATCTGGCCGGCATCGACGAAGCGGCATCGAAGATCAAGGTCGAGGGTGATCGCTATCCCGAGCACATCGAAAAGATGACCGGCCTGTGACAGGCAGGAATGACCCGACGAACAGGACCGGACGCAACAGGGAGGTGTGGCAATGGAAATCAACCGTATCGGTTCGCAGCCGTCAGGCAAGGGCCCGGCGGAATACTTTACCGGCGCCGTCCGCGTTGACATGCTGTTCAACGCCCAGGATCCGGCACGTGCGGTGGGTGCGAGCGTCACCTTCGAGCCGGGAGCTCGCACCGCGTGGCATACGCACCCCCTGGGGCAAACGCTGATTGTGACCTCGGGATGCGGACGAGCGCAGCGCTGGGGCGGGCCAATTGAGGAGATCAGGCCGGGAGATGTCATCCGTTTCGCGCCGGGTGAGAAGCACTGGCACGGCGCCGCGCCCACAACCGCGATGACGCACCTTGCCATCCAGGAAAAGCTGGACGGCAAGACTGTCGACTGGCTGGAGCACGTGAGCGACGAGCAATATCAGGCGGCAGGCTGAAGGCCCAAATGCAGGACCATGCGCCTCGGTCCGGCGGCTAGACGGCCGATGCGGTGAAGGTCTCGGGGCCAGAGCCCAAACCCACGCCAATCTCCTGATCCTTGTACTGGAGCTGATACAGCTTCCAGTAGAGTCCCCGCTGGGTGAGGAGTTCCTGATGGGAACCCATCTCGCGAAGCTGGCCCTTGTGCATGACGAGGATGGTGTCTGCCCTTTGCACGGTGGAGAGGCGATGCGCAATCAGCACGCTGGTGCGGCCTTCAACCATGCGCTCAAGGGCTGAGCGGATGCGCAGCTCGGTGTCGGTATCCACGCTGGAGGTGGCCTCGTCGAGGATGAGGATGCGGGGATTGTAGGCAAGTGCGCGGGCAAAGTTGATGAGCTGCTTCTGTCCGGTTGAGAGTGAGCTGCCGCGCTCGCGCACTGGCTCCTCGAAGCCGCCGGGCAGGGTCTCGATAAAGTCGAGAACATTCACGTCGCGCGCCGCTCTTCTCATCGCTTCCCCGGTAATCTGGTCATTGCCGAGGCGGATGTTTTCGGCCAGAGTGCCGGTAAAGAGGAAGGGATCCTGCAGGACGACGGCGAAGTGGCGGCGCAGTTCGCCCAGATCATGGTCGCGCAGATCGACTCCATCGATGAGAATCCTGCCGGCGGTTACGTCGTAAAAGCGCATCATCAGGCTGGTCAGCGTGGTCTTGCCCGCTCCGGTGTGGCCGACAATCGCGACGGTCTGGCCCGGCTCGATGGCGAACGATACATCCTTGAGAATCCATTCGATCTCAGTGAGGGCGGCAAATGCGGTGGCCGTGCTGGGGGACTGGGAGGCTTGCTCCACTGCTGTCTGCTGGTCCGCGGTGAGCCGCTGATACGTGAACCATACGTGGCGGAACTCGATGCGATTGCTGCCGTCGCCTGGGAGGGGGTGTGCAGGGCTCACAATCTCCGGTGGTGTGTCGAGCAGCTTGAAGATGCGCTCGCAGGCGGCCATGGCGGCCTGCAGGATGTTGAACTTGTCGCTGAGGTCCTGAATGGGACGCCAGAAGCGCTGCGAGTACATGTTGAACATGGCCAGAACGCCGATGGTGACTGAGCCGGAAATGACGCCGAATCCGCCCCACCAGATGACCAGGGCGATGGCGATGGCGGAGAGCAGCTCGACGGCCGGGTAGTAGAGAGCGTAGGCAAAGATCGTGTCGATGAACGCGATCATGTGCTGGCGGTTGACTGTTTCAAAGTCCTTGAACGCGCGCCGCTCGCGGTTGAAAAGCTGCACCACGCTCATCCCGCTGATGTGCTCCTGAGTAAAGCTGTTGATGCGGGCAATGGCTGTCCTCACGCGGCGGTAGCTCTCTCTGACGTGATTGCGGAACAGGCGCGTGACATACAGGATGATGGGCAGCACCGAAAAGGCGAGCAGCGCCAGCCACCAGTTGATGCTGAGCATGACCACGGCCATGATCGACAGGGTGAAAAAGTCGTCGACGATGGCGAGAATGCCGCCGGTAAACATCTCGTTGATGGCATCCACATCGGAGGTGATGCGGGTCACGAGGCGGCCCACGGCATTCTGATCAAAGAAGCCGACATGCATGCGCTGCATGTGCCTGAAGATGTCGCGGCGCAGATCATACATGATCTTCTGGCCGATCCACTGCATCAGGTAGGTCTGGACAAACTCAAAGAGATAGGACGAGCAGAGCGTGGCGATGTAGATTGCCGCCAGTTCCGTGATGCCCTGCGTGGGATCGGCGGGCAAACGGCGGGTGAGCCAGTTGGTTTCGAGGCTGGGCTTTTCAATGAGGTAGCGGTCGAGGGCAACCTTCACCAGGTAGGGCCCGGCAACGTCGCTGAGCGACTTGAGCGAGACGGAGATCGAGGAGATGAGCGCCTGCCACCAGTAGGGAAGCAGGTATCGGCCGAGACGGCGGATCAACCTTGAATCGTAGACCTTGCCCACGGAGTCGTCGTCCGCCTTGCGGGTCGCGGACTTGCGGCCGTGAGACGGCCGATGGTCTGTCTTCAGTGGGCTCAGGGCTAGGGGTCGCGTCTCTTCGGCCATCGGTGGAGGTCAGCTTCCTCTGCCTATTGTACGGGCACGGCGGTGGGGGCCAGAAGCAGCCCCCGGGGATGACCGAGTGGCGATTGGAGAGGTAAGCTTCCGGGTCCCACTTGCAGCGGGCCGAATCCCGCGTTTGTCCCGGCCCGGGCTGCGGCCCGGCCGCTAAAGCAGTTTTCGCGTTGCTGTCTCCCAAAGCCATGCGCTGGAGCCCATGAATCCGGCAGCGAGCAGTGCCTGCCGTCAGCAGGCAAGGCCACACCTGCTCAGAAATTGCCGCTAGACTCATCAGAAAAGATCTGTTCAATACTGGTTTCGAAGACTCGCGCAAGCTTGAAGGCGAGCGGGAGGCTGGGGTCGTACTTTCCGGTCTCGATGGCATTGACCGACTGGCGCGAAACCTCAAGCCGCTCCGCGAGATCGGCCTGTGACCAATTGCGCTGGGCGCGAAGCACACGAAGCTGATTTTTCATCTGTACCTCAACTTGAGCACGCCCTGGGCGATGCCCGCGAAGACGCAGAAGGCGGGAAATACCATGTACAGCGGTACATGCGGCGCCAGTGAAAACAGTTCAAGAAACCCCCAGGTGGTCGTCGCCGCCAGGGTGGCGCCGATGCCCCATATCATCGCCTGCACGAGCATGCTGCGCTGGAACTCGTCCTTCAATTCGCCAATATAGAGGCCCACAATGGCGATGACCGCGATGATGGGCGCCGCCGGCAGGATGGCCAGCGCATAGGCTGGCGCTCCGCTGGGATGCAGGCGCGGGAATGCCTCCTGTGCCGCAACTAGAAAGATGGCGTAGCATGCCATCGCAACAAGGAAGCGATAAAGATAACGGCGTTCCGCGGGATCTCGAAATTTCTTGGCCATGCTATGTCTCCTTTACATCATGTAAACTGTACTTTGCACATACGGGCGCTGCTTGTCAAGTGACATTGACAGATATTGTCGATTTTTACCTGTGCCGGGCCGAAATGCTGCCGCAGCGCGGATGCACTAGACTCGGAACGTGGGGTTTGCGGACTTTCTGGGCAATTCGGCCACGGTAACGCGGTTGCGCGAGTGTGTGCGAACCGGACGGTTTCCGCAGGCGCTGATTCTGGCCGGGCCGAAGGGCGCGGGCAAGTACACACTGGCGATGATGCTGGCGCGCGCGCTCAACTGCCGGGAGAAAGTGGAGAGCGAGGGGCTGCCGGACTTTTGCGGACGCTGTGCCAATTGCACGCGAATTGGCGAGGCCGCAGACCTGGAGGAGAGGGTTGCCGAGGCGGTGGCGGCGCGCGAGGAGATGCGCGACGCGGACAAACGGGATACCCGTATTCTGATCCAGACGCATCCGGATGTGCTGATCGTTCCGCCCGACCCTCCGCAATTGCTGATCAAGCTGGGCCAGGTGAGGCAGGTGATTCATGCTGCCTACTACCGCCCGCCCATTGAGGCGGCGCGCGCGGTCACGATTTTCACCTCGCCGGCTTTTATGAAGGAAGCCGCAAACAGCCTGCTGAAGGTGCTGGAGGAGCCGCCTGAGCGCACTTCCCTGATTCTGCTTGCAGAGAATCCGCAGGAACTTCTGCCGACGATTCGGTCCCGGGCGATTCTTTACCGGCTGGGAGCACTTCCGGTTGAGGAACTGGAGGCACTGCTGGAGGCGCGCAGACCGCAACTGAAGGCACGCGACCGGGCCCTGGCCGCCCGGCTTGCAGAGGGCGCGGTGGGTCGGGCGTTATCGTTGGATCTGGATGCCTATCTGGCCAGCAGGCAGGATGCTCT
>DASSHM010000165.1:0-2455 GCA_035692885.1 Occallatibacter sp.
GATTCCGCTTGTGGTGCTGGAGTTACAGGGTTCAGGACGTACTGGCTGCTTCGCCCGGATTCACGAGGTCGCGAAGCTCCTTGGAGGGCTTGAAGTAGGGCACCCGCTTGGCGGGCACTTCGACGCGCTCCCCGGTCTTGGGATTCCGGCCGATGCGGGGGTTACGCTGGCGAATACGGAATGAGCCGAAGCCGCGGATCTCAATCTTGTCGCCGCTTTGCAGGGCCGCAATCACAGAATCAAAGACAGTTTCCACGATGACTTCGCTGTCACGGCGCGTCAGGTCGCCCAGGCGGGTTACCTTTTCCACCAAATCTGCTTTTGTCATATCCTCTAGGCCTCCGCACCCAGCATAAAGGGATTCTGTACGCTCAGACGTGAAAAATGCAAGCCCTACCTGTGGAATTGCGCCTTTTGCTTCAGCAGGTTGGGGGAGCAAAGAGGTGAAAGACGGCTGCGCGAAGGCGGCCCGGCCGCGATATGATGGGCTGAGTCATTCCGCAGAGCCAACCCCCAGACGGCAGCGGGATGGGAGTGCGGCCGTGACCGAGCATCCCAGATACAGCATTGTGATTCCGGCCTACAACGAGAGCCGGCGCATCCCCGCCACGCTGCAGGCGGTGCTGGGGTGCATTCGCGCCAGACGCTGGGATGCCGAGGTGATCGTGGTCAACGATGGCTCGACAGACACGACGGCGGAACTGGTGCGCGCCGCGGTGAAGCAGGCTCCGGAGTTGCGGCTGCTTGAGAATGAGGGCAATCACGGCAAGGGCTACAGCGTGCGCAACGGGATGCTGCATGCGAGGGGCGACATCGTTCTGTTTACCGACTCGGATTTATCCTCGCCCATCGAGGAGGCGGGACGCCTGTTTGCCGCACTGGATGCCGGCGCGGACATTGCCATCGGCTCGCGCTGGCTTGAGAGCAACCGCCAGACTCACCGGCAACCGCTCTACAGGCAGTTTTTCGGCCGTTGCTTCAACGTGGTCACGCGCATGGTCATGCGCCTGCCGTTTGCCGATACGCAATGCGGCTTCAAGGCATTCACGCGGGGGGCGGCGCAGACGGTGTTCCAATTGCAGACCATTGAGCGCTGGGGATTCGACCCGGAGATTCTCTTTATCGCGATCAAGCGCGGCCTGCGCGTGGTGGAGGTTCCGGTAACCTGGGCCCACGATGAGCGCAGCCGCATGAGCTATCTGAAGGACGGCATGAAGATGCTGCAGGAGCTGGTCATCATCCGCCGGAACGCGCTGCTGGGGAGATACAGTAGGAAGGTGAATGTGACCCTGCAGGCGGGGACAGCAGGCCAGGGCTGACAGCCCGCGCGCTGATTTGCCTCCGCGCGAGCGTCCTACGCTTCGCTAGTTCGCCTGCTTGCCAATCGCCACATCAATAACGCGCAGGTCAGTATCGCGGTCCCGCGCGGTGAGCAGGATTTTTCCTGTGGCGTCCGCAACAAAGCTGGACCCGCCATAGGTACGCCCCGCCCACGGCCCATGCGTCATCTCGCCGACGAGGTCAACGCCCGCCATGGGACATTGAAGCTCGGCCGCGCGCTTTTTTACCAACGCCTCCAGTTCCAGTGAATGTTGCGGCCATTGGTCGTTCGGCGCAGCCCAGCCGTAGGGAACAAGCACCAGGTCGGGTTTGAGCGCCTTGAGCCGCTGCAGGTAGGCATCGGTAAAGGTGTCAGCGCAGATGAGTACGCCGATGCGGCCGAACTCCGTCTGTACAACGCCGATATCCTGTGGCCGTCCCGGCGTATACGGAGGCGTCATCAACTCGGGCAGGACGTTGATCTTTCGATGCTTCCAGAGCAGCTTGCCGGACTTGTCAACCAGGATGGCGGAGTCGTAGAGGCGGTCGCCATCCTTCTCGTCAAGGCCGATGGCAATCATGATGTGGTGGCGGCGGGCCAGCGCCGCGATGCGGTCGCTGTCGGGGCCGGGTATGGGCTGGGCCATGCGATGCGCGTCGGGATTTTCCCAGCCGAGGATCGACGACTCAGGGAAGATGGCGACGTCAGCATGCCGGGCCTCGGCCTGATCCAGAGCGTATTCAATCCGCCTGAAGTTGCCTTCGCGATCGCTGTCGATGACCAGAATCTGGCAGATGGCGAGACGGACGGTGGTGTGATGGCCGGGGAGGCCGGGCGCCGCAGCCCATGCCGCGGGGAGCACGAGGGTGAAGAGAAGAAGCAGGACGAGGCGTTTCATGGACGCTCCGGATGGTAGCCGCGCGAAGGCGGAGGGTTCAGTTGCTCCGTGGCGTCTCCCATGTCCCCGATTCTCCAGAGCGGAAGAGGGCATCAATGACGGCCATGTTCCGAATGGCATCTTCGAGCGGCACCGGCACTTCAGTGCCGTCAAGGATGGCGCGGGAAAATGCATCGCCCTGCAGCGTGTACTGGTCGCAGACAGGAAAGATTTCGGCGGTGATGCCGCTGCCGCTG
>DASSHM010000166.1:0-2662 GCA_035692885.1 Occallatibacter sp.
ACCCCCCGTATCATCTAACTTGGCGCGCCGCTTGCCGCCTCTCCCTCCGGCGGAGTAGCTCAGATGGTTAGAGCGTGGGATTCATAACCCCAAGGTCGACGGTTCGATCCCGTCCTCCGCCACCAGACCTGCGTAACCCCACAAATCCTCTCGGTCCCCATTGAGGCACTGTTCCTCAAACCCCGTGCGGTATGATTGCGTCTATAAAGGTGCGTGCGGCCTGCTCCCCTGGGGCTGCCCCGGTGGTGTGAGTGTCAAGATTTTTCCAGAGATTCATCTTCGTTCTCGCTGTCGCCATTTTCGCGGCCCTGGGCTTTGGATTTGCCCTCGGACAGCTTGGCCTGCTCGGCGTTCATGCCGGCGGCGAGCAGGATGGCGCCTATCACCAGATCGGCGTCTACACCCAGGTGCTGCGCCGCATCCAGAGCGATTATGTCACCGTGCCCGACATGACCAAGGTCACTGACGGCGCTCTCCACGGCCTCCTTGAGTCTCTCGACCCCGACTCCAGTTATCTCACGGCCACCGAATACAAAATTTACAAGGATCATCCCACCCTGGGCATGGCCCACATCGGCGCCACCATCTCCAAGCGCTTCGGCTACGCCACCGTGGTCAGCGTCGAGCCCGGCTCGCCGGCCGACAAGGCCCACCTCGCCGACGGCGACGTCATTGAGTCCGTCGGCGGCCGCTCCACCCGGGAAATGTCTCTCGCCGTCATCCGGCTCATGATCGAGGGCAAACCCGGCACCGATGTGGAGCTGTCCGTTATCCGTCCCCGCAAACCCGACCCGGACAAGGTGACGGTCACCCGCGCTCTGTTTACTCCGCCTTCGCTCAGTGAGCAGCAGTACGAAAACTCCACCATCCTGTATGTCAAGCCGGAGCTGCTCACGGCTGATCGCGTCAGCGAAATTGCAGCCCGAATCAAGGCGGCGCCGAAAGCCACCAAGATTCTTCTCGATCTGCGCGACTGCTCCATCGGCGATGCGGCACAGGGCCTGCGGCTCGCCAACTTCTTCATCCAGAAGGGCACGCTTGCCACCCTGACTGGTCAAAAATTCCCGCGCCAGACATTCGATGCGGATCCCTCCGTCTACATCACCGGCTCGCCCCTTGCCGTGCTGGTCAATAACGGCACCTACGGCGCGGCGGAGCTCACCGCGGCAGCCATTGAGGGCAACAAGCGCGGCGACGTGGTGGGCGAGCGCACCTTCGGCGAGGGCTCGGTGCAGAAGACTATCGAACTGCCCGACGGCTCAGCCCTTCTGCTCACCGTCGCCAAGTACGAGGGTCCCGACGGCAAGAAGATTCAGGATGAGGCCGTCACCCCCAACGTCCTCGTCGGAGAAGACACGACGGACGACTTCGACATCGGCCTGCCCGTCAAGAAGGACGACGACATTCTGAACAAGGGACTCGAGCTCCTCAAGGCAAAAAACAGTTGATTGCTGCCCGGACTGTTCCGCTTCAATGCCGGGTAGCCCTGCCGCGCCCGGCGTCATTCACGCACTCGCAACCGTGCTAGCCTTAGTGCTGAGGCAAGCTCCTGCGACAGGCGTTTTGCAGGGCGTCCTTGAGGCCTGACTCCCTTGGCTGCTACCCCCAGGCAAACCTCCTCGCCGCGCGGTTTGGGCCGGACCCACAAGCTTGAGCGCGAGCCCGCGCCGAGCCCGCGCAGTCGCCGGGTCGCAGGCAAGGTCGTCTTCGCCGCTCTTCTCATCCTCGCCGTTATCACCGGCTCGCTAGCCGGCCTGATGCTCGTTTACTCGGTTGACCTGCCCCAGATTCATGACCTCGAGCGCTACCGACCGTCCACCACCACCGATCTCTACGACCGCAACGGCCGCATCGTCGGTTCGTTCGCCCTCCAGCGCCGCGTCGTCGTCAACTACGACGGCTTCGCGCCCATCCTCCGCAAGGCCGTCATCTCCATTGAAGACAAGTCCTTCGAATCCCACTGGGGCATCAACGTTCTACGGATTGCCGGCGCCCTCTTCCACGACCTCCGCAGCCATGGCCGGTCCCAGGGCGCATCCACGCTCACCATGCAGTTGGCGCGCAATCTCTTCCTCTCGCCCGATCGCACCGTCACCCGCAAGGTTCAGGAAGCCTATCTCGCCATCCAGATTGAGCGCACCTTCACCAAGCAGCAGATCTTCACCCTGTATGGCAACCAGATCTACCTCGGCAGCGGAATGTACGGCTTCGAAGCGGCCTCGGAGTTCTATTTTTCCAAGCACGCCCGCGACCTTAACCTTACCGAGGCGGCCATGCTTGCCGGCCTGCCCAAAGGCCCCGTGGCCTATTCGCCGCTGCTCAATCCCGAGAAGTGCCTCCGCCGCCGCAATCTTGTTCTCGATGAGATGGAGTCTGACGGCGTCATCGCGCATCAGCAGGCGAACCAGGCCCGCCAGGCGCCGCTCGGCCTCAACATCACGCAGCCCAACGTCTCCCTAGCTCCCTGGTTCCAGGAGGACGTCCGCCGCGAACTCGAAAAGCGCTTCGGCACCGAGGAGGTGCACGAGGCCGGGCTTCGCATTGAGACCACGCTCGATCTCGATTTGCAAAAGACCGCCAATCGCGCCGTGCTTGACGGGCTCGCGGCCTACGAGCGCCGTCGCGGATGGAAGGGACATCTGGAGAATGTCCTTGCCGCCGG
>DASSHM010000167.1:0-9871 GCA_035692885.1 Occallatibacter sp.
GAGGCCTCAGTCAGCAGGCGCAGCATCTCGGCAACTTCGTCCCGGTCTTCAGGGGCAAACTTGAGCCGGACTATAAAGCTCACCATGGAAGCGGCTCCCCCTCCCGCCCGGCCTCAATCCCAGCCGCGAACGAGCAGACTATCAGTCTATAGCCAGAACCATGCCGGCTGTGTGGATACAGGCTGCAAATATCCGACTGGGCCCTTGAGTGGCCGGAATTCCGCTGCGGCAAGGCGTGAAATCGCGGCGGGCCGGTCACAGTTTAACCGTGAATCCCGTCCAGAACCGCGGAAAACCCGGGCAGTAGCATGGTCTGGTCGCGGTCAGGGCCGGTTGAGACCATGCCAATCTTCGCTCCGCTTTCGCGCTCCTGGAACCGCAGGTACTCCCGGGCCTCCCGAGGCAGCCGGTCAAACTCGGTGACGCCCTCCGTTGAGGCCTGCCAGCCCTTCAGCGTGGTGTAGACCGGTGTAATCTGATCCAGCCCCTGCACGTCGGCGGGAATCACATCGCTCACCTTGCCGCCAATCTCGTATCCCACGCAGACGGGAATCTCTTCCAGCTCATCCAGCACGTCCAGCTTGGTCACCACCAGCCATTCCGCGCCATTCACCTGGTTGGAGTAGCGCAGCAGGGGAATATCCAGCCAGCCGCATCGCCTCGGCCTGCCCGTCACGGCGCCATACTCATTGCCCCGCGCCCGCAGAATCTCGCCCACCGGCTCGTGAATCTCGGTGGGGAAGGGGCCTTCGCCCACGCGGGTCACATAGGCTTTGGTCACGCTGATGACGGTGCCAATCGCCGTAGGCCCCACGCCCGTGCCAATGGCCGCGCCGCCGGCGGTCGCGCTTGACGACGTGACAAACGGATACGTTCCGTGGTCGATGTCCAGCATGGTTCCCTGCGCACCCTCAAACATCACGCTGCCGCCGCCGGCCAGCACCTCATGCAGCAGCCGCCCCGTGTCGGTCACAAACGGCCTCACCTGCTCGGCGGCGGCCGCATACTCCTCGTACATTCTGGCCGGGTCCAGCGGGTCGGTTCCAAACAGCGCATGCGCGATTGCGTTCTTCTCGCCGCAGGCGTTCTCAATGTGCGTCTTCAGCAGGTCGGTGTTTAGCAGGTCCACGATGCGCAACCCGCCGCGCGCCATCTTGTCCTCATAGGCAGGTCCGATCCCGCGGCTGGTGGTGCCAATCCTCTGCCGTCCCGGCGCGTTTTCCGCGGCCAGCTCAATCATGCGATGGTAGGGCAGAATCACCTGCGCTCGATTTGACACGTGCAACTGCTCGTCCACCGCGATGCCCAGCTCGCGCAGTTTGCCCACTTCCTTGAGAAAGGCAATCGGGTCCAGCACCACGCCATTGCCGATGACGGCCTTGCAGCCCGGCCGCAGCACGCCGCAGGGAATCAGTTGCAATACAAATTTCTGCTCGCCATGGATGACCGTGTGCCCGGCATTGTGTCCTCCGGCGTAGCGCGCCACTGCGCTGAAGCGCTCGCTCAGCACGTCCACAATCTTGCCCTTGCCCTCGTCGCCCCACTGGGCGCCCAGCACCACCGCCGTCTTCGCTCGCATTGTCAGTCCGATTCTCGCGGGAATGCCCCGCACAGGTTGCCGCGCCGGTCCTGCGCAGGGGCTTGTTGCGCAGGCAGCATCGCCCCGCCCGCGCCATCCCTGATTCTAAACCCTGCCTGAAGGCGGTTCGCCTGGGCGCGACTGTCACTTCAACGCGCCGCGGGCACGGCCTTGGCGCCGCCGGGCACGTAGATCACAAGGCAGTCCTTGAATTCCGATGAATTACGAAAAAAGTGCTCCCCGCAGAACTGCCTGACGGCATGGTAATGCTGCCGCTCCATCAATCGAACATAGGGCAACTCCTCCTTCAAAACCGTTCCCGGCTTTTCTGCCTGCACTATCTGGTTGGAAAAGGGCGAGACCCAAGTCGATATCCCTGCAACCGCCACTTCGCGTCCACGGTCGTCGCTCTCAGCCTTCGGCAGCCTTGCATCTCTCGTCTTGCTCGTTGGCCAGTACGCCACTTTCAGGTTGGAATAGGGTGATGTGGGAAGGTACGCATTTACTGTCACAGCACCGTCATTCAGCGCGACAATGCGCGTTCCCGCGGGCAATCCCTGGAGAAATCGTGCCGTCTCGGGAGCCGGGGAATACGCGCCATAAACATCCTTGCTCAAGCAGTGGATACTCCATCCCATCTGCAGAACAACCACGAGGAGCGTGATTGCGTAGAGGATGGCTGGCAATTTGCCTCCTTCGGTGCGCGAAGCAGCGTTTCCGCAAAGAGCCCACAGGCTGCAGAGCATTGCAAGCCAGAGAAGACCGGTGTGGTGCGATGACACCCCGAGCAACACGCACACCGCGAACACGAGCCCACACGGCAGGAGGCTTATCCAGAGACGGGCGCGTGCCAGGTTCACAAAAAGCAGTGCAAGAAACGCCACTGCGATCAGGTTGGAAGTTGAGATAGGAAACAGGAGTGCTGACAGGTAGAAGACGATCTTGCCCAGCACTGTGAGCAGGACAAAGCCTGGGGTCGCGTTGCTCGCACGACCCTGTCCATTCGGAACGAGTTCCTGAACGTTGCCTTTGTCATCAGCGGAAACTGCGCCGCCTCCGCCATTTGAACTTCTTTTATCGACGGAGCCAACCTTTGTTCCATTTGTAATGAGCATGCCGGATGTTGCCCGCCGGATCCATCGGATGCTCGCTCCGCCAAAATTCCCGTCAGCCGTGGGCCACGCCGTGGCCGCCGCCACGCCGAGAAAGAGCACAAAGACAGCCGCCGGCACGGCCAACCTGCGCCGCAGGCCGGCACTTGTTCCCTCATTCGTCTTCCGGCGGTCCCGCCAGTACCAGATCACCATGCCCACGGCAAAGGCAAACATGTGCGCCGAGCAGTTCGCCATCAGTCCCGCGGTCACAAAGAACAGCATCGGGCTGCTCTTCCGGTTCTCGAGCAGAGCCATCAGCACAAAGGCAAACAGAGGGCACAGCACATACTCCCGCGCGACGACCGCGTACTCGTACTGCAGAAAGTAGGTGAACGGCATCAGCAGCGTGAAGATGCGCGGGAGCGGGCTGTAGCGCAGCCACACGTAAACGCCCCCGGCGGCAATGACGCCGGTGATGTAGTGCATGCCGAGGAGGCTGACGTGCAGGCGGATCTCGATCCAAAGCAGCACGTACCACAGCGCCGGGGCCCCCTCGTAGTGCAGCCGGTGCACCACCAGGTCAAAGAGCGTGGAATCGCGGGCAATCAGCCATGCCTGCGCCTCGTCGAACCACGATTCGTGATGCGGAATGCACCACAGCAGCAGCCCGCAGTAGGCCAGCAGCACAAGAGACTCGGGCCACCCGAATCCCAGCTTTCTGCGCGGCCTCAGGAGATCCATTTCAGCAGCCTGATAATGCCCATCGAGGCGGGCTTGCGATGCGCCGAGACGTGATCGCGCGCGGCAATCTCGGCGCGATGATTTGCGTAATACTCGTAGGACCGCAGCAGCATCTGCTCGTTGGTCAACGTCGGATTCCAGCGCAACAGGTTTTTTGCCCGCGAAGTGTCAAAGATAAAGTCCTCCGCAATCATCTTGTAGTGATAGGGCCCCAGCGGCGAGAGCCGCAGCGCGTGCGCCGTCTTCATGGCCGCGATGGTTGGCCCCCTGGGCAGGGAGCGCACCCGGGAGCGCCCGCCCGACGCGCGAATGACCGACTCATACACCTCGCGCATCGTCTTCACATGGTCTGAACCCACATGGAACAGGCCGGGCCTGCCGTGCGAGGCGGCGAGGATGCAGGCCGTGGCAAGGTCCTCGGCGTAAATGAATTGATAGCGGTTGTCGCCCTTGCCTACCACCCACACCGTTTTGCCGTCATCCATGAACTCATAAAGAATGGCGAGCAGTCCCAGCCGGCCTGCGTCCATGATCGTCGGGCAGCGCAGGATCACCGCGTCCAGCTCATTTCTGAATTCCTGCAGGCATTGTTCACCGGCGAGCTTTGATCTTCCGTAGATCTCCACCGGGGCCGGCCAGTCGAGATCCTCTTCAACCGGGTGACCCAGATTTGCCGCCCACAGACAGTTCGACGAAACAAACACGAATGGCCTGACGCGGGCCCGGGCCGCTGTTTCGGCCAGCAATCGCGTCGCATCCACATTGGAGGTCCACAGCAGTTTCTCGTCGAGCTTGATGCCGTGCGCCAGTTGGGCGGCCACGTGATAAACAGCATCGAAGCGATGATGCGCGAATGCGCGTTGTACAAGCTCATGATCACGAATATCGCCCCGGATGCTGGTCAGGCCGGCGTGGCTGTCCTCGTCCCGTTCCAGGTCGATGTTGACGACGCTGTTTCCTTCGCGCAGAAGCCTGCGCTTGAGGATTCCGCCGAAGAAGCCGGAACCGCCGGTAACGAGGACGTGGGGCATGAGTTTGCTCCTTCCCATCAGAGCAGTCAGCGAGTGCTTTGGCAACCGGACAATTCCGGTTGATGTTGTATCAGCAGGAACCTGCCTCCACGGGCTTTGACACGCCCTCGCTCCGGCCCCTATAGTTGGCCCCTGCCGCGTCAGCGAAGTCACCGGCATCGCGCAGATTTGCGCTGCGCATCATCCCACAGGAGCCTGGCAATCATGAACTGGAGTGAAAGTTCCCGCCGATCATTTCTCAAGCAGCTTGGAGCGGCCTCGGCCCTCGCGCTCTCCGCCCCCGGCGCGCCGGCCCTGGCGCAGGCAGAGGCGGCTCAGCCTTCTCCCTCGCCCATCGAGCAGCAGATGGCCGCCAGCCGCGCCCGGCGCATGGCCTGGTGGCATCAGGCCCGCTTCGGCATGTTCATCCACTGGGGGCTCTACTCCGTCATCGGCCAGCATGAGTGGGCCATGGAAGTGGAAGGGGTGCCGATCCCCCAGTATGAGCGGCTCGCCAAAAACTTCCACCCCAGACCCAACGCCGCTCGCGACTGGGCCCGCCTCGCCAAGCGCGCCGGGCAAAAGTACATGGTGATGACCACCAAGCACCACGAGGGTTTCTGCCACTGGGATACAAAGCTTACCGACTACTGCTCGCCTAAGCAGGGCCCCGGCCGCGACCTTGTGCGCGAGTTTGTCGATGCCGCCCGAGCCGAGGGTCTGCGCGTCGGTTTCTATTACTCACTGATGGATTGGCACCACCCCGACGGCGCCCGCTGCAAGACCGATGAGGCTGCGCGCAAGCGCTTTGTGGCCTACACGCACGGGCTCATCCGCGAGCTGATGTCGAACTACGGCAAAATTGACGTTCTCTGGTACGACGTGGACTGGCCGCTGACGCCGCAGCAGTGGGAGTCGGAGCGCATGAACGAGATGGTCTTTGAGCTGCAGCCCGGCATCATCGTCAACAACCGCAACGGACTCGACGGCGACTTCTCCACGCCGGAGCAGCACATCACCGCGGCCGAGGAGGGCCGCGCGTGGGAAACCTGCATGACGCTCAATGACAGTTGGGGCTTCAACCGCTACGATGACGCATGGAAGACGCCCAAGACCATCGTGGACAACCTGGCCACCTGTGCGCGCGGCGGCGGCAACTACCTGCTCAACATCGGCCCCGAGCCCGACGGCTCCATCCCGCCGGAGTCAGTGGCCGTGCTCGACAAGGTGGGCCAGTGGCTCGCCACCAGCGGCGAGGCCATTTATGGCGCGGACCGCGGTACCTTCAGTTGGAATACCAACGCCAACTACACACGCCGCGGCAACACCCTGTACATCCATCAGCACTTCTGGCCCGGCCACACGCCCGCTGCCCAATGGCTTGACTTCTATCAGCCCGAGGTGGTCATCGGCATCGGCGGGCTCAAGGCGAAGGCGCTTTCAGCCCGGATTCTCAAGACCGGCCAGCTGGTTAAGTTCACCCAGGATGAGTTCTCCCTGCGCCTCACCGGCCTGCCGCTCACGGCGCCGGACCAGCCGGCCACCGTCATCGAGGTGGTGTGCGACGCAGAGCCGGTCATCAGCCACGAGGACAATCGCCCGCTCTGGCCGCGCTACAAGGTTGGCATCAGTATCTGATTCGGCGCTGCGGGCATGGCTGGTCTTCACGGCGGTTCGCTCGCGGCGGGATTGCCCGCCAGCAGCACCGCGTCGGCAATGCGCGCCGCCTCCACAGCCGGGCGCACGCTGTGCACGCGCACCATCGATGCGCCGTGCAGGATTGCCGCCACCAGCGCGGCCACACTGGCCGTCTCGCGCGCGCCCGCCGCGGCGTCCTGCCCGCCGTGCAGTCCGGCCAGCGTGTGGCCGAGGAACGACTTGCGCGACAGCCCCGCCAGCAGCGGCCTGCCCAGCGCCAGCAGCTCCGCCTGCCGCGCCAGCAGCGCGTAGTTTTCATCGAAGCGCTTGCCAAAGCCATACCCCGGGTCCAGCACAATCGCCTCCGCCGCCACTCCCGCCTTCAGCGCCACATCGAGGCTGGCCGCCAGACCATCACGCACCGCGGACATCACGTCGTCCGGCACAAGCCGCGGCTGCGCCCGCCACTCCTCCGGCCGCCCGCGCGTATGCATCAGCACCACCCCACAGCGCCGGCCTGCGCAAACCTGCGCCATCATCGCGTCCCATCCAAATCCGCTTACGTCGTTCACAATCTCCGCGCCCTCGGCCAATGCCGCGCGTGCCGTTTCAGATTTATAGGTATCAACCGAAATGATTGCTGTTGGCCGTGCCGCCAGAATGCCGCGCAGCACCGGCAGCAGCCGCGCCTGCTCCTCATCCGCGCTCAGCGCCGCGTCGCCTCCCGCCTGCGAGCCGGGCCGTGTGCTCTCCGCGCCCAGGTCCAGCAGGTCGGCCCCCTCGTCCAGCAGCGTCAGCGCGTGCGCAACGGCGTCAGCAGGTCGCGCATACTGGTCGCCATCGCTGAACGAGTCCGGCGTCACGTTCACCACGCCCATCACCAGCGTGCGCGGCCCCAGCGCCAGCGTGCGCGTGCGCAGCCGCCAGTCGCGCATCATTCGCCGCGCGCCTTCGTGTGGCTGATTCATGATCGCTCCATCCGTCTCTCTCGATTCTATGAGTCATTGCCCCCTCCTGATCGCCGCACAATCATTTCCGGCCTGCTACACTCCGGGCATGAAGGCGACACGGCGTTTCCTCGCGCTTTTTCTGGCTGGGCTCCTGTTTTCTCCCCTTGTGCCGGCCGCGCAGTCGCGGCGCAGCTCGCGGCCTCATGCGCGCGCCGCGGACAAGGGTGCTCTTGCCCGGCGCATCAACGCCATCCTGGCTGCTCCGCAGCTCAGCCACGACTTATTCGGCATCAGCGTCACCACGCTGGATGGCGCGCAGCTCTATGAAGTGAATGAGGGCAGGCTGTTTACTCCGGCTTCCAATGCCAAGCTGCCAACCACGGCCGCGGCTTTTGCGCTTTTGCCGGTGGAGACCCTCACCTGGACGACACGAGTTGTTGCCGCGGGTCAGGTGGACTCGGCCGGTACGCTGCACGGCGATCTCGTTCTGCTCGGCGTGGGCGATCCCACCATCAGCTCGCGCCCCTATCCGTATCAGGAGCCGTCACAGGCGGCGCCAAAACCCGCGGCCGGAGAGAAGCCGGCCTCTCCGTCCGCCGCCATGAGCATCCTCGATCTGCTGGCGCAGCAGGTGTTGCAGGCCGGCGTGCGCAGCGTGGATGGCAACGTGGTCGGCGACGACAGCTACTACCTCTACGAGCCGTGGGGGACATCCTGGGCCTGGGACGACCTGCAGTGGAGCTATGGCGCGCCCGTCTCCGCGCTCAGCTTCAACGACAACACCACCGAGCTCAGCATCATGCCCGACAATGCCGCGCCCGGCGGCGTGGCCAGCTCGTGGAATCCCGACGTGGACTACTACACGCTCGACAACACCATGACCATTGCGCCTGCCGGGCAGCCCGCTCATCCCGGGCTCTTTCGCCGCCCCGGCAGTCTGCTGGTTCGCGCCTGGGGAACGGCGCCGCCCGAGGGCTTCCACGCCAGCCTTGCCGTGGACGATCCCGCGCAGTTCACCGCCGAGGCCTTTGTGCAGGCGCTTCTCAATCGCGGCATCAACGTCGCGCGCGGCGCCAGCTCCGCGCACCGGCTGCCCATCGGGACAGGCGACTTTGTGGGCGAGCGCGCCCAGGCGCTCAAGCTCAAGCCGGCGGAGCTGACGACCGTCGAGGCTCCCCTGCAGGACCGGCGTGTGCTGGCCACGCACGTCAGCGTGCCCGTGATTGAGGACATCAAAATCATCGACAAGGACAGCCAGAATCTGCACGCCGAGCTGCTCCTGCGCCTGCTCGGAAAAACCCTTGGCGACGAAGGCAGCATCGCCCAGGGCGCCCGCGTGGTGCGCCAGTTCCTGGTGGACGCGGGCGTCAAGGACGATGACTTTTTCTTTTTTGACGGCTCGGGCATGAGCATGGACGACCGCATCACCCCGCGCGCGCTGACCCGGCTGCTCTCCTACGCCTCCCAGCAGGCGTGGGGCAAGGCCTGGCGTGACACTTTTCCAGTCGCGGGCGTGGATGGCACGCTCGAGGGGCGCTTCCGCAAGTCGCCGCTCAAGGGCCGCATCTGGGCCAAGACCGGCACCCTGAATGAGGCCAACGCCCTCTCCGGTTATCTGCAGGCCAACAGCGGCAAAACGATCGTCTTCTCCATCCTCGTCAATGGCCATCGTCCCGGCAGCGAGGCCGAGACATACGCCATCGACCAGATCTGCGAGGCAATTGCCGCGGAGGATTAGCGGGATGCCGGGCGACACTGAAACGCGCGTCACCTGCTGGAACCCGCTGCCGCACTGGTGCGTATCCAACCGTGTTCCGTATGAGAGATTCCACAGCCAGCGAATCCCAGTCGCCCTGCTCGCGCGAGCTGCGCAGCGGTCTTGTGTGGGTGGCCATTCTCGCGCTCTTTCGGGTTGTGATTTATCTGGTGGCGGCGACTCACTACGGCTACTTTCGCGATGAGCTGTACTACCTGGCCTGCGGGCGTCATCCGGCCTGGGGCTACATGGATCAGCCACCCCTGATTGCCTGGATTGCGTGGCTGCTGGAGCACAGCATCGGCGTATCGCTTTATGCGCTACGCCTGCTGCCCATGCTGGCGCACGTTGCGGCCATCTTTGTGACCGCGCTGCTCGCGCGCAGGCTGGGCGGCGGCCGCTGGGCCATGTTTGTCGCGGCGCTGGCCGTGCTCATGGCGCCCATCAACCTCGGCCTGTCTCACCTCTTTACCATGAACGCCTTTGATCCGCTGCTGTGGACGCTGATTGCATGGTGCATGGTTGAGCTTGTCGAGTCGGACAATCAGCGCATCTGGCTGTGGATCGGCGCGCTCACCGGCGTTACGCTGCTCAACAAATACGGCGTGCTCTTTCTGCTCGCGGGGCTGCTGGCGGGTGTTGTGCTGTCGCCCTTGCGGCGCAGCCTGGCGCGGCCATGGTTCTGGGCCGGGGTGGCGCTGGCCACCGCCATTGCTTTGCCCAACTTTCTCTGGCAGTTGCGCTGGAACTTCCCCTTTGTGCAACTGGTGCGCAGCGTGCGCCATGGGCGTGACGTGATGCTGCCGCCGCTGCCCTATCTCGGTCAGCAGGCGCAGATGATCGGCTATGTGTCCGCGCTGCTGGTGATTCTCGGCGCATGGTTCTACATCTCAAGGCAGGGCCGCCGCCATGCGGTGCTGGGCTGGGGTTTCGCCGCGGTGCTGGGCCTCATGCTCGTTCTCAAGGGCAAGTTCTATTACGTTGCGCCAGCTTATCCCATCATCTTCGCGGCCGGCGGCGTCATGTTTGAGCGTCTCACGCGCCTTCAGCGCGCGCGCTGGATTCGTCCCGCCTACGCCGCCGTTCTGTTCGCCTTCTGCGCG
>DASSHM010000168.1:0-3614 GCA_035692885.1 Occallatibacter sp.
ATTCTCACCGGCCGGCGCGAGCGCTTTGAGACCATCCGCCAGCCCGGCGGCCTCAACGGATTTATGCTCCGCACCGAGAGCGAGCACGACTGCTACGGGGCGGGGCACGCAGGCACGGCCCTCTCCGCCGCGCTTGGCATGGCGGTGGCGCGCGATCTGGCCGGGGGCAGCGAGCACATCGTTGCGGTGGCCGGGGACGCGGCCTTTACCAACGGCATTTCCTTCGAGGCGCTCAACAACATCGCCGAGCAGACCCGGCGTCTTATCGTCGTGCTCAACGACAACGAGTGGTCCATTGACCGCAATGTCGGCGCCATCGCGGGCTACTTCCACCGCATAGTCACCAACCAGCACTATCGCAGCTTCCACGAGTCCGCAGCGCGTCTGGTTGAGCGCTTCGGCGGCAAGACCGCCGTTACCGTGGTCCGCAGGGCAGAGGAGGCAGCCAAGAGCATGCTCTGGCCCTCCATTCTCTTCGAGGAGTTCGGCCTCCAGTACTTTGGACCCATCGACGGCCACAATCTTCCCCTGCTGGTTGAGACGCTCAAGTTTCTCAAGGCTGAGCATCGCCCCGTGCTCCTCCATGTGCTCACCCAGAAGGGCAGGGGCTACAAGCCCGCGCTCGACGGGCAGAAGAAATTTCACGGCCTAGGCCCCTATGATGCTCTCACCGGCAAAACCACGCCCTCGGGCCAGCCCACCTACTCTGAGGTCTTCGCCAGCACCCTGGTCGAACTGGCCAACGAGGACGAACGTGTCGTCGCCATCACCGCCGCCATGCCCAACGGCACCGGCCTTGATCACTTTCGGCCCCATCACCCCACCCGCTACTTCGACGTGGGAATTGCCGAGGAGCACGCCGTCATCTTCGCCGCCGGCATGGCCACCCGCGGCTTCCGCCCCGTCTGCGCCATCTACTCCACGTTTCTCCAGCGCGCTTATGACCCCATCATCCACGACGTCTGCCTGCAAAAGCTGCCAGTGCTCTTCTGCATGGATCGCGCCGGTCTCTCCGGCGACGACGGCCCCACCCACCACGGCCTCTTCGACATCGCGTATCTGCGCGGCGTGCCCGAGATGGTGCTGATGGCGCCCCGGGACGAGGATGAGCTCGCCGACATGATGAAGACCGGCCTCCAGCTCCCCGGGCCCGGAGCCATTCGCTATCCGCGCGGCGCCATCGCCGGAGTTGAGCGTAAGGCTGAGCCGCAGGTGCTTGAGGTGGGCAAGGCGGAGATCATTTCCGATGGCTCCGATGTGGCAATCCTCGGCCTCGGGCCGATGGTTGCGCTTGCCGTGGATCTCGGCCAGCGTCTTGACCGCGAGGGCTTCTCGGCCGCCGTGATCAACCCCCGCTTCATCAAACCCCTCGACCGCGAAATGCTCGCCGATTACGCCCGCCGCGTCGCCGCCTTCGTTACATTTGAGGACCACGTGAGAATGGGTGGCTTTGGTACTGCCGTGGTTGAGGCGCTTGATGAAATGGGACTCGCCGTTCCCGTGGTCCGCATCGGCTGGCCTGACCAGTTCATTGAGCACGGCAAGGTGGACGCGCTGCGCGCCAAGTATGGACTCACGGCCGAGGCCGCCTTTTCCCAGGTTCTGCCCCTGCTCGCGCATCGTCAGCGCCGCACCCTGGTGGCCAGCTAGCTTGTCCCGCAGTCAACGATTCTTCAGCAGGCGGCGCGCGCATGTCGTGCATGAGTTGGTCAGCGACGCCCATTCCATCCAGACGCCGGGTTTGATACGTCCGCCACAGCCTGTGTGCGAAAATCCACACAAGGCCGGCTTGCGTATGCGAATCCCTGCCAGATTCGTTGCACTTGTTGTTGCCTGCGTGCTTGCGGGCTGCAGCTCCATGCCCCTGGCGTCATGGTCCCAGGCGCCGACTGCTCCAGCGGAGCCGGCCCCCGCGCTGGTGCTCGCCGGCGGCACCGTGATTGACGTCACCAACTGGGGCCGCTCTGCAAAGGATCTCAAGGACGCCGTCATTGTCGTCCGCGAAGGCCGAATCACCGAAGTTGGCTCGCGCTCAGAGATCCCCATCCCCAGGGACGCCCGCGTCATTGACTGTACCGGCAAGTTCATCATTCCCGGCCTGGTCGATGGCTACGCGGGGATGAGCACCCAGAGCCAGTCAAACGCCGATCTCTACATGGGCGTCACCACCGTGGTCACGCGGTCTGACAGCCGCCACGGCCATGTCGACTTCAACGCCAATCCCCGCCCTCACCTCTACCTCATTGACTCCATCGGTACGACCGACAACTGGAGCCTGCTCATCGGTCACGGCGAGTGGACCTCCCGGCTCAAGGAGGGCGCTCACCCCGCCGAGCTCAGCCCTGAAGACACCGCCCGGCAGTTGATTGAGACCGCTCATCTCGGAACCCGCGTTCTCTGGCTGGGCCCGGACCTCACCGCCGCCAACACCCAGTGGATTATTTCGCGCGCCCACCAGATGGGCCTGGTCACCTACGGCGAATTTATCTCCACGCCATACCGGGTCGGCATCCAGGCAGGCGTCGACGCGCTGATTCACATGGGCCGCTACGAGCTCGGTCTCATCCCCGACGAGCTGCAGCGCCCGCTCGTCGACGACCCCTACGGATCCACCCGTAACGCCGACTACGACTATGCGCAGCACCTGCCGCCCACTGACCCGCACATCCGCGACTATGCGCGCTTCATCGCCTCGCATCATGCCGCGCTCATGCCCACCTTCAGCACCTACTATTCGCGTCTCCCCGGCCATCGCAACCTGTGGCGCGAGCCGGCTGCGTCGCTGCTCAACCCCGTCAACCTCTACCGGCCCACCAACCCTGCCACCGGCGAGCTCAACTACTCTGTGTCCAACTGGGCTCGCCACCTGCCCGGCATGGCCCAGCGCTGGATGACCGAAAGCCAGCGCAAAAAGGACGATCAGGCCGCGCTGCGCCTGTGGAACATCAACGCCGCCATCTTTGCCGCGCAGCCGCACTATCTCGCCGCCTCCGGAGCGCCAGTCACCGGCTCCATGCCCGGCATCTCCATGCATACTGAGCTCGAGTTGCTTGTCCGCCTCGGTCTCTCATCCCGTGAGGCGCTCGCCGCTGCCACCAACAATTATTCGCTGCAGTTCGGATGGACCGAGCTGGGACTGATCGCCCCCGGCCGACGCGCCGACATCCTTGTCCTCGACAGCAACCCCACCGCCAACATCTGGAACGTCCGCGGCATCTCAATCCTCATCAAGGACGGCAGAGTGATCGACCGCGAGGCGCTGTTAAAGGCCGCTGCCCGGTAGGGCGCTCCCGGCGCGTGGATGCCCGTTGCGGGGAAGTTGTGCCATCTACCGTAAGATAGGAGAAGACGGCTGGTGCCCGTTGCCTGCCGACGGAAACCATGACCGACACCCCCTCGCCCGATGCAAAGGCGCGTCGCCACAACAAGTGGCTGGTGCTCATCGCACTTTACAAATTCGTCCAGGCGCTGCTCATCGCGGCCATCGGCTTTGGCGCGTTCCGCATGCTCCACAAGGACTTTGGAGACGTGCTGGCGCAGATCGTGGCCGCCCTCCGCTTCAATCCCGAGTCCCGCCTGGTCAACTTTGTGCTGGAGAAGGCTGAGGTCGTCAA
>DASSHM010000169.1:0-6177 GCA_035692885.1 Occallatibacter sp.
GGCGTTCACCACCTGCCAGCCGGAGCACGGTGTCCCCGATGACATGGCGCTGTTCCAGGCGCAGCGCGTGCGCGACTCGCGCGGCGTGCCGGAGTTTGTGTTCAACCCCCGGCTTGGCGAGAGCTACCAGGAGACGCTCGACGTCAAGGGGAACCCGTCGCTCGACCTCGACTGGTATGAGACCAAGATCAAGTCAACGGGCGAGCCGATGCGCTACACGGTTGCCCACTGGTGCACCACGGAGGCGAGATTCCGCAACCACCTGAGGAAGATCAAGCCCGAGACCGCGGAGAAGATGATTTCGCTGGACAACATGCTGGTGCGCATCACGCAGCAGGATGTGGTCTACCGGCGTTACCTGAATCCGGAGCATCGCGCGTTCATCCCCGACTTTGGCGTCTACATCAAATTTGAGGAGAACGGGAAGGTGGAGTACCGCTCACTGTCGCGACAGATGGTGATGTTCTGCGTGGAGCGGCGCAAGGCGTGGCGGATGCTGCAGTCCAAGGCCGGCGTCGTGAACCGCGAATACCAGGCGCAGAAGGCCATCCTGGCCGAGGTTGACGCAGGCAAGCTGCCGCTGACCGAGCTGTTGGCCCGCGGGCAGGAACTGGTGAAGGAGCGGCTGGAAGGCGCAGCCCTGGCCCGGGCGTAAGGCTGTTCGGCAGGAAAAGAACAAGGACGCGAGCCCCCGGGGTTCGCGTCCTTTGTTTGCAGCGCGTGCCGCGTTGTCTCTAACGGCTGAATCGCACGTACTTGCGACCCTCGTAGAGACGGAATCCGCCGCCGGGGTCGGTGACCACCTGCAGCGGCACGGGGCGCTTCATCACCTCGTCGGTTGCGTAGGTCGCGGAGAGCACATCGTGCGCACCTACATCGGTGACGACGAACCGGTTTCCGCCGATGAATCCCGCGCCATACACACCGGCGGGCAGACTCCTGCCCCCAATCTTGATCGGCACTTCAGTGATGAAGTATGACTGGTATTTGGATGCCACGTCACTCGAGTATCCGCTGGTGTCAACCAGCGTGGCCAGCACGTAGTACCCGTCGGCGAACTTGACGCCGCCTGAGTTGCGCAACTGCGTGGGAGCGGACTGCCCCTTGTAGAAGACCGCCGGTGGCAGCACCTTTTGCGCCTCCGCGGCCTTCAGCACTGTGGCGCCGGGTTGTGCCGTCAGCGGCACCGGCGAAGCCATCATGGACAGCGCGAGCGCGCCCGCCCCCGCCAACTTCCACATCGACTGCAAACCCATTGACTTTACCTCCTCAGTATCTGGCTGCGTCGGAGTATACCGTATGTCTCACCCTGAGGGCCTCAGACTTCGGGATGAGATTCGGTGCATCACCCGAGGTATAATCGCAGCCATGACAGCCGGCGCCACAGCGACGCAGGGCGTGGATGCAGCGCACGAGAAGCTCGGCGTGCTGGAAGCGCGGCTGCTCGCTCTTGGCAATGTGATGGTGGCCTACTCCGGCGGCGTGGATTCGGCCTTTCTTGCGGCCACGGCGTATCGGGTACTGGGACAACATATGCTCGCGGTGCTGGCCGACTCACCCAGCCTGGCACGGCGCGACCTTGAGCAGGCGCGGGGATTTGCGGCGGCTCAGGGACTTCCGCTGCGCGTGATCCAAACCGCGGAACTGGACAAGCCGGAGTACCAGCGCAACGATGCGAGCCGCTGCTTCCACTGCAAGTCGGAGCTGTTTGACCGCATGCAGACGCTGGGCGTCGAGCTGGGCTTTGCCCACATTGCCTACGGCATGAACGCAGATGACGAGCGCGACTATCGGCCCGGGCAGCGCGCGGCACGGGAGCATGAGGTGCTGGCTCCGCTGGCAGAGGCCGGGTTGACGAAGCAGGAGATTCGCGAGCTCGCGCGGCAGGCTGGCTTTTCGGTGTGGGACCGCCCGGCCGCGCCGTGCCTTTCCTCGCGTGTGGAGTATGGCCGCGCGGTGACGCGTGAGGTGCTCGATCAGGTGGAGCGCGGCGAGGAGGTACTTCGCAAACTCGGCTTCATGGAGTTTCGAGTGCGCCACCATGGCGAGGTTGCACGGGTTGAGATTGCGCGCGCCGAGTTGTCGCGCGCCCTCTCGATGGAGATGCTGGACGCGATTTCAACCGGACTTCGCGCGGCCGGGTTCCAGTTTGTGGCACTGGATTGCGCCGGGTTCCGGTCCGGATCATTGAATGCAATCCTGCCCACCGATGTGCTCACGCGGCATGGCGCCTGACGACGGGGTACAATCGCCTTCAAATGCGAATTGGTTATCTGGAGTGTTTTTCAGGCATCAGTGGCGACATGTTTCTCGGCGCCCTGGTGGACGCGGGTGTGCCTTTCAGCGTGCTGGAGGAAGCCACGGCCGCGTTGCACGTGGAGGCGCACGTTGAACTGCACAGAGTGAGCCGCGGCGGCGTGGGCGCCGCGAAAGTGGATGTGATTGCGGCTGAAGGCGATGACACGCGGCTTAAGCGCCAGCACGATGAGCCTCACGGGCATGACCACCACGTGCACGGCCATGTGGAGCATGGTCACGGCCACTCGCACGAGAGTCACAGGTCACTCAGCGCGATCCTTGCCATCATCGCCACGGCGCATCTGGATGAAGGTGTAAAAGCTCGCGCGAGCCGGGCCTTTCAGTTGCTGGGTGAGGTTGAAGCGGCAATTCACATGATTCCAATCGACGAGGTTCACTTTCACGAGGTTGGCGCGGTGGACACCATTGTCGATCTTGTGTGTGCGGCGGCGGGCAACGAATATCTGGCCGTGGACCGCTGGGTGGCATCCGCATTGAACGCAGGCAGCGGAACGGTGGAGTGCGCGCACGGCACGCTGCCGGTTCCGGCGCCCGCAACGCTCGCCCTGCTGCATGGCGCGCCGGTCTATTCAGCCGGCGTGCCGATGGAACGTGTGACGCCAACCGGCGCTGCGATTCTGCGCATGCTCGAGGTCGAATACGGCCCTTTGCCCGCCATGTGCATCGGCGGCGCAGGATACGGCGCGGGCGGGCGCGACACGCCTGGCCAGCCGAACGTGCTGCGCATGATTGTGGGCGAGGATCTCCCGTCCACCGGGTCGGCGGTTGAGCCGATTGCCGTGATGGAAACTGTCATCGACGACAGCAGCCCACAACTGATTGCGCATGTGAGCGGGCTGCTGCTGCAGGCGGGCGCATGGGATGTGTACCGAACGGCGGTGCAGATGAAGAAGGGCCGCAGCGGCGTACAAATGACGGTGTTGTGCCGTCCTGATCTGGTGAGCGCGCTGCGCGATCTGATCTTTCGCGAAACCACCACCATCGGCCTGCGCTGGCGGCTTGAGCACAAGGCCGCGCTCGGAAGGGAGTTTGTGGAGGCGCAGACCCGGTGGGGAGCCGTGCGGATCAAGCTTGCCCGCTGGCCCTCCGGCGAAGTGGCCAATGCCGCGCCGGAATACGAGGATTGCCTCCTGATTGCCGGGAAAAGCGGAGTGCCCCTGAAGCTGGTGATGCAGGAGGCGATGCGGGTCTACACATCCGCCAGGGAAGAGAAGGCCGACTGATGGATCGAGCTCAGATTGAAAATCTGCTGCGAGACGTAAGCGAGCATCGCACCCGCGTGGATGAGGCCATGGAGCGCCTGCGCGACCTTCCCTTTGAGGACCTGGGCTTTGCCAAGGTCGATCACCATCGCGCCCTGCGCACCGGCATGCCCGAGGTGATCTATTCCGAGGGCAAGACGACGATGCAGGTGGCCACCATCTTTGCGCACATGGCGCGAGCGGGCGGCAATGTGCTGGCCACGCGAGCTTCGCGCGAAATGTTCGACGCCGTGGCCGGCGCGGAGAAGCGCGCGCAGTATCACGAGACGGCGCGCGCCATCACGCTGCGGCAGGCAGAGGCCGTGCCGGGCACTGGAACGGTCTGCGTGGTGTGCGCGGGCACCAGCGACCTGCCGGTGGCGGAGGAGGCGGCCGTAACTCTGCGGCTGATGGGCAACACGACGGAGCTCGTCGCTGATGTGGGCGTGGCGGGAATTCACCGGCTGCTGGCGCAAAAGCAGTCGCTCGACGCGGCGCGGGTGCTGGTGGTGTGCGCGGGCATGGAGGGCGCGCTGCCGACGGCGGTGGCGGGCCTGGTGAACGCGCCGGTGGTGGCGGTGCCCACGAGCGTGGGCTACGGCGCGTCGTTCGGAGGCGTTGCCGCGCTGCTGGGCATGCTCAACTCATGCGCGCCCAACGTATGCGTGGTCAATATTGACAACGGCTTCGGCGCAGCCTGCATCGCCTCGCTGATCAACCATTGATTTGCCCGGCGCGCCAGCGCTGACCGGGCTTCGAGCAGAACCTCGGCCCGTGAGACGCTCCCTGCGCCGGGTTCGCTGGGAGATGAGCCATGGTGACGCGCTCAGGGTTTCCGCCCGTGGGAGTGGATATCGGCGGATGAGCATAAGCTTTAGGGTGCGAGCAAGTGAGCATCTTGAGCAGATCGTTCGTGTTCTCAGCACAAAGGCCGTCCCCTTGGGGGAACGGCCTTTGATGGAGAGAGCCAAGGTTGAATCACATGGCGCTGGAGGCGCGTTGAGCTGAACGCCTAGTCTCCGGCGACGGGCTCGGCGGGCTGGTGGCGGTTGATGGGGCTGGCCGCGTTATTGCTCGCCGAACGGGCGGGCGCGATGCTGTCGAGGGTAACCATGCCTTCGACCGGCTTTTCGCCGAGGATATGCTCGCGGTAGAGCTTGGCCATGCGGGCGTTTTCGGCGTCCTGCTTGATCTTGCTCTCGAGCGACTTGCTGTCGCGGGCGCGGATGCGTTCCTCGCGGGCATTCTTGGCGATGCCGAGTTCATCGAGCGTGTGGTTGGCCTCGGAGTTCACGTGCTCCATGTTGAGCTGGAGCTCGTGGCCGACGTGGGACATGCCCACCTTCTTGCCGCCTGCGAAGATCTCGTGCCGGCCATGCTCCTCGTACCACTTGGTCAGCGTGGCGGTCATGTGCATCTTTTCAATGATGTTGCGCCAGCCGATGCCGGTGTTGTACGCGCAGAAGCTGATTTCACCCTCTTGCGTGGCATAGGGGATGATGCACTGCTCGGTACGGCGGAAGTCGTAGTTGAACAGGTCCTGGAACCACATGCTGGCGATGAACAGGAAGTTCCAACGGTCGGCGCGGCGCTGCTCGATGTCGGCCATGGTGCGGTCGGCAGTGACCTTGCCGTACTTGCGGCCGGTCGCGCCGAAGCACTTGTCGAACTTGGCAAGCAGGTCGGAGATTTTGTAGTGCTTGGGCGACTTGCGCGGATCGTAGTTGCGCAGAAGCGCCAGGGACACGCCCACCACGGAGAGGAACTTGCCGCGGGCCGCGTCGTTGATCTTGGCCACGTCCTTGGCAAGCTGGTCGGCGTTGAGGAAGGCGGTCACGGGAACGGCTTCCTTGGTTTCCTTGTCGATCATCAGCGCCATGCCCATGCCGCAGTCGGGGTGGCAGCCGCAGGAGAGCTGGCCCCAATCGGACTGGGGGCCATGCACCAGGTCGGCCCAGTCGGAAAAGGTGCTCATGAAGCTGATGGGGAACCAGTCGCGCTCGGGCTCGCCGAGGTTGAGCTGCTTCTTCACGTCGTGTGCAAGGTGGCTCTGGGTGTAGCGCTGAGCCAGACGGCGCTCGTCGCTGATGCCCTCATCGCGTCCGGTGAAGGAGACTGGCTGGAAGCTGATGAAGTTGATTTTCTTCGGGTTGTCCATCGCGAACCCGATGATGCGCCCCACCTGCTCGTTGTTGATTCCGTTGATGAGGGTGGTTACGGGGACGATATCGACACCGGCTTCGTGCAGATTTTCAATGGCGCGAAGCTTTACATCAAACAGGTTGCCGACCTTGCGGTGTGAATTGGCGGAGTTGCCAATGCCGTCGAACTGGAGATAGGCGTAGCGCAGACCCGCTTCGGCGGCGGCGCGGCAAAGCTCCTTCGACTTGGCGAACTCGATGCCGTTGGTCGCGGCCTGGACCGAGTTGTAGCCGACCTTGCGTGCGTAGGCGATGGCATCGAGGAAATAGGGCGACAGGGTGGGCTCGCCGCCGGAGAACTGCACCGACATCTGGCGCTTGGGCTTGATGGTGATGGCGTTATCAAGCATCAGCTTGATGTCGTCCCAGACCAATTCGTGGACGAAACCGACCTGGTTGGCGTCCATGAAGCAGGG
>DASSHM010000170.1:0-8428 GCA_035692885.1 Occallatibacter sp.
AGAAGGGACTCGAACCCCCACACCCTTGCGAGTACATGGACCTGAACCATGCGCGTCTGCCAATTCCGCCACTTCGGCACGGGACACAGAACCGGCCATTCAGGCCAGTCTGGCAGCACTTTTGAGTCTCGCAAAACCAGCCTGCGAAGTCAAATGACCATGCGCATAGTTCCCCGTACCTTCAGCGGCGTTTCAGCGTCTCCAGTTCTTCAAGCGTGCGCGGCCAATCGGACCCCAGCAGGCGCGACAATCCCCGGTCCGCAAGAACTTTTCCGCCGGTCTGGCAGCGGGCGCAATAATTCGTCTCGTTGTCGGCGTATCGGATGCGTTGAATCTTCTCTCCGCACCGCGGGCAGGGCAACCCGAACCGGCCGTGAACGGCCATCTCCGGACGAAAGGCCGTGACCTTCTCGGGGAAGCGTATCGACGCTTCGGCGCACAACCGGTCAATCCACAGGGCAAGTGTCGAGCGCGTGGCGTCGAACAGAAGTTCCCACTCCTCCGGCTTCAACTTGTGCGTGAGCGCGAGCGGCGAAAGCCGCGCCGCATGCAGAATCTCATCGGAGTACGCATTGCCTACTCCGCTGATCAGGCGCGGATCGGTGAGGGCCCGCTTCAGAGTGCGATTTTCCGCAGTCAGGGTGGCCCGGAATCCGGCAAGATCCGTCTCAAGGACTTCAACTCCGCCGGGATCAGTGGCGCGAAGGTCTTCCTCGCCGCGCAGAACATGGAGCGATGCGCGTCGCTTGCTCCCCGCCTCGGTCAGCACCAGCGATCCGGCAGAAAAATCGAAAGCAGCCAGCGCGTTGCGGCCTGCCAGCTTCGCGCCTGCGGGCTTCCAGTGCAGCCGGCCGGCAATCATCAGGTGGAGCACCAGCCAAAGATCGCCGTCCATGCCGATGGCGATGCGCTTGCCGACGCGCAGAAGCTCGGTCACCGTGAGTCCCTCCACCGCTGATAGGGGAGGCTCTACGGTTCGCAGCAGAAAGACGCTGGCCACGCGCACCTGATCAAGCCGCTTGCCCAGGACGCGCGGCTCAAGCGCCTTGATGTACGCAGCAATGTCTGGCAGTTCTGGCATAGTCTTTCAGATAAAACTCATATAGGCGGGGGCGGGGCTCAGCGGGCATTCGCGGTTGGCTGCATCTTCATAGCGCCGTTTCCGTGCACGCCCAATTGTTCCAGCAGCCCGTGCACGTCCGGCATGCCCCATTGCTCCACTATCTTTCCGTGCTCCAGGCGGAAGATATGAATCTCTTCGATTGAGACCCTTTTCCCCGATGGAGGGATGCCGTTGAATGCGCCAAGTTGAGTGCCCGTCGAGTGAATACGTATGACCACGCGATCACCTTGTGCAAGGATGTCCTCAACACGTTCGTGCCAATCCGGAAACGACTTTCGGTGGCTGGCGACGGCGGCCTTCATGCCGCTTAGTCCGCGCCACTCGATCCCATCAACGAAGTGGCAAATAAAATCAGGTGCGTAAATCTCGTCGACCACGGCCAGATTTCCCTGGTTCCATACCTCGTTTTCGGCGCGTAATACAACGGCCTCGTTCTGCTGGATGGTTTGAGCGCCTGCCATCGCAAAGCTGAACAGGATCGCCACGAGCACTGAAACATAGATCACTTTGCTCATTTGTGGTTAGGCTCGATTCCATCGCGGAATGAGTTGCGGCGCTTATTCTACCAAATGCGACTTCTTCAGCTGATCAAAGCATTGTCAATCAGCCGCGTCGCGCCCACCCACGCTGCCACGGCGAACAGCGTGCCTGGCGCGGCCTCCGCAACCGGAGCCAGTGTGGTCCAGTCCACCAAAGCGGCATAATCAACCCGGACAGAAGGTTCAGCAGCAAAAGTCTCGCGCGATGCCGCCAGCAATACCTCGGCGCGATGTTCGCCTGCGGCCGCCATCGCTTCCACGCGCCTCACCGCGCGGCTCAGCACCAGTGCCCTTGCACGCTCATCGGAACTGAGATAGGTGTTGCGCGAGCTCAGCGCGAGCCCATCCGACTCGCGCACAATGGGGCAAACCACCAGTTCCGTCGCCAGCCGCAGGTCAGTCACGAGCCTGCGCAGCACCGCCACCTGCGCGGCGTCCTTCTGTCCAAAATATGCCCTGTCCGGCTCAGCGGCAGTCAGCAGCTTGGCGACGACGGTCGCCACGCCGCGAAAGTGACCCGGCCGGGACTGCCCATCCAGGCGGTCGCTCAAACCCTCCACATCCACGATGGTTGCCGCGCCAGCCGGATAAAGTTCTTCCACGCCCGGCGCGAACACCACGTCTGCTCCCTCCGCCTCTGCCATCTCGCAGTCTGATGCGAACGTGCGTGGGTAGCGGGCATAATCCTCGCCGGGTCCAAACTGGGTGGGATTCACAAAGATACTCACGGCGTACCGGTCACCTGCCGCCCTTGCCGCTCGCATCAGTGAGGCGTGGCCCGCATGCAATGCGCCCATGGTGGGCACCAGGCCGATGCGCTGTGTTCTGTCGCCGGCGCAACGAATGGACCGCGACCATGCGCGCAGCTCATCCACAGTGCGCAGAATCCGCATCAGGCGCTCCGCAGAGCCTGCGGCTTGCCGGCTTTTTCGGTCTTGGAGTCGAGCGCGCGCCGCGTCTCTTCCGTCAGGTGATAGCTCTCCGCGTCAGAGGGGAAGGAGTGATGCTCCACATCATTGCGATAGTGCTCGACAGCTGCGCGAATGATTCCGGCGGCGTCGGCATAGCGGCGAACAAATTTGGCCTGCGGGGCAAAGCTGAGGTTCACCAGATCGTGAAATACCAGGATCTGCCCATCGCAGTCCGGCCCGGCTCCAATGCCGATGGTGGGAACCGGAATCCCGGCGGTGATGGCGGCGGCCACCTCGCGCGGAACGCCTTCGAGCACCAGCAGTCCCACGCCCGCCTCGGCCAGGGCGCGCGCATCGGCCTTCAGTTGTGTGACAGCCTCGACCGTGCGGCCTTGTACCCGATATCCGCCCATGCGGTGCACGCTTTGCGGCGTCAGGCCCAGATGACCCACAACCTGAATCTCCGCATCGACCATCGCGCGCACCAGCTCCACGCGGGGTCCTTCAATCTTCACCGCCTCCGCGCCTGCTTCCTTTACAAAGCGAACGGCGTTGGCCACCGCCTCCGCGGCGGTGCCGTGGTAGCTGCCAAAGGGCATGTCGGCCACCACCAGCGCGCGCTTCACGGCCCGGCGTACCGCGCGTGTGTGGTGCAGCATCTCGTCCACCGTTACCGCCAGGGTGTTGTCGTGTCCAAGCACCACCATGGCCAGCGAGTCGCCCACCAGAATCAGATCGACTCCGCACTCGTCGACAATGCGCGATGTGGCGTAGTCATATGCCGTGAGCGCGCAGATGGGCTTGCCCTGCCGCTTCATCTCAGCCAGCGCGGGTATTGTGACCTTTGTGATGGGAGAACCGGCGGCGGAACCGCCGCCTGCGCGAAAGTTGGTCAGGCTCATTTCATCTCCAGTGCCGCTCCGCCAGCTCAGGATGCGACCCGAACAAGGCAAGTATACGCCCGATTGCGTCATCTTCCCACTCCCGGCGCGGCGGCCCGTGGATGCCTGCTATTCCGGCTGATTCGGGCTTGCAGTCCATCCCGTTGCCGTTTCACACTGGATGACAGAATGCTGACGCCGCTGGCTACAGGTGCATACGCGGGACTCGGCGCTGTGGGCGCGGCTGGGCTCGCCGTGGGGGGCTACGCCTATGCCGCCATGTGGCCCACCTCCCGGGTCTTCGGCAGGACGCTCATTGCTCCGCCCCGCCCCGGCGAGCTGGCGCTGACCTTTGACGACGGGCCGAATCCGGCGTGGACTCCGCGCCTGCTCGATACCCTGGCCGCCCACAAGGTGCGTGCTACGTTCTTTCTGGTCGGGCGCTTTGCCCAGGCTGAGCCGGCGCTGGTCCGCCTCATCGCGGACGCAGGCCACCTCATGGGCAACCATTCATGGAGCCATCCCAATCTCGCGTTCACGGCCTCGCGGCAGGTGCGTGAAGAGCTGTCAACGACCGCCGATATATTGGCGCAGATTACCGGCCGGGCGGTGCGGTTCTTTCGGCCACCCTTCGGCGGGCGGCGTCCCTATGTGCTGCGCGTGGCGCGGGAGCTTGGTCTGGTTCCGGTCACGTGGAATGCCATCACGTCCGACTGGCGCGAGCCGTCTGCTGAGCGCATTGCCGTGCGGCTGACGCGCAAAATTGACCACAACCAGCAGAAGGGCTGGTCAACCAACATCGTGCTCCATGACGGCAGTCATCTTAGCATCGGCGCAAACCGTGGTCCCTCAGTGGCGGCTGCCGCGCGCATCATCGCAAGGTACATCAATTCGCACCGCTTTGTAACGCTGGATGAGTGGTCGCGCTGAACCGGCAGCCTGCATTGCAGCCTATGCGCGCGCGCAATCGGCTGGCGCCGGAGTGGGAGTCTTGTGCCTGATCTGATTCATCTCGGAGTCCTGCTGGTTGTGTCGTTCATTGCCGCCACGCTGGCCGCGGTGGCGGGCTTCGGCGGCGCGGCTGTGCTGCTACCCGTGCTGGTGTGGATTTTCGGCATCCGCGAGGCCATCCCCATCCTCACCGTGGCGCAGCTTATCGGCAACTCCAGCCGCGCGTGGTTCAACCGGCGCGAGCTTGACCTGCGCGTTGTGGCATGGTTCGCCCTGGGCGGAGTGCCCATGGCGCTTATTGGAGGGCTGCTGTTCGCGCGTGCTCCGCTCGCCATGCTTACGCGCATTCTGGGTGTCTTTCTTATCCTGATTGCCGTCTGGAGGCACGCAAGGCCGCACCCGCTTTGGAGGCCTTCAGCGCCCGCCTTTGCCGGCATCGGCGCGGGGGCGAGTTTTCTGTCGGCACTGCTGGGCAGCGTTGGCCCGCTGATGGCGCCGTTCTTTCTTGCATTTGGCCTGGTCAAGGGCGCATACATCGGAACCGAAGCACTTGCCACCGTGGTGATGCATGTCAGCAAGCTGTTCGCCTACGGCCATGCGGATATTCTGCCACTGCACAGCGTTCTGGTGGGACTGATGCTCGGCCCGCTGATGGTGTGGGGCTCATTGACCGGCAAGCATATCGTGGACCGCCTGCCAGAGCGGGTCTTCATCTGGATTATCGAGGCAACTCTCGTCGCCGCAGGCGTCCTGTTCCTCTGGCAGGGTTGAGCCGCATCCGCAACTCTCTCTTCGTGGCCATGGCTCTATCCGGCTTCGGCAGCGCGCCGCCGGCGAAACATGAATCCAACGGCCTGGAAGACCAGCGAGATTGCAAGCAGAACAACGACGGTAATCACGAAATCCTTCTTCTGCTTCTCGATTGTCAGGTAGCCCACGGCATGAATCGCGGTCAGCGCAAAGACCGCATAGTTCCAGCGCTGCAGCTTTTTCCATCGCGGCGTTCCCAGTGCCCGCAGGGAGTAATCATTTGAAGTGGCCAGCAGCGCGACCAGCAGCAGCACAGCCGCGACGCCGGTGTAGTTTGACAGCCCGAAGAGGTCGTGCCGGATCGGAATTGTGTGATGGTGCTCCCACGGGCCGTAGACGTAGTAGAGCCACGGCCGGCCGCGCAAATGGACGCACTGGCCGATCGCTGTATGCACCACGCCATAGATGCCGGCCCAGATGCCTACATCGCGGCGCAGATCCATGGAGACCGGATTCCTTTGTTTCCTCAGCAGATTCCACGGACCGATCAGCAACGTGGCGGCCAGCAGGCCAAGCGCCGGGTATGCCGTGGCAAAGCTCGCCCGGCTGATCACGTCGGGATAGGGCCGCGTAAAGTAAAGCGCCAGTGCGACGCCTGTCGCCAGCAATCCCAGAGGCACGTGATGCCTGAGCAGCCGCACTCCCAGGCGCCTGTTGCTGGTTACAAACCGCTCGCGGGACCGCGGCTCCAGGATGCGCGCATTAGTGTTCAAGGGCCCTCCCTGCTGCTTCTATGGTTGCCTGCACCTCGGCGGCGGTATGGGCGGTGCTCAAAAAGGCGGCCTCAAATTGCGAAGGGGGCAGCCAGATGCCCTCCTCAAGCATCGTGCGATGGAAGCGGCCGAACGCAGCCGTGTCTGACCTCGACGCATCGCCGTAGTCTGCCACCGGGCCGGACGTGAAAAACCATGTCCACATGGCGCCCACGCGATTCAAAGTAAGCGCAATGCCCGCCTCTTTTGCTTTGCTGGCCACGCCTTCCGTCACAGCCCTGGCGGTTGCTTCCAGTTGGGGATAAACCTCGCCTGCGTGTTCCTGCAGATATCCGACAGTGGCAAGGCCGGCGGCCATGGCCAGCGGATTGCCGCTGAGGGTGCCCGCCTGGTAAACCGGCCCCAGCGGAGCGAGCTGATCCATCAAATCCTGCCTGCCGCCGAACATGCCCACCGGCAGGCCGCCTCCCACTATCTTGCCCAGAGTAACCAGGTCCGGTGTAATCGCGAACCGCTCGCAGGCTCCACCCAGCGCAACACGAAAGCCGGTCATCACCTCATCCAGAATGAGCAACGCACCCTCGCGGGCGGTGATCGCGCGCAGTCCTTCAAGGTATCCACTTTGCGGCGGAACGCATCCCGCATTCCCAACCACGGGTTCCAGAATCACGGCGGCAATCTCGTCCGGATGCGCTGCAAATGCCGCCTCGACCGCGCTTGAATTGTTGTATGGCAGCGCAAGCGTGAGGCGGGCCACCTCCTCAGGGACTCCCGCCGAGCCAGGTATGCCGAATGTCGCCAGACCCGATCCGGCCTTTACCAGCAGCCCGTCTGCATGGCCGTGATAGCAGCCCTCAAATTTGACGATGATCTTGCGTCCTGTGGCGGCCCGCGCCAGTCGGATGGCCGACATGGTTGCCTCGGTGCCGGAGCTGACAAAACGCAGCTTCTCAATGGCTGGAAAGCACGCCGTGATGCGTTCGGCTAGATCGGCCTCGGCTGCCGTCGATGCACCAAAGCTCGATGAGTTGCGGGCAGCGCGCTCAATTGCTTCCACCACCGGCGGAAATGCATGCCCCAGGATCATGGGACCCCAGGAGCCGAAGTAGTCGATGTAGCGGTTCCCGTCCACGTCGATAACCCAGGCTCCCTCGGCCCGCTCAACAAACGGCGGCTCGCCGCCCACCGCGCGAAAGGCCCGCACCGGCGAGTTGACCCCTCCCGGAAAATAGTGCTCTGCGCGTTGCTGCAAAACCTTGGAACCGGCGCTGATGCGGGCTCTGCTCGTGGACCTCATCGTGGCTCCAGTATAGAAGGTGGGCACGCACAGTATTGAATCGTTCCCGTGCAGGCGGGCATCCGGTTGAGTGTGGGAGTTCCGGATCAGCTCGATGGCCGGTTGCTGGTAATCTTCGACGGCGGATGCGTGCTGTGCAACCGCTCGATGCGCTGGCTGCTGCGCCGCGACCGGGCAGACAGGCTCCGCTTCGCGCCGTCACAGTCGCCCGGCGTCTCCAGCCTGCTTGCGCGCGCCGGATTCAGCGCATCTGCCATGCCAGGGGGGCCGGGTACGATTCTGGTTGTGCGCCACGCCGGAACGCCTTCAGAGCGGATACTCGTCCGCTCCGCTGCCACCGTTGCGCTGCTGGCTTCTCTGCCTGCGCCATGGCCGGTTGCCGCGGCTGCGCTGTGGTGCCTGCCCCGTCCGGTGCGAGACGTTGCCTACCGGCTCGTCGCACGATGGCGTCACCGCCTTGGGGGAAGGCTCGAAACCTGTATGCTGCCCGGTGACAAGGAATCGGGACACTTCCTGTAGACGCACCCAGCAGAGTGCTACAAGCCGGCCGCTCACAAGGCGCATCGCCGGTCCCTCGGCGATTCAGGCCCCCCATTTCGCGTTTTTCCCCTCTCTCCGCTTCCGCCTCGCCATATTTCACCCCTGCTGATCCTGCTAGAATCGGACTTTCCAGCCATTTGGGGTGCGCGTAGGTCCATCCCGGGAAAGTCGGCACTGTGCCCAGCGAATCCAGGTCAAAATCCGTGACTTATGCCGATGCCGGAGTGGATATTGCCGGCGGTGATCGCGCCAAGGAGCGCATCAAGTATCTGGCGCAAAAGACCTTCAACCGCAATGTGCTGGGTGGCATCGGCAGCTTTGGCGCGCTGTTCCGCCTTGACCCGCAGCGCTGGAAGAATCCCATCCTCGTCAGCTCTGCTGATGGAGTCGGCACCAAGCTCAGGATTGCCTTTGAACTGGGCATTCATCACACGGTGGGAGCCGACCTGGTGAACCACTGCGTGAATGACATCGCCGTGCAGGGCGCGACGCCCCTCTTCTTTCTGGACTACCTGGCCAGCGGCCGCCTTGACCCCGAGGTGACCGAGAGCGTGGTCACCGGTCTCGCAGATGCGTGCAAGGCCAATGGCTGCGCGCTGGTCGGGGGAGAGACTGCCCAGATGCCGGGCTTTTATGCCGACGGCGAATACGACCTGGCCGGCT
>DASSHM010000171.1:0-2864 GCA_035692885.1 Occallatibacter sp.
GCACGAGGCCGGGCTTCGCATTGAGACCACGCTCGATCTCGATTTGCAAAAGACCGCCAATCGCGCCGTGCTTGACGGGCTCGCGGCCTACGAGCGCCGTCGCGGATGGAAGGGACATCTGGAGAATGTCCTTGCCGCCGGAGTCAGCCTCGACAATTACAGGCACCCTGACTGGGGCTCCGCCTACGCTCCGGGCGATTACGTGCACGCCGTTGTAACCCGCGTGCTGCCCATGCAGATCCTTGCCCGCATTGGCTCGGGGCGCGTCATCCTTCTGCCCCAGGACTGGGAGTGGACCGGACACGCATCCGGCGAGGACCTCGTCAAGCCCGGCGACATTATTTACGTCCACCTCTCCAGCGCCACGGAGGGGAATGCCCGTCGCGCCACTCTTGAGCAGGACTCCGGCGCGCAGGCAGCCCTGTTCGCCATGGACAACACCTCCGGAGACATCCTCGCCATGGTCGGCGGACGCGATTTCGCGCTCTCCCAGTTCAACCGCGCCACGCAGGCTGAGCGTCAGGTCGGCTCCAGCTTCAAGCCGTACGTCTACGCCACGGCAATGGATCAGGGCGCCAAGCCCACCGACATCATCGTCGACTCGCCGGTCAACTTCAGCGGATACTCCCCTCACAACTACGAAAATGATTTCAAGGGTCCAATGACCCTCACCACCGCTTTTGCTGAATCGCGCAACGTCCCCGCTGTCAAACTCGCCGCGCGGGTGGGCATCCACAACGTCATCGACATGACCCACCGCTTCGGCGTCACATCCGAAATCGAACCATACCTGCCCATCGCCCTCGGCGCGGCCAGCATCACCCTTGCACAACAGGTTGACGCCTACTCCGTCTTTCCCAACGACGGCATCCGCATCACCCCGAGGCTCATCCACAAGGTGCAGAACTACGACGGCATCACCCTCTGGCAGGACCGGCCCGGCATCCACGAGGTCATCGGCGAAGATACCGCGCGCAAGATGATGGTGCTTCTCGAGGCCGTCATCGCCCACGGCACCGGCGTCGCGGCTTCACAGCTCAACCACCCGCTAGGTGGCAAAACCGGCACCACCAGCAACTTCACCGATGCCTGGTTCATTGGATTTTCGCCCTCGATCACCTGCGGCGTGTGGGTCGGATTTGACAATCAGCAGTCTCTCGGCGACAAGGAGACAGGCGCCCGCGCGGCTCTGCCCATCTGGATGGCGTTCATGCGCGCTGCCATCGCCAGGTCGCCCGCTGATGAGCAGTTTCCCGCCGGCCCTCCCGATGACACAACCCGTCAGGTTGCCGCTTCTACTCAACCCGCCGCGCCCGCACCGCACAAGCCGGGTTCCGACTCTCAGCCGGCCCTTGAATCAAGGCCGCCGGAGGTCAAGACGTCCCCAGGCCGCTGATGGCGTCTCATTCACCCCGCTGCCAGCCTGAAATATCGTTGCGCCCGCTGCACATCCTTCATGATTTGCGCCTTCAGCGCCTCTGGCGTCGGCCAGCGCATCTCCGCCCGCAGCCGCAGCAGAAACTCCAGATGGAGCAGCGTGTCGCCACTCAGCTCCATCGGCTCAAAATCCAGGATATGCGTCTCCACGGCAAATCCCGCGCCTGCAAATGTTGGCCGGTTGCCCACGTTCGTCACCGACTTGAAGCACCGCCCGCCTGCTGTGAGCCTCGTCACGTACACGCCCGTTGCCGGCAGCAGCCCGTCATACTCCGCCAGATTCACGGTGGGCACCACCAGCCGTGCGCCAACGCCGCGTCCCCGCGCCGGTTTTGACCGCACTGCGAATGGCCTGCCCAGCATCCAGCGCGCGCGTCTCACGTCGCCGGCGGCCACCAGCTCCCGCGCCGCCGAGCTCGAAATCTCCATGCCTCTCGCAGGTACCGCATCATGCACGCGCAGCGCAAAGCCGCACTCCGCGCCCAGCTCCGCCAGTTCCTTCACACCCGCCTCGGCTTTGTATCCAAAACGGAAACTGCCGCCCTCGTGCAGTGTCTGCACGGCCAGCGTTTTCACCAGCACCCGCTCCACGAACTCACGTGCCCGCAGGTGCGACAGCGCCTCGTCGAACCGCAGCACCAGCACGGCGTCCAGACCTGTCCCGGCCAGCAGCCGCACTCGTTCTTCAAGCGGCGTCAGCAGCTTTAGCGGCACGTCTGGTCTGAGGAAGTGGACGGGATGCGGGTCGAAGGTGATGGCCACCGCGCGCGCATTCCGCCCTCGCGCCTCGGCCACCACCGCAGCCAGAATCTCCCGGTGGCCAAGATGAACACCGTCAAAGTTGCCGATGGCCGCCACGCTGGGCCCGAAACCAGCCGGAATCTCCTCCAGCGCACGATAGATTGCCGGCCTGTGTTCCTTGCTCCCGCTCATCGGCGTGCCGGCTCCAGATTGATGGTGAAGCTCAGCCCGTCATACGCCAGCGCCATCCCCTCCGGCAGGGATTGATCGGTCTCTGCGTGCTTCAGATCATGGGCAATGTGCGTGAACAGCGTTCGCCGGGCGCCTATCCGCCGCGCCCAGCCCACCGCCTGCTCCAGCGTCGCGTGGCTGGGGTGCGGCTTGTGGCGCAGCGCTGAAAGAATCACGCAGTCCAGCCCCTCCAGCAGCGCAAAGCTCTCCTCCGGGATCGCGCTTACATCGGTCAGGTAGGCCGCCCTGCCAAAGCGGAATCCGGCGATCTCCATCTCGCCGTGCAGCACCGGCACGCGCACGAAATCCACTGCATGCACGGCCGCCCTGTCGCCCAGCGGCTCAATCTCCACGCGCGCGCGATGCGGATACGTGGCCTCCGGCGAAAATGTGTAGTCATACATCCGCCGCAGCACCCTCGCCGTCTCCTCGGTCGCGTGCAGCGGAATGTGCCC